>NZ_JBQFYL010000007.1:0-164859 GCF_056541465.1 Ruegeria sp. AH12 | reverse complement strand
CAACCTTCGATGGCGACTACGGTGTAGTTGCTGAGCTCAAAGCAACCTTCCGGTTTTGAACTCATCGGCGCCCGCACAGAAGGGCGCCGAACTAGTAGTTTTGAAAGTTGGGCGCGACCCTAACAGGGCTTTGTCTATTTAGGGTCGCAATGCAAATTTGAGAACTGCTTTATATTAAGCCCACAAGTTGCCTCAGCTGGCTAGACTGCAGTGGGCATAGCTGGAATCCTCGGCACCACCTGCGCAATCGATGTTTTCGGAGCTTGATTTTCATTTGAGCAGATAAAGAGGATTGATTTTGAGAAACAGGTTAATCTTGCTGACAGGCTGCTCCTGCGGGGGGAAATCCACGCTTCTGGATGCCCTCGGTGAACGTGGATTTGAAGTTGTCCCAGAACCGGGTCGGCGCATCGTCGAGGAAGAAATCACTAGTGGTGGCAAAGCCTTGCCCTGGATTAATATGAACGCATTCGCAATACGCGCCGTCGAAATCGCTCGTTCGGACTTAGATACGGCTCAGGCCCGTAATGGACCTGTGGTTTTTGATAGAGGTCTAATCGACGCGGCGGTTGCGTTGGAATACTCGGGCGGGCCGTCGCTGGGTGAAACGCTTGGTGATGAACGTATTTACGCCGAACCAGTATTTTTGTTTCCACCTTGGGAAGAACTGTTCGCAAGCGACGCTGTACGAAGACACGATTTCGATGCTGCAGTTCAAGAGTATCATCGCATCAGGCGCGCATTGAATGACCTTGGCTACAGTGTTTTGGTTTTGCCAAGAGTATCAGTGCGCGAGCGCGTTGAATTCGTACTGAATGAGCACGGATTGTAGCAGCTTGTCTCACTACAACGCACGTGAGATCGAATCTACTGATCGCCTACCGATAGATCTCTGATTTATCAACACCGCGAATTTGTGAAGATGGGATCTTTGTTGGTTTTGAATAGTTGCTTTGGTGCGACTAGAGCGACTCTTGTTGACCGCAACAATCAAACAAAGGTTTGATCATGATCTCCTACAAAAGCGTACACAGCCCGTGCCATCATATCCTAGTCGCAATGCTCTTCTGTATTCGTCAGGCACTATTCTAATGCGCTTGCAGAAGTGACCAGCTATCATCAGTTCCACTCGGTTGCGGGGTTAAGTTTGAGGTTGCTTTCAATCCCTGGGTTCGGTTTGGAAACGTCAATCGTGGAACGGGCGCGGTTCCGCTACTACCCCAATTCTGCATACCCGTTGATGGGGCCGGGTGTTGGATTTGGTTTAATTAGTAGGGCAGATCAGGAATTGTAGGGTTTTAGTAGGGCGGCAGAGTGCAATCGCTGGCCACTATATCAAAGACCGTGCTACGAATCGGTGAGTGAAAGTCCTTTATTGCTAAGCTCTTATGAGACTGAGAGCGACATGTTCAAGCTCCATCCAACTGCCTAGCACGAACTCGGAAAACAATTCGTAATGATGGGGTCGGGGGTTCGAGTCCCTTCAGCGGCACCAAAACTGGCTTTAAAGCACTTACCGAAGCGATCGAACGAATGTGACGCAACGTCCAAATCTAATACCGCTTGGTCAGAAAGTTGACGTAAACGTAAGCTTGCCAACGAAAATTTTGACTGACCGGTCAATAAACGCAAAAACTGGCGGAATTCCATACCTTTCACGGTCAAGTAAAACTCGTAAATGCGCCGTGTCGCTGCGGGTTCCGCTCACTCACAAAATTTCCTTGAGCCAGTTCCCCCTCACGGTTCGGAAACGGCCCGCAGCGACCTCATTGATTGAGAAATACACGCGCTGGAGTTTAACAATGTCGATTAAGTCGCTTCTAAACCAATGGTTGGAAAACAAAACAGTCCGTATTTCCATACCGGGAAATCTTGCTCCTGACTCATCTGATGACGAGCGTTTCGATGGGGGCCTAGACCAATCGGAAACCAAAGCTCTTTTTCATAGCGTGCTCCATGAGAAGCAAAACGATGGCATTGGCGGTCGCAGATAAGCCTGCGAGCGTTGCACCCAAGCTCAGCTTAGCGCTTACGCGCGCTTTTCTCCGATCGATGCGACGCCCAGAACATCCAGGACTTTCGCCTCGATATGTTCGGCATTCATACCTGCCACGGCATACATATCTGCCGGGCTGGCCTGATCGACAAAGATGTCGGGCAAAACCATTGACCGGTATTTCAGGCCCCGATCAAACACCCCTTCATCCGCCAACAATTGCGCGACGTGGCTGCCGAACCCGCCCACAGCGCCTTCTTCAATAGTGATCAGCGCCTCGTGCGTTTCCGCCAGACCCAGAATCAGATCGCGATCCAGTGGCTTAGCGAAACGGGCATCTGCGATGGTGGGCGTGATTCCCCGTGCGGCCAGCGACTCGGCGGCTTTCTGCACCTCGGCGAGGCGTGTGCCAAAGGAGAGCAATGCCACGCGCGCGCCTTCCTGGATCATGCGGCCCTTGCCGATCTCCAGCACCTCTCCGCGTTCGGGCAGGTCAACGCCCACACCTTCGCCACGTGGATAGCGAAACGCGATGGGGCCTTCGTCATGTGCGACTGCGGTGGCCACCATATGCATCAGTTCCGCCTCATCTGCGGCGGCCATGACAACCATACCTGGCAGGTTTGACAGGTAGGCAATGTCAAAGGACCCTGCATGGGTCGCGCCATCGGCACCGACCAGCCCGGCGCGGTCGATAGCAAAGCGGACAGGTAGGCGCTGGATCGCCACATCATGCACCACCTGATCGTATCCGCGCTGTAAGAAAGTCGAATAGATCGCGCAGAAGGGTTTCATCCCGCCTGCCGCCAGCGCGGCCGAGAAGGTCACCCCGTGCTGTTCCGCAATCGCCACATCAAAACAGCGCGACGGGTAGCGTTCCGCAAACAGGTTCAGCCCGGTCCCATCCGGCATTGCCGCCGTGACAGCCACGATCTTGTCATCGCGCGCGGCCTCTTCCACCAGCGTCTTGCCAAAGACCGACGTATAAGATGGTGCGTTCGATGGCGCCTTTTTCTGCTCGCCCGTCACCACATCGAACTTGGCGGTGGCGTGGCCCTTGTCGCGGGCTTGCTCGGCGGGGGCGTAGCCTTTGCCCTTCTTGGTCAGAACGTGAATCAGGATCGGACCCGTCGCACGCGCTTTGACCGTGCGGAGCACCGGCAGCAATTGGTCAAGATCATGCCCGTCGATTGGACCGAGATAGGAAAAGCCAAGCTCTTCAAACAAAGTGCCGCCAACGGCCATGCCTTTCAGCATCTCCTTGGCGCGCTTGGCCCCCTCGCGGAACGGCTCAGGCAGCAGCGACACCGCACCCTTAGCAGCGGCTTTCAGATCGTGAAACGGTTCCTCGGCATAGATGCGCGATAGGTAATTGGACAGCGCACCCACCGGAGGGGCAATGCTCATCTCATTGTCGTTCAGAATCACGATCAGGCGCTTTTTGAGGTGGCCCGCATTGTTCATCGCCTCAAAGGCCATACCCGCCGACATCGACCCATCGCCGATCACCGCAATCGCGTCACCCAGCCCCTCAGGCGTCACGCCACCCAGATCGCGCGCAACCGCAAAGCCGAGCGCTGCGCTAATAGACGTACTTGAATGGGCCGCGCCAAACGGATCATAGGGGCTTTCGCTGCGTTTGGTGAAGCCGCTGAGGCCATCTTTCATCCGCAGGGTGCGGATACGATCCCGACGTTCTGTCAGGATCTTATGCGGATAGCACTGGTGCCCTACATCCCAGACAATCTTGTCGCGCGGCGTGTCGAAGACTGCGTGCAGCGCCGTCGTCAGTTCCACAACGCCCAGTCCCGCACCCAGATGGCCGCCGGTGACGGACACGGCGGAAATCGTCTCGGTCCGCAACTCCAGCGCCACCTGATGCAACTGCGCGTCCGAAAACTGCTTGAGGTCAGCAGGACGATTCACAAGGTCCAGCAGAGGCGTGTTCGGACGATCAGACATTTAGCGCGTTCCTGACTTAGCTGTCCCGGGCAATAACGAAGCGGGCGGCATCCTTCAAGGTTTCGGCCCTCGGTCCATATCCATCCAGCGCGGCGCAAGCCTGATCCACCAGTTCTGCCGCACGGGTTTTGGCCGGTCCCAACCCCAGCAGCGACACAAACGTGGCTTTGCCCGCATCCGCATCTTTCTGCAGCCGTTTCCCGGCGCGCTCCGCATCACCTTCTACATCCAAGATGTCATCTGCAATTTGAAAAGCAAGGCCAAGGGCTTGGGCATATTGGCGCAAGGCGGACGGATCAGCTTGTGCCAGACGCGCGCCGGCGCAGGCAGACCATTCGATCAAAGCACCAGTTTTGCCTGCTTGCAAATGGGTGATCTCCTCAAGCGACAAAGGCTTGGCCGCCGATTCAGCAGCGATGTCCAGAGCCTGACCCATAACCATGCCCTGCGCACCGCTGGCTTTGGCCAGCGACAAGGCCAGATCCGCGCGAATTTCGGCATTGCCCACCTCTGGGCGTGTGCACAGCTCAAAGGCCAGGGTCTGCAGCGCGTCCCCGGCCAGAACCGCCGTTCCCTCATCCCATTTTACATGGGTCGTGGGGCGCCCGCGCCGCAGGTCATCATCATCCATGCAGGGCAGATCGTCGTGGACCAAAGAGTAGGCATGCAATGCCTCAATCGCTGTGGCGGGCCAAATGGCGTGGGCCTCGTCCACGTCATGCAGGCGGGCGCTTTCCAGCACCAAAAACCCACGCAACCGCTTGCCGCCCCGGGTGGCATAGCCCATGGCCCGCGTCACGTCGAAATCATCGAAGCCCTTCAGCACATGGTCAAACTGCGCCTGAATCTGCGCGGCGTCCTGTGCCAGCCTTCCCCGAAACATTTACTGACCGTCGACAGGTGTCGTCCCGGTTGGCTGGCCGCCCGCGTCCAAAGTGATCGCGGCAACCTTCTCTTCGGCCCGCTTCAACTCATCTTCACAGCGTTTCTTCAAGGCAGCCCCGCGTTCATAAAGCGCAATTGACTGATCCAGAGCCACGTCGCCGCGTTCCAACTGGCCGACCACAGCTTCAAGCTCTTTCATCGCCTGTTCAAACGTCATCTGTTCAACGGGAGTATCAGTCATTGTGCTGCCTTCATCAGTTCTTCCACATGGGCGCGTGTCGCCTCGGCCAGTGCGTTCAGATCATACCCGCCTTCCAGAGTCGAGACGATACGGCCCTCACAAACCTCACCCGCGATCTTGCACAGCTCAGCCGTGACCCATGCAAAATCGCCCATCGACCAGTTCAAATTGGCCAGCGGATCGTCCTGATGGGCGTCAAACCCGGCTGAGATGATGATCAACTCAGGTTTGAACGCCCGCAGACGCGAAAACGCCTGCGCCTCATAAGCTGCCCGCATCTCAGACCCACCCGTGCCGGGGGCCAGGGGAATGTTCACAATGGTTTCATATGCGCCGGTCTCATCCGGTCGTCCCGATCCGGGCCACAAGGGCATCTGCTGGCTGGTTATTACCAGCGCGCGCTTCTCGTCCCACAGCAGCTCCTGCGTGCCATTGCCGTGGTGCACATCGAAATCGACGACCGCGACGCGGCTTAGCCCGTGATGATCCAGCGCATTTTTCGCTGCCAGCGCCGCATTGCCGAACAGGCAAAACCCCATGGCCTTGTCGGTTTCCGCATGATGGCCCGGTGGCCGGATCGCGCAAAAAGCGTTCGAAACCTCTCCCCCAAGTACAAGATCGACCGCCCGCACGACGGCGCCCGCCGCGCGATAGGCCGCATCGACCGAGCCCGGAGACATAAAAGTATCCCCATCAATTTGCGTATAGCCGTCAGCTGGACGCGCTGCGCGAATATCCCGGATGTAGTTCTCCGGATGAATCCGCAACAAATCATCATCCGCCGCCATCGGCGCTGTTCTGCGATCCAGATCCAAAGGCTCCAGCGCATGAAGAATATGCTCCAAGCGCGCCACCCGCTCAGGATGTCCATCCGGCGTCACATGTCCCAGACAATCGGCATGGGTCAGCAAGGCAGTCTTCATCGGGATCCCCTGTTCATATGGCTAAAAATATCCTCGCCGAAGGCATAAAATCGCCGCGCAGCGGCCAAATCAATCCGGGGCCAGCATGTATCCGGCCCCCCGGACCGTCTGCAGGTACCGAGGCTGCTTCGGATCCTGCTCGATCTTCCGACGTAGACGGGTGATCTGCACATCCACCGCGCGTTCCTGCGCCTGTCCTTTGTCGCGGCCCAGATCCTCAACCAGTTTCGCCCGACTGATCGGCTCACCCGGCTGTGCCGAGAATATCTTCATCAACTGGCTCTCGGTCGCGGTCAGGCGCACCGGGTCTTCACCCTGCCACATCTCGCCGCGTTCAATGTCATAGCGGATCGGCCCCAATGTCAGGATCTTAGCTGCTGCATCCTGCGCAGGCGTTTCGGGCATGCGTCTTAGAATGGCGTTGATGCGCAGCAGCAACTCTTTCGGCTCGAACGGTTTGGCCAGATAGTCATCGGCCCCGGCTTCCAATCCCGCAATCCGATGCTCGGTTTCCCCCCGGGCGGTCAACAAGAGGATCGGTGTGCTGTGCGTTTCGCGCAGTGATTTGGTTAGGCTTACGCCATCTTCGCCGGGCATCATCACATCCAGCACGATCATGTCGAAATCCAGCCCCGACAGCACCCGGCGCGCATGGGCTGCGTCGCGGGCTGCGGTCACCAGAAACCCATTCCGCATCAGAAACTTCTTCAGCAGATCGCGAATGCGCTCGTCATCGTCGACGATCAGCAGATGGGCGTCCATATCGCTCATGAGGTCGTATCCCGCAACTTCGTGTAAGCATGACGCATATCAGCATCCATCATCGCTTCAAGAACTTTACGAAATCCGGCGACGGCTTCGGGCCCGGCATCCTTGTAGGCGGCCCGCATCCGCGCGCGCTGAGCGTCGGACAGAGTTGCCTCGAGCGCGTGGCCTTTTTCCGTCAGGAACAGATGCCGTTCGCGCTTGTCCACGGTTCCAACCCGGCTTTCGACCATACCATCCTCAATCAATGTCCGTAGCACACGGTTCAGGGATTGCTTTGTCACACCCAGAATGGCCAGCAGGTTGTTGACCGTCGTACCCGGTGCGCGATTGACGAAATGGATCGCCCGATGGTGGGCGCGGCCATAAGACATCTCGGACAGGATGCGATCGGGATCAGCAGTAAAGCCGCGATAGGCAAAGAACATGGCCTCGATCCCCTGCCGCAACTGCTCATCAGTAAGAAACAACAGGCTTTCGCCCCCAAACTTTGGGGCGGGGCGGATTTCGGACATATCATGCCTCATGCGTTACACGGCTTCGAGTTTATGTCAGCGTTATTGACATTCCAAGGGCAGACAGGTATCGAATCGCAGTTTTTGCGCAAGATTGTGTCCGCATCGGACCTAAATAGCGCAACAATCGGAAATTCAACCCAAGGCTGGAGGTTTCGCATGGCGGGGTATGATGATCGTGATGGCACCATCTGGCTGGATGGCAAGCTGGTTCCATGGCGTGAGGCGAACGTACATATTCTAACCCACGCAATGCACTATGCGTCCTCTGTGTTCGAGGGTGAGCGTGCCTATAACGGCAAGATCTTCAAAAGCCGCGAACATTCCGAGCGTCTGATTGCCTCGGCTGAGGCTTTGGACATGCCGATGCCCTATTCGGTCGATGATATCGAAACCGCCAAGGAAGAAACCCTGAAAGCCAGCGGTCTGACGGACGCTTATGTGCGGGCGCTCGTCTGGCGCGGATCGGGTCAGGATATGGGTGTCGCCTCGGCCAAGAACCCGGTGCGTATGGCCATCGCGGTCTGGCCTTGGGGTGCCTATTATGGCGATGCCAAGATGCAGGGTGCCAAGCTGGATATCGCAGAATGGAAGCGCCCCAGCCCTGAAACCATCCCGGTGCACGCCAAAGCGGCAGGCCTGTACATGATCTGCACGATCTCAAAGCACAAGGCCGAAGCCAAGGGGTGTTCCGACGCGCTGTTCATGGACTGGCGCGGCTATGTGGCCGAAGCAACCGGTGCGAACGTGTTCTTCGTCAAGGACGGAGAGGTGCACACCCCGCTGGCCGATTGCTTCTTGAATGGCATTACACGTCAGACCGTGATTCAGATGCTGAAAGACAAGGGCCTCACGGTCCATGAACGCCGCATCAAGCCCGAAGAAATGGCGGATTTCGAACAGTGTTGGCTGACCGGCACAGCGGCCGAGGTCACGCCTGTAGGCCAAATCGGTGACTACACGTTTGAGGTGGGCGACATCACGCGTGAGATCGCCGAAGACTATGAGAAACTGGTGCGCACCTAAGCGACGTTGACGCATCAGCCCTGAACCCTCGCGTAAGGCGGGGGTTTTTCTTTGCGCATCGTTCAAGTTCTTGTGCAGATCGCTCAGACAGCTGGACGAATGTATGGGCCGCTGTAGGTTACACCCATGCTAGACCTGCTGAGCGATATCCTGACACGTCTGTCCCTAAGGGGAACGTTCTACTTCCGAACCTCTTTCACGCCACCCTTCGGTGTCCAGGTGCCGTCCTATCAGAATGTGGCGCGCTTCCACTTTGTGCAACGGGGTGAGTTGAAAATATTTGTCTCTAACACGGGCGAAACTGTGCGTCTTAAGCAAGGCGACCTAATCCTGATCCCCCACGGTTCTGCCCATGCACTGTTGTGCAACGAGGTCCAGCCGGTGGATGCGTTGCCGCTTGAACAGGTGCTGGAGGAGTCGGGTTATCAGGGGGATGGTGTGCTGGTTTATGGCGGTGAAGAGACCGGGCGTGACACTCAGCTGATCTGTGGTCACTTCTCATTCACGGGTCCGCCGGGGCGCCAAGGTACCGGCCATATGCTGATCGACCGCCTGCCACCTTACATCCTGATCGAGAACTATGGCGAAGAGGCCGGGGCCTGGATCGAAGCCACCCTTCGCATGATCGGGTCTGAGGTTAGCGGTGCGCGGATTGGCGGTGACTTGATCGCACTGAAACTCTCGGAAGTGCTGTTTGCGCAGGCAATCCGCGCCCATCTTGAACATCAAAGCCCTACCGATTCGGCCCTTGCGGGGTTTGCTGACCCTCGTATCTCGCGCGCTTTGACTGCATTTCATCAAGCGCCCGCGCAGGAGTGGAGCGTTGAGTCTCTGGCGCGTGAGGCGGGGATGTCACGCACTGCCTTCGCACAGCTTTTTGCTGAGAAGATGGCAACCACGCCAATGCAATATCTGACCGATTGGCGCATGCAAATCGCCTGCCATGGCCTGACCGAGGCGCGCTGGAATGTGGCTGATGCGGCGGCAGAGGTTGGATATGCTTCCGAAGCCGCCTTTTCCCGAGTGTTCAAGAAACAGATCGGCCTATCCCCGGCAGCCTATCGATCGATGCACTGATCGATCAGGTTTCTGAACGATCTGCACCATTTCGCGTACGATCCGGAATTCTGCGACCAACTACCTGCACCTAACTTGGGGCCATACCAACCCAGGAAAGGAAATCGCAATGTCTGTTCGCTTTGTCACTCGCTCCGTCCACGCGTATCTGGACTATCCTGTCGCTATCGCCCTGATGGTGCTGCCCTTCGTGCTTGGACTGGGTCAATCAAATCCGCTGGCTTTGTGGCTGTCTGTCGTCACCGGGGCGGCAGCCTTCGTGCTGACTGTCCTGACGGATCACCACCTCGGCATCTGGCGCGTGTTGCCCTACAAATTTCATCTGGCTGTCGATCTGCTGGTCGGCATTACATTCCTGTTTGCACCCAGCATGTTTGGGTTTTCGGGTCTGGACGCAGCATTCTACTGGCTGAACGGGGCTGCAGTCGTCGCGGTTATCTCGCTCAGCGCACCCGAGCAACGCGTAGCTGCCTGAGCAGTTATCCACAGGGCTTCATAATATCATCGTGATAGTTTCAAGAAACTGAGCCGTCCGTTTTACAAATGGGCGGTTCACTGCGGCTTACCAATCGCGCGCCTTCGAACAGGTGTCCAGACAGGAGAGCCCCCATGACCAAATTCCTTCGCCCCAACCGCCGCATGTTTCTGGCTGGCAGCACCGCTGCCGCAGCCTCGCTGTCGATGCCAGCGATCAGCCGCGCCGCTTCGCGCCCGGTGTTTACCCACGGCGTTCAGTCGGGCGATGTGGACACAAGCTCTGGCATGATCTGGACCCGTACAGATCGCCCGGCGCGCGTGATGATGGAGGTTTCGACCACCGAGAGCTTTGCCGATGCCCGCAAATTACCGCCAATGGATGCCATCCCAAACAGCGATTTTGCGGTTAAGCGTCTTATCGATGGGCTGCCCTCGGATCAGGATATCTTCTATCGTTTTGTGGCCGCTGATCTGAGCGATATCAACACCATATCAGAGCCTATTATTGGCCAATTCCGCACCGCGCCGACCGCACGTCGCAATATTCGGTTTGCTTGGTCAGGGGATACCGCCGGTCAGGGCTGGGGCATCGACGACGATGGAATGCGCACCTATGCGACCATGAGCCAGCACCGGCCCGATTTCTTCATCCATTCTGGCGATACGGTCTACGCCGATGGCCCGATGCAGGACGAGGTTGAAAAAGATGGGCAGGTGATCTGGAGGAACGCCACCTTGATTGACGAGAAACGCAAGGTTGCGGAAACACTGGATGAATTCCGCGCCCAGTGGAAATACAACATGATGGACGAACATGTGCGGGCGATGAATGCGGTCTGCCCGACCTTTTTCCAGTGGGATGACCATGAGGTGGTGAACAACTGGTCGGATGCCAAAGACCTGATTTCCGATGACCGGTATTCAGAGAAATCGGTGCATGTTCTGCAAGCCCGCGCGGGTCGTGCCTTTCATGAGATGACGCCGCTGCGGATCACACCGGCTGAACCCGGTCGGGTTTATCGAAAGATATCATACGGTCCTATGCTGGACGTGTTCTTCCTGGATCTTCGGAGCTATCGCGGCCCGAACGGTCCGGCGATGGAAGATGAGATCACGGACCAGTCCCGCATTCTGGGTGCGGCACAGTTGGATTGGCTAAAGCGCGAGCTTGCAGCATCACAAGCGACCTGGAAAGTCATCGCCTCGGACATGCCGATTGGCTTGATTGTCTGGGACAACTGGAAGGAACAGGCCGGGGCAGAGGCGATCTCGAACGGTGATAGTGGACCAGCCAAGGGGCGCGAGTTAGAGATTGCCGATCTGCTGCGGTTCATCAAAACTGCAGGCGTCACCAACACTGTCTGGTTCACCGCGGACGTGCACTATACCGCGGCGCACTACTATGACCCTAACAAAGCTCAATTCCAAGATTTTGAACCGTTTTGGGAGTTTGTGTCTGGTCCTCTCCACGCGGGAACCTTTGGCCCGAATGCGCTGGATAGCACGTTCGGTCCCGAGGTAAAATTTGTCAAAGCCCCCGCCGAAGGGCAGGGCGTCAACCTTCCCCCAAGCGCTGGTTTGCAGTTCTTTGGTCTGGTCGACATTGATGGCGGCACACAACAGATGACGGTGCGCCTGATGGATCGTGCCGATACCGAGCTTTGGTCGGTGACTTTGGATCCGCAAGGTCAGTCCATCTGAGACTTGTTTCCCTGTGACTTGCGCCCTCGTTGTTTTTCGAGGGCGTTTTTTCCTTGAAATAATCGACAAAAACAGTCAGATAAAAACCAACGCCGGATTGTACCTCGTCCGGCCATAGGTTTCGGGGTGGTTTGCAGGCTTAGCGCGCAACTTGGTGATGGCGTGCCGCCGCTCCGAAAACGACCGCGTAGGGTTCTGGTATGGGCGATCCGCTTGAAGAGATCATTGCACGGCATGACGCTGCAACCGCTTGTGGCTGCAGCTGCTGCGACACTGACTTTGCCGCCTATTTCGACTGCACGAAACGCGAGAGCGCGATTTCTGAACGGCCCGAAGACGTAACATTGTCTGAAAGCGCCACCAGTCGCACGGATTCGATACGCTATATCTTTGAAAATGTACTTCTAAGGCGCTTTGAATAAGGCAGGTGTGGCCCTTGCATCCTGCCCGCTACAAAACCCCTTAGTAATCAACGCCACGCTGTGCCTTGATGCCCGATTGGAAAGGGTGTTTTTCTTCGGTCATTTCAGTGACCAGATCGGCATAGTCACGCAGTGCTTGCGGCGCGTCGCGGCCCGTCAGGAAAACGCTAGTCTTATCCGACCGCGCCTTGAGACCGTCTAGTACACCTTCGACCGACAGGTATTCATACCGCAGCGCGATATTAATCTCGTCCAGCACGACCAGATCATAATCCCCGCCAGCCATCAGATCGCATGCCTTGTCAAAGGCGGCGGTAGCGGCGGCAATATCGCGTTCGCGATCTTGTGTGTCCCAGGTAAAACCTTCGCCCATCGTGTGCCACGTCACCAGATCGCGGTCTTGAAAGAACCGGCGCTCGCCCGTTTTCCATTTGCCTTTGATGAACTGAACAACGGCAACCTTTTGCCCCCAGCCCAGCGCACGGATCACAACACCAAAGGCTGCCGAGGACTTCCCCTTGCCCTTGCCAGTATTGATCAGAACCAGGCCGCGCCCCGGATCGACCGCCTCGGACACTTTCTTGCGGTGCTTGGCCTGCACCTTCTGCATTTTTTCCTTGTGATCCTGCGCGTCGCTCATGGGGCACCCTTATTGATTGTTCCGCCCAACCTAGGCGAAGTTTGCGAAAGGTAAAGATCAGGCTTTGGGGTCCGTGACCGAACGGGCCTTGCCGCGTTCCAGCCCAAGCTGATGCTCGCGCCAGATCACGACCACATTGCCCGCGATCACGAGAGTAGCCCCCAGCAGAATGGCCAGTGTTGGCAGTTCATCAAACCAGACATAGCCAATGAAGATGGCAAAAAGCATTGTGGTGTAGTCATACGGCGCCAGCATTGAGGCTTGCCCGAACCGATAGGATGAGGTCACCAGAATTTGCGCCACCCCGCCGACAAGGCCCATTGCAATCAGTATTAGAGCCTGATTCAGGGTCGGCATCGTCCATCCCCAGAACGCAGTCAACGAGGAGAGTAGCGTCGCGGTCATCGAAAAATAGAACACGATGGCGGCGGGATGATCGACCTTAACCAGTTGGCGGATATGGATTTGAACAAAGGCGCGGGCCAGCGTTGCGCCTAGGACGCATAGCGCGCCTATGGTTGCGGCCATTTCCATTTGGGTGCTGCCCAGCCGGGGCCAGATCATGATCAAAACCCCCAACAACCCCAGTGCCACAGCGCCGATGCGGATCATGCGAATACGCTCGCCCAGCATGACGGCGGCCAGAATCAGGGTGAAGATCGGGGTGGCATAGCCGATAGCGGTGACCTCGGGCAGCGGCAGCAGGCTGAGGCCGGTAAAGGTCAGGCCCATGGCGCTGGTGCCCAGCACGCCGCGCCAGAAATGACCCATGGGTTTTTTGACCACAAAGCCTTGCGCCAATTCCCCTCGCCAGATCAGCCAGGCAATGATCACCGGAACGGCAAAGAGCGAGCGGAAAAAGACCAGCTCACCGGGAGGGAAATCCTCGGACAGGGCTTTGACCAATGCCGACATCGAGGTGAACAGCATCAGCGCGGCCAGTTTCAGACCCACGGCAAGCATGGGTCGATGCGATGTTAAGGATTGTGCCATGTGCCGCGAACCTGCGCCTTTGGTGCGGAAAGATCAACGACGGGATTGTACCAATTATGCAGATTTCCAATGATCGGGAACAGGGTGGCCGATTTCCTCTGCCAGGGCCTCAAGATATCGCAGCATCACTGACACACGCGCGGTCGCCAGATCCCGCCCGCTCTGTGTAAGCATACCGGACGGTAGGTCGAGCAGTTTGATCTTCCAATGGTCGATCGCGAATGTCAGATCGTCCAGATTGCGGTTTTCTGCAAATGGGTCATCAAGATCGTAAAGCGTCCGGTCCAGAGCACCGGCCACAGTGAAACACCGGGCAATCCCAATTGCCCCAAGCGCATCGAGGCGATCCGCATCGCGCAGGATGCGGGCCTCGGACGAGCGAGGCGGGATATTGGCCGAGTAGCTATGAGCTTCGATGGCATGTTGCGTGGCATGGATCGAGGGGTCGTCAAAGCCCAAATCGTCCAATATAGACCCTGATATTTGTGCCGATTTACGAGATGCGAGATGCCGGTTCGGATCGTTTTTCGGCAGGTTGACCAGATCGTGCAGATAGCACGCGGCCATGAGAACCTGCATATTGGCCTGATCATCTGCGATAGCCTGTGCGTTGCGCCAGACGCGGTCCAGATGCGCCAGATCATGGGCCGGATCAGCCTGCATGCGCTGCGCGACGATGCCGCGCAGCCGGGTGCGGAGATTAGCCAATGTGGCCACGGTTCTCGCCGATCTGACCGCGATGCAGCAGCAGGTGATCCAGGATCACACAGGCCATCATCGCCTCGCCTACCGGCACGGCTCGGATTCCGACACATGGGTCGTGGCGGCCTTTGGTGATGATCTCGGTTTCCTCGCCAGATTTTGTAATCGTCTTGCGCGTGGTCAGGATCGATGAGGTCGGTTTGACCGCAAAGCGCACCACGATGTCCTGTCCGGTCGAGATGCCGCCCAGAATGCCGCCCGCATGGTTCGAGCTGTATTGGGGGCCGTTCTGGCCCATGAAAATCTCATCTGCATTGGCCTCGCCGGTCAGTTCAGCGGCGGCCATGCCTTCTCCAATTTCAACGCCTTTGACCGCATTGATCGACATCATCGCCGCGGCCAGATCAGTGTCTAACTTGGCGTATATTGGCGCGCCCAATCCGGCGGGGACGCCGCGCGCGACGACTTCGACAATCGCGCCGACCGAGTTGCCGGACTTGCGCAGGTCGTCCAGATAGGCGGCCCAGTCCTCGGCGGCTTGGGCGTCAGGTGTCCAGAAGGGGTTCTGTTCTATCTGCGACCAGTCGAAATTGGCGCGGTCGATCCTGTGTGGGCCGATCTGGGTCATGTAGCCGGTGATCTGCACATTGGGCGCGATCTGTTTGATCGCTTCACGCGCCAGCCCTCCGGCCGCGACGCGCGAGGCGGTTTCGCGCGCCGAACTGCGCCCGCCGCCGCGATAGTCGCGGATGCCGTATTTTTGCCAGTAGGTGATATCGGCGTGACCCGGGCGGAACTTGTCCATGATATCGCCGTAGTCCTTCGAGCGCTGGTCCGTGTTCTCGATCATCAGCTGAACTGGCGTGCCGGTGGTCCGACCTTCGAAAACGCCGGACAGGATTTTCACCTGATCGGGCTCGCGCCGCTGGGTGGTGAATTTGTTCTGCCCCGGTTTGCGCTTGTCCAGCCACTGTTGGATCGTCGTCGCGTCGATTGTCACACCCGGAGGGCAGCCATCAACGGTGGCACCTAATGCGGGCCCATGGCTTTCACCCCAGGTGGTGACGCGGAAGAGGTGTCCAAAGCTGTTCATCGACATGGGGCATGCTCCTTTGAGGGATGTGATTAGCGGGCACAGGGCTTGGCCTCAAGCGGATTTCGGATAAGGGGGAGGGGGCCAGCCCCCTCTTGAGCCGCTGGCTCAATTCACCCCCGGGATATTTTTGGCCAGATGAAGTGGATCAGGCTTGCGCTTTCAAGGACTGGCGGGCTTTGGAGATCGCAAGCGCAGCGTGTGCAGCCTCGCGGCCTTTTTGCACGAAGTGGTCGCGATAGATGGCATTGTGGTGGTCGGTTTCCTGATACTGATGTGGGGTCAGTGAGACCGACAGGACGGGGATGCCGCTGTCCAGGCCGGCCCGCATTAGCCCATCAACTACGGCTTGGGCCACAAAATCGTGCCGGTAGATCCCGCCATCCACCACAAACGCCGCGCAGGCGATTGCGGCGTAGCGTCCGGTTTGGGCCAGATCACGGGCCAGTAGGGGCATTTCGAACGCGCCGGGGGCGTCGAAGACATCAACCTGATCGCTGGGGATGAGTTGCAGAAATCCATCGAGTGCACGGTCGACAATATCGGAGTGCCAGTTGGCTTTGATGAAGGCATAGCGGGTGTGTGTCATTCGGACCTCCTGAGTTACAGACACGTCACCCAAGGCGATCACGAGCAGGCGCGCCGCTGGGCGGCACGATGCACGTTCTCTTCCATCCGGACTGTAACCGTCGGCTCTGGCTTCTCACCAGATCTGCTGACACCCCGTTAACCGCGGCCGCTCGCGGGCTTACGGATCATTGCCCGCATACCGCCGGTGGGGAATTTCGCCCCGCCCTGAGAACAGGCAGGACCTTGCATAGAACTCACCTGATCTGCAAGAGATTTGACAGGAGGATTTTCATGCACCCCAATCCCGCATTTCGCGCCGAAGAGCGCGCCCGGCATATAACCTTTGCCCGTGACCGTGGCTTTGGCGTTTTGGCTGTGTCAGGCGATGCCGCGCCGATCATGAGTCACGTCCCGTTTTTGCTGGACGAGACGGGTGAGCTGGCCGAGTTGCATCTGGTAAGGTCAAACCCGATTGTCAGGCTGCTCAAGGAACCGCGCACTGTGCGGATCGCGGTGACGGGGCCGGATGCGTATATCTCGCCCGACTGGTACGACGTGGATGATCAAGTGCCGACCTGGAACTATGTTGCGGTTCATCTGATCGGCCGTCTTGAGCTGCGCCCGCAGGAGGAATTGTTGGATCTGCTGAACCGGCAATCTGCTTTTTATGAACAGAAACTGCTGCCGAAACCCCCTTGGGTCACAGGTAAGATGTCAGAGGATGCTCTGACCCGGATGATGCGGATGATCGTGCCGTGTAGAATGCAGGTTGAGGATATTCAGGGCACCTGGAAACTGGGTCAGAACAAGCCCGATGAGGTGCGACGCGCTGCAGCGGATCAGGTGGAGACCGGGTTTGGCGCTGAAATCAATGAACTCGCCGGATTGATGCGGGAGGTGAAATAGCCCTTATTTAGAGCCTATTTCTTCTCAAAGAACAGGATTACCTCGCCGATGCGGACCCCAAAACGCGAGACATAGGCGCGGTTCAGCAGGCGGTCATCCTCCAGCAGCCACATCCAGTCATCGAACTTCACACGCATGGTGCCATCTTTGATCGGCAGGTCGATCTTGTATTTCCAGTTGAACGTATCGCCCCGCTCGATCCCTTCGGCAGTGCCAAGCACACCGGGGGCAGTGCCGGTCCAGGTGTCCTCACCTGTTTTGGTCAGGGTCCAGATACGCTGTTCGGTTGCGCCGTCGTCATAGACGAAATCCTCGACCAAAGTCAGCGTTTCTCCGTCCCAAGTTCCATCGATATCCACGGTGAAACGACGCGGGACGTTGCCGAGGATGTCCTGAAACTGACCATACGCGACGGTTTTGCCTTCGAAAAACTCCTCAAGGTTCAGCTCGCGATCTGACAGGAAGGTCTTTGGCACCCGGGGCTTGGCTGAGCAGGCAGCCAGAACCAAAACGCAAGCTATGGCGGCAAAGGTGATGACAAAGCGGGCGCGGATCATTGCAGGGTCCTGGTCTTTGCCTCGGAATCATAGCCATTTGCACCGTTCAGATGCGCGGTCTTGACCTCGGGTGCGGGGCGCATCGTGGCGACCAACTCGGCCACTTTGATGCCGAATTTGCGCATTTCCGAGCGGTTCATGATCGCGCCATTTTCCGTCAGGTACATCCAGTCGGTCACATCCAGCGTGTGCCCGCCTGCATCTTCGGGCAGGATGATCCTGTAGGTCAGTTTGACGGTCGAGCCTGAGATTTCGCCTTTGCCTTCGCCGACAATGTCATCCGCCGTGGCGATGAACGTGTTGCCGGTGCCCAGCGTCAGGTACCATTTGCGGGTCATCTGTTTGCCGTTGGAATAGGTGAACCATTCCGCCAGTGTACCCGAATTGCCATTCCATTCGCCGACCATGCGGGCGACAAAGCTGTTCGACATCTTACCATTCGGGCCATAAATCAGGCCTTCGGACAGGATTTCGCCATTCAAGTGCTCTTTCAGCGAGAAGTTGGGGCCCGTGCCCGCATAATCGGCTGGCGATTGTGAGCGAAAGCTGAGGAATCGCCCCTTGGCCGCCAGAACAGCGAGGATGGCGAGTAGAAACACGATAAGTGTATTCATTTGGCTGTAACCTCCGTGGGCAGTGTCAAAACCATCCCGAATGCGCCAAGCTTGAGGATGCAGGGCAGGACGGCATAGGCGAGGTTGAGTGTTTTCAAAGCCTCGGCACTATTGGTTTGACCGGGTGTAAAGCCGCTGCGCTCTAGCAGTGGCAGAGTGAAAAAGGCAGCGAGCGCGAGGCCCAGCTTGCCGGCAAACGACCAGATGCCAAACGCGGCCGAGGCGTTCAGCCCTGCGCGCGTCAGCACAACGGAAAACATAGCGGGCAGGACAACCATGTCCGCCCCAAGCGCCGCGCCAGATGCGATGCAGATGATGGCGAAGCCAACCAAGGCTCCGGCGTCCAGACTGGCTGCGCCGATGAAGCCCGCGATGGACAAGGGCATGGCAATAATCAGAGTCTTTTTCGGGCCGATCCGGTTGCTGAGCTTGGCCCAAAGCGGAACGCTTGCACCGGCGCTCAGGAAGAACAGGATCAGCAGCGGCCCAGCCTTGCCGGGCAGTTGCAGGCGATCTTCGACAAAGAACAGGAACAGGGTGGATGTGATGGCGACCGGCAGGCTATTGACCAGTGCCAATGCCAGCAGGCGCAGCGCTCCGGCCTGACCGAGGCCTGCGAAGGACAGGCCCTGACCGGTGATCGGGGTACGTCGCCAGATTGGGATCGTCACGATCAGGGTCAGCAACGCCAGCAAGCCCAGAAACAGGCCAAAGGCGGGGTATCCTTGTGCGGAAGCGCCCAAGGCCACGAACAAGGCCGGGGCGCTGGCGGCGATCACGACGCCTGTCAATTGCCCGCCTTCGCGGTAGGCGGCGAGTGTCATCAGCTCTTTGGCATGGGCCTTTTTCGCAAGCGTCGCGCTGCGACCATATAAAAGGATCGTACCGAGGCTGTAGGCCGAGAACAGCAGGATCAGGACCACGATCAGGGCCGTGACACTTGCGCCTTCCGGCAGGCCAAACAGCAAGGGAAAGCCGATGGCCAATCCCAACGCGGCCAAAGCTGCGAACAGAAGCTGCCCTCCCGGCCAGCGGTCGATGGCCCAGCCGATCAGCGGGTCCTGAACCAGATCGACCAGTCGGATCACCAGAAGGACCGTGCCAATCACCCCAAGACCAATGCCCAAGTTCACCGCCGCAAAGCGTGGCAGGTGAATGTAAAGCGGGATACCCGCCGCAGCGAGCATCAGCGCGTACAGGCTGACACGGGGGTACAGCATCACTGGCCCTTCAAGCTTTGCGTAAAGCTGGCCGAGCGGGTGTTGTCGCCCAAAAAGATCGACATGAAGGACTTCTTGATGTCGTTGCTCGCCAATGTGCAGGTCTGGGTACCATTCCGCCAGAAGCCGACCTTGTTTGGCCCTTCCGAGATCGCCAGATAGCTGTCGCCCTTGCTGACAGCCTGAAAGCACTTTTCAAGCTGTGCCTGCGTGGGCTGCGGATTGCCCTGACGGGCCATTTCTTCCAGCGTCGATTCTACCAGCGCCTTTTGTTTCAGGTTTTTGCGGTAAGTCAGTTTCAGGCCAAAATCTTCGCTCCAGTTGAACGCGGCCCCGCCTGGTGTGTAGAGTTTTGCGTCATACAGCGGCAGGCCGAGAAACCGAAAGGTCCCGCTGCCGATCTGTTTGGGGTCTTGCAATTCGCTCGACAGCGGATCAGCCGCCAGCCCACCGGGGGCCAGCAGCGTCAAGGACAGAAGCCCCGCGCGCCACAGGCGCTTATTCAGCCGCGACAGCAGGGATGGCCGGGTCTTGTTCCAAAGTGCCATGGTCAGCTCCGATCGTTTGCGAGGTGCCCTTGATGCGATCCACAACGTGCATCGCACTGGCAATCCCGTCTTCGTGAAACCCGTGCCGGTTATACGCTCCGGCAAACCAGGTCCGGTTCTGTCCCTGCATCTCGCGGATTTGCCCTTGCGCTTTCAGGGCGGCCTTGTCGAACACCGGATGGGCGAACTCGACCTGATCATAGATTTTATCCGCGGGAATTTCCGACGACGCGTTCAGCGTCACGAACAGCGGATCACTGTCCGGTATATTTTGCAGCCGGTTCATCCAATAGGTGACACCAACGTTTCCGGCTTGTGAGCGATAGGTCCAGCTGGACCAGCAGGCACGACGCTTGGGCATTTGGCTGGGATCGCAATGTAGAATGGCGCTGTTGGGCTGATAGCGGATCGCTTCCAATGCTGCAGCTTCGGCGGTCGTGGCATTGTCGCCCAGAATGGCGCGAGACTGGTCGGAATGAGTGGCTAGAATGATCTCATCAAACTGGTCGGTGTGGCCCTGACTGGTCACCGAAACGCCCATGTCGTCGCGCTGAACGTGATCGACCGGGGCAGCCAGTCGAATATCGCAGCCCCGTTCGCGCAGGGCGGCGTCGATGCGGCGAACATACTCGATGCTGCCGCCTTTGACCGTATACCACTGATGCTGATTGGCCCGGCCACTGGCCAGCAACGCATGATTGCGGAAGAATTGTACCAGCGAGCGCGCCGGGAACTGATCCACGAACTCCACCGGGGTTGACCAGATCGCGCCGCACATCGGCATCAGATAGTTGTGACGGAACCAATGGCCCAGACGCATCTGATCCACCAACTCTCCGATTGTAGTGTCATCATCTTTGGCGGCCTCGGGCGCTTCTTTGCTGAACCGCAGGATGTCGGCGATCATCTTGTAGTAGGACGGCCGCGCCAGATTGCGTTTCTGCGCGGTCAAGGTGCGCAGGTTGTTCAGCCCATACTCGATCCGACCGTTGTCGATGGTTGCGCCAAAGCTCATCTCGGATTTGATGACCGGCACGTTCAACTCGTCAAACAGCTTGGTCAGATAGGGGTAGGTCGCATAGTTGAAGACGATAAACCCGGTATCGACAGGTTGATCGCCATTCTTGCCGGCCATGACGGTACGTGCATGTCCCCCCAACCGAGGTTCGGCCTCGTAAATAGTGATGTCGTGATCTTCTGACAGATAATAGGCTGCGGATAGACCGGAAATGCCTGCACCTACGATTGCGATTTTCTTGCGTTCGCCTCGCGTTTCGTCGAACATGTGATCCCCTTAGTACGACATTTTACAAGGGGATACGCAGCAGGTTTGATGTCGGATCAATGAGACTTCGATTATTTTCCATGCTGCTCTATGTTGTGAGGTCTGCGCTGAATTTCCTGTATGGCGGCGTGATCCAGCATCCGTGCCCATCCGTAAAATAAGCATCAGAACACAATACGGCCCAGACATGAGCAGCTTTGATGGAAAAACCTATTGGATCGTTGGCGCCAGCGAGGGCCTGGGCCGCGCTTTGGCCGAGGGGCTCAGCCGCAGGGGGGCAAATCTGATCCTGTCGGCGCGCAATGCGGATCGGCTGGCCGATATCTGCGCGAGCCTGCCGAATGCCCGCGCGGTTCCTTTTGACGTCACCGATCTGGATGCCGTGCGCCGTGCTGTGGCAGATGCCGGTGCGGTCGACGGGCTGGTTTACAATGCCGGGGCCTACGAGCCGATGCGCAGCGCCGATTGGGATACCGAGGCGGTACTGGCCATGACGGATGTGAATTACACCGGAGCATTGCGGGTACTGGGTGAAACGGTTCCGTCTTTCGTGCGCGCCGGTCACGGCGATATCACCCTGATCGGGTCTCTGTCTGGCTATCATGGTTTGCCCGCGGCTGTGGGCTATGCGGCCAGCAAGGCGGCTTTGGTGTCGCTGGCGGAAACCATGCGCTTTGATCTTGCGGGTACCGGGGTCACGGTGCGCATCGTCAACCCGGGCTTCATCAAGACCCGCCTGACCGAGAAGAACAATTTCAAGATGCCTATGTTGATGACGGCTGAGGATGCGGCAGATCGTGTGATCAAAGCGATGTCGCGCCGTCGTTTCCGTACCGATTTCCCGGCCCCGTTTTCATGGGTCATCCGGTTGCTGGACTACCTTCCGGATTGGCTGATCTATCGCGGGAAATAGAGTTGATCCAGGATCAGCCGCAGGTCAGGCGTTGGATCACGCCGGTATCATCCACAAACACATTCAGTCGGTCGATCCGATAATCCTGGGTTGCAATGTCGTTTGGTCCCAGCACGCGACTGCGTTCGGGCAAATCAGCCTGAATGGTTGAAACCGGCTGGCCAATGGTCTCGGCAAATGGATCGCCCTGACAAAAGGCCAGATCGACCGGCGCGGCCTCTGGCTCAATCGGAATATCTTCGGGTGGGGGTGGTTCGGAACAGGCCGCCAGAAGGACCAGGATCGGAAAAAATCGTTGCATTGGCGTTCCTCATGCGGGCAATGTCGCTTCTTCAATATCAATTGTTTAGCCAGTCTGTCATGAATGCATAGTTGAAAGAACCCCGTTTTTGACGCAGGGTTTGGACAAACAAGACTGGGAGACAAGCACTATGCGCACCCGTGCAGCCGTCGCCGTTCAGGCTGGCAAGCCTTTGGAAATTATGGATGTGAACCTCGAAGGCCCTCAAGCGGGCGAGGTTCTGGTTGAGATCAAGGCCACCGGCATTTGCCACACAGATGAGTTCACCTTGTCGGGGGCAGACCCTGAAGGCCTGTTCCCCGCTATTCTGGGCCATGAAGGCGCAGGTGTGGTGGTCGAGGTCGGGCCGGGCGTGACCAGCCTGAAACCCGGCGATCATGTAATCCCGCTATATACCCCCGAATGTCGTGAGTGCGAATACTGCCTGCATCCTAAAACGAACCTGTGTCAGGCGATCCGTGAGACCCAAGGCAAGGGCCTGATGCCCGATGGCACGTCGCGGTTCTCGACTTTGGATGGCGATCCAATCCTGCACTACATGGGCTGCTCGACCTTTTCGAACCACACGGTTCTGCCGGAAATCGCGCTGGCCAAAGTGCGCCCGGACGCGCCGTTTGACAAGATTTGCTATATCGGTTGCGGCGTCACCACCGGCATCGGTGCGGTGATCAACACCGCAAAGGTGGAAATCGGCAGTCGTGCCATCGTGTTCGGCCTGGGCGGTATCGGCCTGAACGTTATTCAAGGCCTGCGTCTGGCCGGGGCTGATCAGATCGTTGGCGTCGACTTGAACCCCTCGAAGGTCGAGATGGCTACCAAGTTCGGCATGACCGATTTCGTGAACCCCAAAGAGGTCGAAGGCGATCTGGTTCCCTATCTGGTCAACTTGACCAAGGGCGGAGCGGATTACACGTTCGATGCCACCGGCAATGTCGGCGTGATGCGCGACGCGCTGGAATCGGCGCATAAGGGCTGGGGTGAATCTATCATCATCGGCGTGGCCCCTGCGGGTGCCGAGATTTCGACGCGCCCGTTCCAGCTGGTCACCGGCCGCTCGTGGCGCGGCACGGCCTTTGGCGGCGCGCGGGGCCGCACAGATGTGCCCAAGATCGTTGACTGGTACATGGACGGCAAGATCGAGATCGATCCGATGATCACCCACACCATGGGTCTGGACGACATCAACCACGGCTTCGACCTGATGCATAAGGGTGAAAGCATCCGGTCAGTGGTGGTTTACTGACAAGATAAAAATACTTTCCAAGGGCGGGCTTTTGCTCGCCCTTTTTGCTCCTTACATTCCTCACCATGAATTAAATTTAAGGTTGAGGAATTCAGGTGACGACAGGACGAACAGACCGCCTTGCGGTTCTGATTGATGCGGACAATGTCTCTGCAAAACATGCAGCAGAAATTTTTGAAGAAATCGCTACGTTGGGAGAGGCTGGCCTACGACGGATATACGGCGACTTCTCCAATGGGCCGCCGCAGGGATGGGAGGCCAAGTCTCTGGCCGAATACGCTATCGTTCCCCATCAACAGTTTGCCAATACGTCCAAAAAGAACTCCAGCGATATTGCCTTGGTCATTGATGCCATGGATATCCTGCATTCCGGCAGGTTCAGCGGGTTTGTTCTAGTGTCCTCAGACAGCGATTTCACACGTCTCGCCAGCCGCATTCGCGAACAGGGGCTGGACGTCTATGGTATCGGAGAGCGCAAGGCACCCAAGGCGTTTGTGGCGGCGTGCAATCGGTTTATTTATATCGAGAATATTGAGAAACAGCCCGAGGACACCCCGCAGGCAAAGAAAACCGAAAGCGCAAAGCCAAGGCAAGAATTGAACCATGCCTATCAGCTTATTCGCAATGTTGTTCAAAACGCTGATGAGCCAGATGGGTGGGTTAAGCTAGGGCAAGTAGGAAGTCAGCTAAGCAAGATCTACCCGGATTTTGATGCTCGTTCCTACGGATACGCGAAGCTGAGCGATTTGGTGCGCGCGACGGGAAAATTCGAAGAAGACGGAATAAATGGCGGTTACAGGATTAGACTCAAAGCCAGCTGACCACGTAAATTTGTCGTTCTGATGAATTCCACTTTTTGTCTTAAGCTACTCCCCTGGCCGTGTCGCCCCGGTATCCGCGCGTGGCGACCGTACCCGCAAAACCGGAGTGTTCACGGATGTGGTGTTCGACCGGCTCTCGCGCCAGACCACAAAAACACCAGACGCGATGATGATACTTGCCCCGACGGCGACCCAGCCATCTGGGCGCTCGCCAAAGAAGATCATGCCGAACAAAGTGGCCCAGATGATCTGACTGTATTGGCTGGGCGCGACGACCCCGGCGGGCGCGGCGCGGTAGGCGAGTATGATCAGATGTTGCGCGATGACCGAAAACACACCAACCAGCGCCATCATTGCCAGATGCAGCAGCGAGGGTGGCTGATAGACGGCGGGTTGCATCAGGCTCATGACCAGAATGGCCAACAGCATGGGGTACAGGATCAGAACGGCGGACCGCTCCTCGTTCCCGATCTTGCGCACCAGAACCGACCCAAACGCGCTGCAGAACGCGGCGGTCAGGGCGGCCAGGTGGCCTAGTGTGATGTCAGTTGAGCCGGGTCTTAGAACGATCAAAACACCGATCAAGCCAACGCCGACCGCGGCCCAGCGCTGGGCCCTCACTACCTCTCCTAGTATCGGGATCGACAGGACGGTGACGATCAAAGGGAAGGAAAACAGCAGCGAGTAGACCTCGGCCAGTGGCAGCACCGAAAACGCGTAGAAGGCGCAGACCATGGATGTGACCATCAGGGCTGAGCGCAGCAGCACCAGCCAGGGATGGTGCGGCAGAAAGTTGCCCGTTGTCCGGTCTGTCAGGATTGTCACTGCCATGGGTACAAAGGAAAACAGGGTGGCGAAAAAGATGATCTGCATCACCGAATAAGTCCCGCCCAGCACTTTGATCAATGCGTCATGGCTGGCAAAAACCGCGAATCCAAGAAACGCGTAACCAAGTCCCCGAAGGGTGGTGTTCTGAGTGCTCATCGCTGTGGCCTCGGGTGATGTCGGTGTGGTGGCACAATGCCGCTCAGCGCAAAAAGGGCTGTCTTGGCCCTGAGTAAACCCAATTGACCAGCCCGCATAGCCCCTATTTTACCGCTAACAGTGCAAAGCTGCCATGTCTTGAGATCAACGCAGGATCGGTGGCGCGTCCTTGGGCTGACGCGCCGATTGCACGCCAGCCTTCATCCCCACCCCGATGCGTCGCGCCAGGGCGGCCCAGGGCGTCGCGGTTTCGGCTGGCAGCGTCTGGGCTGCTACCTCTTCGAACAGGTCCAGCCAACGGGCGAACATGTCGGGCTGAACTGAAGGCCGTTCAATATGAACCCGCTGCGGATTGCCGTCATACCCGCGCTCATACAGGATCGCATTGCGCCAGAATGAGGCGATCTTTTCCTCATGCGCGGGCCAGTCATCGACATGTTGCGCAAAAACGGGCCCCAGTACCGGGTCGGTCCGGACACGGGCGTAAAAGGCGCACACTTGCGCATTGATCTGATCAGACGTGGCCGGAAATCGCGGCGGCAGGACGGGTCGGGTCATAGTGTTTTGGTCCTAACCAGAATCCTGGCGGTTCTACAGGCGTGGTTTTGTCGCGCTTATCCTAGGGCGAACGGTGACGGGCGATTTGCGCAGGAATCGGGTCGCGCGACGTGGTCACGATTGGGCATGGTCCGGATAACCGGAGGATTGATATGTTCAAAATCACTGCATTGCCCACTGAAGAAGTCCGCACCCTGCAACAGGGTGGTCCGGATGACTATGGAGCCACGCCAGAGCACGCTGTTTCAACCGGCGCAGGCAATCCCTGCCGTCATTGTCTGCAAAACATACCCGAAGGGGCGCCGATGCTGGTTCTGGCGCACAGGCCCTTTGCCGCAACGCATCCTTATGCGGAAACCGGGCCGATATTTTTGTGTGCCGAACCTTGCGAGCGCTATGAAGGGGATAAATTGCCTGAGATTCTGACCAGCTCTCCTGACTATTTAATCAAGGGATACGGGCAGGATGATCGGATCGTTTATGGCACCGGAGCGATCACCCCCACGGATCAGATTGGTGCAAAGGTCAAAGATATCTTTGACCGCCCCGATGTGGCCTATATCCACGTCCGATCTGCGCGCAACAACTGCTATCAAGCGCGGATCGACCGAGGCTAAGGCTGGTTCTAAGCAGCGCTTACGACGCCCGAGCTTGAGACGAGGTCAGCGCAAGGAACACATCCTCAAGATCTGCTTCCTCGGTGCGCACATCGCGGATGCGGATACCCGCAGCGCGAACGGATTCCAGTACCTGCTCGGCGCTGGTCTGGGCGCTGCGATATTGCAGTAGCAGGCTGCCATCGTCGCGCAATGCGGCCTCGACCCCGTCAGCCGAGGGAAGGTTTGCAACCGGGCTATCTGGCATGATCACCATGGTGCGCCGGTCCATGCGGCCCAGCAAATTGGCGGTGCTGTCCTGAGTGATCTTCTCACCGTGGTTGATGATTGCGATTTGATCACACATTTCCTGCGCTTCTTCCAGGTAATGCGTGGTCAGGATGATCGTCATACCCTGTTCGTTCAGTTTGCGTACATTGGTCCAGAGCATCTGGCGCAACTCGATATCGACACCCGCAGTCGGTTCATCCAGAACCAAAATCCTGGGGTGATGCACCAACGCCTTGGCCAACAACAACCGCCGCCGCATCCCGCCTGATAGCGTACGAGCATAGGCCTCGGCCTTATCGCTAAGCCCGACGAGTTCCAGAATCTCATCGCTGCGGCGCTGGGCCTTGGGCACGCCATATAGGCCAGCCTGAACCTCCAGCGCGCCACGGGGCGTAAAGAACGGGTCCAGGTTCAGCTCTTGTGGCATTACTCCAATGGCCGCGCGCGACTGGCGTGGGTTCTGATCCTGATCGAAGCCCCAGATCGATACCTTTCCGGACGTTTTGATCACCAGCCCGGCAAGAATGTTGATCAGGGTCGATTTACCCGCGCCGTTCGGCCCCAAAAGCCCAAAAACCGAGCCGCTGGGAATGGTCAGGTCAATCCCTTTCAGTGCGTGCTTCTCGGGTTGACCCTTGCTTGCCCGATAGGTCTTGCGCAGACCTTCGATCCTGATTGCCGCATCGCTCATGTGGCTCTTGCCCCCGGATTGCTCATCGCTCATAAACGCACCTAATGCATGCCCGCGAGGCCGACAACCAGTGAAGGATCGCCAGCCGTGACCATCGAAGCGCCGGAAACCAAGATCGTCGAAACCACCCGCGTCGCTTGTGACGGCGGCGAAGGTGCGCTGGGCCATCCGCGCGTCTGGCTGCAAATCCCTGAAGATACGGGCTGGGTCGAGTGCCCTTATTGCGACTGCAAATATGTTCTGAAAGGCACAGAGCAGGGCTGATTGCCCGTCCAATCGGGTTTCGCCCAAATCTCGCCGTGTTTTTTATGCTATTTCAGTGGTGCATACAGCGTAGGCGAACATGATGACCGACATTGCACCCAATGACTCTGCCAACCCGATTTTTGGTTGGATCGGCTTTTGCATTGCCTCTTTGACGCTGTTTGCTGCCTTGTTCGTCTTTTGGGCTGGACCCTTCGCGCCTCAACAATCCGCAGGCGTGTCGCTGGGTGAGCTGGCGGCTGAAATCGGTAAATCCACCCTGCGATCTGCGGCAGGGCTGGAGCAGCCCGAGCCTGTTGCGCGTGCGCGCGATCTGGATGATTTTCTGCAGATTGGCGTGGCCATGCTGGGTGCGCTGGCAGTTGTTCTGTCGGTTGTCGGTCTCCTGCGTCACGAAAGGCGCCGCCCTGCCATTGCCGGGATTGCGGTTGGGATTGGCGCAATCCTGTTCCAGTTCTTTGCCTTCGCGTTTTTTGCCTTCCTTGGCGTGTTGGTCATTATGGCTTTGCTCAACAGCTTTTCGGACGTTTTCAGCGGCCTCTTCGGCGGTTAGCCGAAGTTCAAGACTGGTCACCCGAGCGACCCTGTGGCAGAACCATCTCTGACCGACAGGGAGCGTGCGCATGAGCAATTTCGGAAAAGGGTGTCACCTGCATCTGATCGATGGATCGGCCTTTATTTTCAGGGCCTATCACGCGCTGCCGCCGCTGACTCGGAAATCGGATGGTCTGCCGATCGGGGCAGTTTCGGGCTTTTGCAACATGCTGCAAAAATATGTCGAGGGGAATGATGGCCCGGATGCACCGACCCATGTAGCGGTGATCTTCGACAAGGGCTCGCACACGTTCCGCAATGATCTCTATGACCTGTACAAGGCCAACCGCGAGGCGATGCCCGAAGACCTGCGCCCGCAAATGCCGCTGACCCGTGAAGCGACCAAAGCGTTCAATATCGCCTGTAAAGAGTTGGAAGGGTATGAGGCCGATGACATAATCGCGACCCTGGCTGTTCAGGCGCGCGAGGCCGGCGGGCGCGTGACCATCGTCAGTTCTGACAAGGACCTGATGCAACTGGTCGGTGGCGGTGTGGAAATGCTGGACGCGATGAAGAACAAGCGCATCGACCGGGACGGGGTGATCGAGAAATTCGGCGTTGGCCCGGAGCGCGTGGTTGATGTGCAGGCGCTGGCCGGGGATAGCGTTGATAACGTGCCGGGGGCTCCGGGAATCGGCGTCAAAACGGCAGCCTTGCTGATCAACGAATATGGTGATCTCGAAACCCTGCTGGACCGTGCGGGAGAGATCAAGCAGCCCAAGCGCCGCCAGACCCTGATCGAAAAGCGCGATCAGATCGAGCTGTCGAAAAAACTGGTGCAGTTGGATGAGAACACGCCGCTGGATTTCAACCTCGAAGACCTCGAAGTACAGGACCCTGACCCCGAAACCCTGCTGGGCTTTTTGGCGGAAATGGAGTTCCGCACCCTCACCAAGCGGATTGCCGACAAGCTGGGGGCCGAGGCCCCGGTCATCGCCGATGCGCCCGCGCCAGCCGCGGAAGAGATTGTGACTGAGGCGATCCCGTTTGACGCGTCGAAATACGAGTGCGTGCGGGACGCGGCCGCTTTGCAGAAGTGGATTGATCAGGCCTATGAGCGTGGTTGGGTTGCCGTAGATACCGAGACCACCGGGCTGAACGAAATGATCGCCGATCTGGTCGGTATTTCGCTGTGTATCGAGGCGGGAGAGGCCTGTTACATCCCGTTGACCCACCGCGCCAGCGCGACTGATGATTTGTTTGGCTCAGATGACCTGGCCGAGGAGCAGATGGCGCTGGAGGACGCGCTGGCGCTGCTGAAGCCGATGTTCGAGGACCCCTCGATCCTCAAGATCGGGCAGAACATGAAATATGACGCAAAGATATTTGCGCGCTATGGCGTCAACGTGGTCTCGATCGATGACACGATGCTGATGTCCTACGTCATGCATGGTGGAGAGCATGGGCACGGCATGGACACGCTGTCCGAGCGCTACCTGAGTCATACTCCAATCCCGATCAAACCGTTGCTGGGGTCTGGCAAGTCGGCGATCACCTTCGACAAGGTCGCAATTGATGAGGCCACGGCTTATGCCGCCGAGGATGCGGATATCACGCTGCGACTGTGGCAGCTGTTCAAGCCGCAACTGCATCAGGTTCAGGTGACGACGGTTTATGAAACGCTGGAACGCCCGCTGGTGCCGGTTCTCAAAGAAATGGAGATGCACGGTATCAAGGTGGACCGCGATGTTCTTAGCCGGATGTCGAATGCCTTTGCGCAGAAAATGGCTGGATTAGAGGCTGAAATCCACGAATTGGCGGGTGAGAGCTTCAATGTCGGCTCGCCTGCGCAGTTGGGTGAGATTCTGTTCGACAAGATGGGTCTCGAAGGCGGCAAGAAGGGGAAAACCGGGAAATACTCAACCGGGGCGGATATTCTTGAGGACCTGGCGACCGAGCATGAATTGCCGCGCCGGGTACTGGACTGGCGGCAGCTGTCGAAGTTGAAGTCGACATACACAGACGCATTGCAGACCCATATCAACCCCGATACGGGACGGGTGCATACGTCCTATTCGATCACTGGGGCGAACACGGGTCGTCTGGCTTCGACCGATCCGAACCTGCAGAATATCCCGGTGCGCACCGAGGAAGGGCGGCGCATTCGTGAGGCGTTTATTGCTGAACCGGGCAATGTGCTGGTCAGTCTCGACTATAGCCAGATCGAGCTGCGCATTCTGGCACATATCGCCGGGATTGACGCATTGAAACAAGCGTTTGCTGACGGGCTGGACATTCACGCGATGACCGCATCCGAGATGTTCGATGTGCCACTGGATGAGATGGCGCCGGACATCCGTCGTCAGGCCAAGGCGATCAACTTTGGTGTGATCTACGGCATCTCGGGCTTTGGTCTGGCGCGCAACCTGCGCATTCCAAGGGCCGAGGCACAGGGATTCATCGACCGCTATTTCGAACGCTTCCCCGGTATTCGCGCCTATATGGACGACACGATCACCTTTGCGAAAGAGCACGGCTATGTGCAGACCCTGTTTGGGCGCAAAATACACACGCCTGAGATCAATGCCAAGGGGCCGCATGCGGGGTTCTCGCGCCGGGCTGCGATCAACGCGCCGATTCAGGGCACGGCCGCGGATGTGATCCGGCGCGCGATGGTGCGGATGCCGGACGCGATTCAAGGGTTGCCCGCCAAGATGCTGTTGCAGGTGCATGACGAATTGCTGTTCGAAGTGTCTGAGGACGGGGTGGATCAGCTGATTGATGTGGCGCGCGATGTGATGGAGGGTGCTTCGGATCCGGCGGTGAAGTTGGATGTGAAGCTGGATGTCGATGCCGGGCGTGGCGCTAACTGGGCCGAAGCGCACTAGGGCGCGCCGCTCATCAGGCCCGATGGGCCCTCTTCGCGACGGGTCAGGCTTTGGGCCTGACCAGACGGTCGACCAGCCGTTTGACGCTCGGTCCAAGGATCACGATGACGGTGAAGGCGATGGGCCAGCAAAAGGCCCAGGCCGCCATCCAATCCCCAAAGGTGCCCGGCCCAAATCCTATGGCCTTGATCGTGGCAATCCCGGTCACGATGCAGGACATCAGCCCTGACATGATCAGGCAGAACATAATATGTGACAGTCGGGCGTGGGTCATCGGTATCATCCGTTCATTCACCGCGCCAAGCTGTGCGATATTTTCGCAGCAAATACCAGTAACGGGCGCGTTAGAATGTCATCCAGCGCAGCGAGTCTACGGTGCGGGGCGTCGTTGGATTGTATTCGGCACTGGCCCATCCGTCGTATCCGCTGTTGTCGATGGCGTTGAACAGGGCGGGAAAGTCGATCGAGCCATCGCCTGGCTCGGACCGGTCTGGGGCGGCCCCGATCTGGGCATGGGTCACGCGGTCCTGATATTTCTGCCATATGGCAAGCGCATCCCCATGGATCATCTGCGCGTGGAAGCTGTCAAATTGCAGGCCAATATTGGGACGGTCCACCTGATCCAGCACCTCAGCCGCGAGCGCGTAGTCATTCAGGAAGTAGTCACGCTGCGATACGGGGTTTAGCGGTTCGATGGTGAACTGCTGGTTTGGCGCAACATCTGCCGCCCATTGCAAGTTTCGCACAAAACACGTCATCGCGTGCGAACCAGAGGCGTAGCCGGACATGATATGTATTGTTTGCGGGCGGAGGAGTTCGGCGTAGCGCAGGACGCGCCGGATGTCGGATTGGAACCGCGCCTCACCCTCTGGCACGGCCGCATAGCCTGGCTGTCCGCCCGTGTAGTTGGGCGGAGGGGCATTGATCAGAACCAGCTCCAGCCCGTTGGCCAGCAAGGCGCGGCGGGTTTCCTTGGCCGCCAGATCATAGGGAAACAGAATTTCGACGGCCTTGAAGCCGGCCTGTGCGGCGGCCTCGAAACGTTCGAGATACGGCAGCTCTGTAAAGAGCAGCGAAAGATTGGCGGCAAATCTGGGCATGAGTGGTCCCGGGGTTTGGTTCGCAAACTCTAACGGGCGGGTGGTTTTCAGGAAAGAGACTGAAAACGACAGATTGTCGAAAATCGACCAGAACGCGCCAAGCAAATCATCGAATTTCTAGGCGACACGGCGAATCATTTAGCTCGCCGTTTTTTATGAAGGTCCGATCCAATGGCGATGAGCCCAGACCCCGTGCGCGGGACAACTTTACCTGTGTCTGGTGGGCGCAGCTCGGCCTTGTCAGGCAATGGGCTGGCGGTTGCGTCTATGTTGACATGGGCCGCCGGATTTCCCGCGGCCGAGGTCTTGTTACAAACTTGGCCACCAGTTGCGTTGCTCGTTGCACGATTGGCGCTTGCTGTGGCTGTCATGTTGCCAATTTGGATTCTGATCGACGGCCAATCGCGCGTCATGCGTGCCCGATGGGGTCATGCAATGTTTGTTGGGGGGATGCTTGGCACCGGCATGTTCCTGATCATTTTGGCGCAAAAGCTGACAGATCCGGTAACAGTGGCCATCATCGCCTCGTGCGCACCGTTGTTTGCCACATTGATCGAGTTGGCGACTGGAACACGGCGGTTACGCTGGAATTTTGCGTTGGGTATGGTGGTGTCCATCATAGGCGGTCTGATCGCCACCAGTGCGGTGGCCCCAGCGCAGCTGGGGTTGGGCGCTGTTTGTGCCGTCGCCTCGACCGGGCTGTTCTGTTGGGCGACAATGGCAACTGCGAGAGATTTCCCTGACCTTAGCCAGACTGGCCGCAGTACCATCACATTTCTTGGCGGATTGATTGTTGCTGTGTTGCTGTTCTTCGTCGCGCGACAATTGGGTGTGGACGTCATGCCGACAGCGAAGATCGATGTTCAACAGATCGGAATGCTCGGAATTTATGCGTTGGTTGCAATGGGCCTCAGCCAGGTCTTGTTTGTAGGATCCGTTGGAAAGCTGGGCGTTGCATTGGCCTCATTCCACATCAACATAGCGCCTTTCTACGTGATGCTGATCATGCTGATGTTGGGGGATGACTGGAACTGGACCCGTGCGCTGGGCGCAGGGATCGTGGCCGTGGCTGTGGTGCTGGCGCAGGACCGCAAGGTCGCGCGTATCGCTTAGCCCGGTAAATCTGACGCTGAGATTAGCGGAAAGAACTGCCCACCCGACCAGACGCCAAACCAGCCATCATGCTTGGTACCAATATCCACGAGTCGGTAGAAGCTTTTGCGGTCAATGCGTGCTTCAAGGTTGTTTCGGATCAATACGTAGGGTGTGGGTTCCTCTGTTTCCGCATCGATGACAATGCGGATCGGGTGATCCGGCCCGGCGATGGCCGTATCGCCCACATGGGTGGTAAATGTCAGGTCTTGCGACAGGCCATCCCCCGTCTGGTCGAAGTCGACCGCAAGAAACGGCGCATCCTCGACAGTGATTCCCACCTTCTCGACCGGCGTGACGAGGTAGTATTTGCCGTCTTCTTTCTTAAGAATTGAGGAAAAAAGCTTCACAAGCTCGAACCGGTTGATGGGCGACCCTAAGTAACTCCAAGAACCATCTTTGGCGATCTTGATGTCCAGATCGCCGCAAAACGGAGGATTCCACAGGTGAACGGGCGGTAGACCCTTGGTTTTGGCCGCTTTGACTGATGCAGCCAAACCATCCGGCGAAGGTTTCACGGGTTTTTGTCCGCTCATTGCTTTTGCCATTTCCTCTTAGCGCGATACACTTCATCTATAATAGTCCACGGAAGGGAAAGTCATGACCGAACCTGCCGACCTCGTATCCGAGATCGAAGCGCTGGAAACCAAGTTGCAAGAGGCCAAGGCCTCGATCACCCGCCGCTTCATCGGGCAGGAGAGGGTCGTGGACCTGACCCTGACGGCGCTGTTGTGCGGTGGACATGCCCTGCTGATCGGTTTGCCGGGTCTTGGTAAAACGCGACTGGTCGAAACTCTGTCGACTGTCATGGGTCTGCACGGCAATCGCATTCAATTCACGCCCGACCTGATGCCTGCTGATATTCTGGGGTCGGAGGTTTTGGACACTGCCGACGATGGCAGCCGTCATTTCCGCTTCATCTCCGGGCCGATCTTCTGCCAGTTGCTGATGGCGGATGAGATCAACCGCGCCAGCCCGCGCACCCAATCGGCCCTGCTGCAGGCGATGCAAGAGCGGACTGTGACCGTGGCGGGTGAGGATCGATCGCTGGGTGTGCCCTTCCACGTGCTGGCCACGCAGAACCCGATCGAACAGGAGGGTACCTATCCGCTGCCCGAGGCGCAGCTGGACCGTTTTCTTGTTCAGGTCGACGTCGAATACCCAGATCGTCAGACCGAACGGGACATTCTGCTGGCCACTACAGGCGTCGAAGAAGATGACGCGCATCAGATTTTCACCAAAGAGGAACTGCTGGCCGCGCAAGTCCTGTTGCGACGGATGCCGGTGGGGGATTCAGTTGTCGAATTGATCCTCGACCTGGTCCGCGCCTTCCGCCCGGATGAAGCGGGCGTGTCCGAGCGGGTCAAGGAAACCGTTGCTTGGGGGCCCGGCCCCCGTGCGGCGCAGGCGCTGATGATGACAGTTCGAGCGCGGGCTATGCTTCAAGGGCGTTTAGCGCCGAATGCCGAAGATGTATTGGATATGGCCCGCCCGGTGCTGAGCCACCGGATGGCGCTGAACTTTGCGGCGCGGGCGCGGGGCGACAGCTTGTCAGACCTCATCGAATCTACCGCTGCCGGTTTGATCCGAACCGAGGCTGCGGCGTGAATGCTGCGCTGACCCTTCGAGAACGATCTGAGGTCGAGGCGTCCCGGCTGCCGCCCCTTTTGGCGCGCGCCGAACATCTGGCCGGAACCGTTTTGTTGGGAGACCATGGTCGGCGACGCTCGGGCATGGGGGATGATTTCTGGCAATATCGCCCGGCTCAGATCGGGGATAGCCGCCGGATGATCGACCACCGCCGATCAGCGCGAGGGGACCAGCAATTTGTGCGGGAACGCGAATGGCAGATTGCGCAATCGGTAATGCTGTGGGTCGATCAGGGCGCGTCGATGCGGTTTGCTTCTGACAAAAGCCTGCCCACCAAATCAGATCGGTCGCGTCTGTTGGGTCTGGCCACAGCCAGTCTACTGGTGCGCGGCGGTGAACGTGTTGGGCTGACGGGGACGACCTTGCCGCCCCGACGCGGCAATGCGCAGATCATCCGCTTGGCGCAAGCCTGGTCCGAGGATGATCAGGCAGACTATGCCCCGCCTGAGCACCGCGCCATGATCCCGCATGCGCGTGCTGTGTTCATATCCGATTTCCTCGGCCCGATGGACGAGGTTGAACTGGCGCTGACCAAAGCCGCTGACCGCGGTGTGCGCGGTGTGATCTTGCAGGTGTTGGACCCAAGTGAGGAGAGTTTTCCCTATCTTGGCCGCACCATTTTCGAAAGCGTTGGTGGAACAGCCCGCCATGAAACACTGAAAGCCGGAGACCTGCGCGATCGTTATCTGGACCGATTGGCGCAGCGCAAGGATGCGTTGACGCGGCTGTGCCGCGCGACAGGGTGGCAGCTGGGTCTGCATCACACCGACGATAGCGCGCAGGCGGCGCTGCTCTGGCTCTATCGGGCGTTGGACGGGGGCACGCGATGACGGTTCTGGCGGGCATCGGCTTTACCGCCCCTTGGGTGCTGTTGGGTTTGCTGACCCTGCCGATCCTGTGGTTGATTCTGCGCGCGGTTCCACCGGCGCCGATCCGGCGCTTGTTCCCGGCGGTGACATTGCTGCTGGGGTTGAAGGATGACGAGAGCGTCTCGGACCGCACCCCGTGGTGGCTGTTGCTACTGCGTATGCTGGCAGCGGCAGCGATCATCATTGGCTTGGCGGGTCCGGTCCTGAACCCTTCACGCGATGAAACGGGCACCGGGCCTTTGTTGCTGGTGCTGGATGCCAGCTGGGGTGGTGCCACACGGTGGTCCTCGACGCTGGACCAGATCGATGCGCAATTGACCGAGGCGGGCCGCTCAAGCCGCCCTGTCTCGATCCTGCGATTGACCGAACCGGAACCGCCCGTGTTTCAGGCGGCAGAGGCGTGGCGCAACCGCCTGCCCGGCCTGGTTCCGAACCCATGGCAGCCGACTGAGGCGCAGATCGAACAGGTCATAGCCGCGCTGGAACAGGTCGAAGGCGGATTTGACACGCATTGGTTCAGCGATCGGCTGGCCTATGGCGGCCATGAGGGTTTGGTGTCAGCGCTGCAATCGCGCGGTGAGGTCACAGTTTATCAATCCACATCGGATGCATTTGCCATCCTTCCGGCTGCCTATCAGGATGGTGTCATTCAGGTGACGGTGTTGCGGGCCGAACCCGACCCTGAGGAAACCGTGACTGTTCTGGCGCAGGGTCGTGACCCTGCGGGCACCGCACGCGTTCTACAATCTGCAGAACTGGCTTTTGAGGCAGGCGCGACTGAGGCGCAGATCGAACTTGCGCTGCCATCGGAACTGCGCGCCCGGATCACTCGGTTCGAGATTCAGGGCCAGAAATCAGCGGGGGCTGTAACGCTGACCGATGACAGCCTGCGCCGGCGCGAGGTCGCGCTGATCGCCGGAACGGTGAACCGCGAAGGGCTGGAGCTGCTGTCGCCGCTGCACTATCTGACTCAGGTTCTGATCCCCACGGCGGATTTCGTCGAAGGTGGGCTGCTTGAGGTTCTGCCTGCAAACCCGGATGTGATCGTTCTGTCCGACGTGGCGCAGATGTCCGCGCCAGAACAGGCGGGTCTGATCGAATGGGTCGAACAGGGTGGCCTGTTGCTGCGCTTTGCTGGCCCCCGCATGGCCGCCAGCGATCTGGGCCGGGACGAAGAGGACACGTTGCTGCCTGTGCGCCTGCGCAGCGGTGGGCGCACTGTCGGCGGCGCGATGAGTTGGGGCGAGGCCAAGACACTGGCCCCGTTCCCAGAAGCGTCGCCCTTTTATGGGCTTCAAATACCCGGTGACGTTGTCGTTTCGACCCAAGTCATGGCGCAACCTGACCCTAACCTGGCGGATCGGGTGATTGCGTCGTTGTCGGATGGCACGCCTCTGGTCACCCGCAAGGCACTGGGATTGGGGCAGGTGGTTCTGTTCCATGTGACCGCAGATGCGGAATGGTCTAGCCTGCCGCTCTCGGGTCTGTTTGTAGAAATGTTGGATCGTCTGGCCGTGGCCTCGGCTGCAAAGTCACGGCAGGTGGATCAGTTGCAAGGCACAACCTGGGAACCTGTGCAGATCATGGACGGCTTTGGTACATTGTCCGACGCCGGCACTCTGGCGGGCGTAGATGGCGTCGAACTGGTCTCCGGTCAAATTGGTCCCGATATCCGCCCCGGTCTTTATGAAAGCGGTAAGCAAAAGCTGGCCCGCAATGTATTGGCCGAAGAGGCAACGCTGCGCCCGGTTGTCTGGCCCGCTGGTGTTCCGATCAAAGGACAGGAAGTAACGACCGAGACGCCATTGGGTGGTTTGCTGCTCAGCCTCGCGCTGATCCTTCTGACCGTGGATGTGATTGCCTCGCTTGCCCTATCAGGCCGGTTGGGTCTGGCCAAAGCAACGGCTGTCGCATTGGGGGCCCTGCTTTTGGTGCCCGAGGCGCAGGCGCAAACGCCGGATGATACGGATTTCGCTCTCGCCGCCACACAAGAGTTGGTTCTGGCACATGTTCTAACCGGCGATGCGCGGGTGGACGACATCGCGCAGGCAGGCCTGCGGGGCTTGGGGCAGACGCTGTTCTTCCGCACATCTGTGGAGCCGGCAGAGCCGTTTGGCGTGGATCTGGAACGCGATGAGCTGGCCTTTTTCCCATTGCTTTATTGGCCGATCACCCCCGATCAGTCGCAGCCATCAGCGGAGGCTTATGCCAAGCTGAACGCTTATCTGCGGTCAGGCGGCATGATTCTGTTCGATACGCGCGATGCTGATATTGCTGGGTTCGGCGCTTCCAGCCCAAATGGGCGCAAGCTGCAACAGCTGGCCGCCCCGCTGAATATCCCGGCGCTAGAGCCTATTCCACGTGATCATGTCCTGACCCGGACCTTCTATCTGTTACAGGATTTCCCCGGTCGCTATTCGGGCACCGAGGTCTGGGTCGAGGCCGCGCCGCTGGATGCGGAACAGATCGAAGGGATGCCCTTCCGCAACCTCAATGACAACGTGACGCCAGTGGTGATTGGCGGCAACGACTGGGCCGGGGCCTGGGCGGTGGACCGCAACGGGCAGGCGTTGCTGCCGGTAGGACGCGGTTATGCGGGCGAGCGGCAGCGCGAGCTGGCCAACCGCTTTGGAGTCAATCTGGTAATGCATGTGCTGACAGGGAACTATAAATCCGATCAGGTCCACGTGCCTGCTCTGCTGGACAGGTTGGGACAATGACCGGAACCGTCATCTTTGATCCGCTGATCCCATGGCCCGTGCTGGCCGTTGTTGCTGCGATTGCGGTTTGCGGGATCGTTCTGGCCCTTTGGCGAGGTCTGTCCGGTTGGGCGCTGCGCGGCTTGGCCGCTCTGGTCGTGATCGCTGCTCTGGCCGGTCCGGTGTATCAGGTCGAAGATCGCGCGCCGCTGACCGATATCGTTCTGATGATCGAAGATGAAAGCGCCAGTCAGACACTCTCAGATCGTGCGGATCAGACCGCCGAGGCCGCCGAGGCGCTGGCTGCCGAGATCGACTCGCGCGACAATACCGAACTGCGCCGCATTCGCGTTGGCGACGGGGATGGGGATGAAGGCACGCAGGTGATGGCAGCCGTAAACGCTGCGCTGGCCGAAGAACCTCGTGCGCGGATTGCCGGTATCCTTGTGGTCTCGGATGGGATCGTGCACGACGTCGATCAGGCGCCCGACCTGCCTGCACCGATGCATCTGCTGCAAACCGGGCGCGAAAGCGATTGGGACCGCAGGCTGATCGTCCGCAACGCGCCCGCCTTTGCTATTATCGGCGAACCTGTAACACTGACTTTGCGGGTCGAAGACAGTGGCGCCGCACCGGTCGGCGCTGCAAATGCACCGCTTGAGATTTCCGTCGATGGCGGCGAGTCACAGCAGTTCACCATCCCAATTGGCATGGACGTAGAATTGCCCATCACGCTGCCTCATGGTGGGCGCAACGTCATCCAGTTCACGGTCCCAGAGGCCGAGGGTGAGCTGACGGATCGCAATAACACCGCGCTGATCCAGATGAATGGTGTCCGTGATCGGCTGCGCGTGCTGCTGGTGTCGGGTGAACCGCATCCGGGCGGTCGCACGTGGCGCAACCTTTTGAAATCAGACAGTTCCGTTGATCTGGTGCATTTTACCATTCTGCGCCCTCCGGAAAAGCAGGATGGTGTTCCGGTCGATGAACTGTCGCTGATCGCCTTCCCGACCCGAGAGCTGTTTCTGGAAAAGATCAACGATTTCGATCTGATCATCTTTGATCGTTACAAGCGGCGCGGCATCCTGCCTGCGATCTATCTGGACAACGTGACCGACTATATCAACGATGGCGGCGCAGTGCTGATTGCGGCGGGTCCTGATTTTGCCACGGCGGACAGCATCTTTCGCTCACCGCTCGCATCGATCTTGCCGGCGCAGCCAACCGCGCGTGTGATCGAAGAACGCTATGTGCCTATGGTCAGCGATCTGGGCCACCGGCATCCGGTGACCACCAATCTGGGCGATTCCGAGGATTGGGGCGCATGGCTGCGTCAGATCGACGTGAAGCATCGCGAGGGTCAGGTTTTGATGACGGGGGTCGAGGACCGTCCGCTGCTGGTTCTGAACCGGGTGGGTGAAGGGCGCGTTGCCATGCTGGCTTCGGATCACGCCTGGCTCTGGAGTCGGGGGTTCGAGGGCGGCGGGCCGCAGCTGGAACTGCTGCGCCGTCTGGCCCATTGGATGATGAAAGAGCCGGAGTTAGAGGAAGAGGCGCTTTGGGCCGAGGCCAACGGCCAGTCGATGCGCATCATCCGTCAGACCCTCGAAGAAGAGGTTGGCCCGGTGACGATCACCCGCCCTAATGGCGAAACGCTTGAGATGACACTTGATGAGGTCACGCCCGGTCGGTTCGAAGCGCAGTATTTTGGGCCTGAGATTGGTCTTTATCGCTTACAGGAGGGCGACCTGATGGCCGTGATCGGGCTGGGCCCCGCCGCACCAAAGGAGTTTGAGCAGACCATCGCTACGGGCGACGTTCTGGAACCGGTGATTGATCAGATGCGTGGCGGCGTCATCCGCTTGGAGGATGGTGTGCCTACGGTCCGCAACGTCCGGGCCGGGCGACCAGCGGTCGGGCGCGGCTGGATTGGTCTGACGCCGCGCGAGGCGTATGAAACGCGCGATGTTACCCAGGCCGGGCTGCTGCCCCCCTGGCTGGTGTTGCTGCTTGCGGGTGGGTTCCTGTTGGGCGGCTGGCTGCGTGAAGGCCGCCGTTAAGAGCCGCGCCTTAATCGACCTGGATCGAGACCTGATCAGACGCGCCGCGCGCATCCACCACCACCAAGTGTGAAAAACCGCGACCGGGATTTGGGATATCAAACTCTCGTTGCCGCTGACCTGTCAGCACTGGAACCCCATCAGCCAACAGGGAAAACGGACCAACCCCACCGCGCAGTTTGACGGTCAGGGGGGCTCCGTTCGTCTCAAATACGGCGTTGTTGGGCGGAAATACCAGATCAGGCGCGCTTGGGTCTTTCTTGAAGGCCGCGCTGCGTGGTTGAAACCTTTGCAGCGGCTGGGGCAATTCTGCCGCGCTCAGGATCAAAGTGGATGGCGGCGGTGGCCGCAAGGGCGTGGGCGCGGGTTTTAGGTGTCCGAAGGCTTCAAACAACAGCGGGGCCGCCAGCTCTCCTCCAAAGGCGCCGGGCACCGCGGTGCCATCAGCACGGCCTAACCAAACCCCGATGACATGCTGCCCGTCAAAGCCGACCGCCCAGGCGTCGCGGTGCCCATAAGACGTGCCGGTTTTATAGGCCAGCCCCTGCGCAGCGGCGCCCGAAGGTGGCGCCAGCCCGGACAGGATGTCGGCTACCTGCCACGCGGCCACATCTGATAGCGTGCGCGCTGTCTGTTCCCCGCCAGACAACGCGTCGTGATACAGAACTGGCCCCTGACCACCTGCTGCCAGCGTCGCGTAGAGCTGTACCAGATGCCGCAGGCTGAGCCCGACGCCGCCAAGCGAGATCGCCAGGCCAGGGGCTCCGCCACTTAGTTTCGGCTGCGTTCCGGCATCGCGCAGCGCGGCCATGACACGGGCTGGGCCGAGTTCATTCGTTAATCGCACGACGGGGATGTTCAGCGACAATTGCAGCGCGTCGCGCACCCGGACATCGCCACGAAACATACCGTCGAAATTGCGTGGGGCGTAGCGTCCGAACATCACCGGGCTGTCGCTGATCAGGGTTTCAGGATGGGCCAGTCCCTGATCGAATGCCATGCCATAGATCAAGGGCTTAAGCGTCGATCCGGGCGAACGCACCGCGCCGGTCATATCGACAAATCCCTGCCGCGCGTCCTGATAGCCCGCTGATCCGACCGAGGCGAGTATGTCACCGCTGCGATGATCTGCAACGATCAGCGCGCCCGAGATACGCGGACCCGCTTCGGAGGCCGCTTGGGCTACCAATCCCTCTAGCCGGGATTGAAGGTGCGCATCCAGGGTCAGATCATGGGTTTGGGCCTCGGGGCGCGTGCGTAGCGCGTGATCGGTCAGATGCGGCGCATGGCGTGGGAAAGGGCGCATCTGCGTGGGAACCGCTTCGATTAGCGCCGCCTGCATGTTGTCTGACGACAACACACCATGCCGCTGCATCCGGTGCAGGACGCGGTCGCGGGCTATTTCCGCATTCGCATTTGCCCGATCCGGGCGGCGGGTTTCTGGCGCTTGGGGCAGGGCCACCAGCAGCGCGGCCTGCGCAGCCGTCAATCGCGTCGGGTCTTTCCCGAACCACGCGCGCGCGCCTGCGCGGACACCTTCCAGATTGCCGCCATAAGGCGCGTGGATCAAATAGAGGTCCAATATCTGTTGCTTGGTCAGCCGTTGTTCCAGCGCCAATGCGACTCTAATCTGGCGGAGTTTGCCGCTCCACCGTCCGGTTGGGCCATCCTCGATCAGCCGCGCAACCTGCATGGTCAGGGTCGATCCGCCCGAGACTGCGCGGCCATTCCACAGCGCTTGACCCGCAGCGCGGATCATCGCAGCAGGATCGACGCCGGAATGAGACCAGAACCGCTTATCCTCATATCGGATCAACATGTCGACAAAGCGGGGATCAACCGGGCCGGGCTGCATCCGCCAGATGCCATCTTCGACCGGGAAGGCCCGCAGCAAAGCGCCGTTCCGGTCCCGCATCTCGACCGAGGTTTCTGCCAAAACTGGAGGCAGGATGGTTGCGTCCACCCAGTCCTCGACCCGGTCCCGTGCAAAGGCGCTCAGGTAGAGCATACCGGCCAGCGCCAGCAGTATCGAGCCGGTTCTAGGCATCAGGGCGCCTGGCATTTTGATATGGCGCTCTTTCGATCACTTAACTTCGACCCGACCCGTCTCGGTCCGTGCACGGTTTTGCGGGCGGTACATATCCTCGACCGAGGCCGCCGGATGGTGGAACGTGCCGGGCGTGACGGCACGGGCCACATAGGCCAGCGTCACAGTCTCGCTGCTGGACAGATCAACCGCAGCCAGGAACCGGTCCGAGCGGAACTCGGTATGTCTGGCCTCGGATAGGTCCAGCCAGTCCAGCGCGCGCACATCTCCCGAGCGCAGCAGGCTTGGGTTGTCGATCTCGATCCCGGCGGCCAGCGGATCATCCACCATCAACCGCGCCCCTCCGTTTTCAAAGGGCGTAACCGTCAGAACGGTGACGAACCGATCGCCCGTGGTAAAGGAGGTCGGGTCAAGCGGATCACCGTCCATCGAATAATAGGCCCGGTCAATCGCATAACCAGTGCCACCCGCCTCGGGTGGCGTGGTGGGGATGCCGGTGACGGTTAGGGTGATGTCGGTTGGGTTTGCGTCGGTGGCGGTGATGTTCAATTCATCCGCCAACCCGCTTTCCAGAACCTGAACAAAGGGGCCTGAGACCGGAGCGCCATTCACCATCAGTCCTGACCCGGACGGGTCCGAGACTAGCGCATGGGCGGCCAGCAAAGACCAAGAGGCCTCTTGCGTGGATAGGTACTGCCGACCTGCGCTGACCCGCTGGATCAGAGCGTCGCGGTCCACCGCCTGACTGCCCGCATTCACCGCAAGCGTCAGCAAACCGGCGGCATCCCGTAGAGTGGTGCCATAATCCGCGCGCCAGAGGGATTGCCCTTGTTCGGGTCGTTGCTCCAGCATTTGGGCCGCACGGGTGAACATAGCGTCGGCGCGGGTCTGATCTCCGTACGACGCCAGAGCCGCACCCAATTGCGCTGCGGCCAGCGGAGTGTCGAACGCGTCCCCCTTGGCGTCGGCGTAATACCGCAGGTCGCCCATCGAGGCGGCCCCTTCACGCGCCAGTACCATCAGCGCATAAGCAATGTCCTGACCACCCTTGTCGAAATCGGGCGCATAGTTGATCCGGTTGCGCAGGTTATCCATGGCCTGTGCAAAGGCCCGATCCGGTACTGCGTGACCTTGTACTCGGGCGCGCGACAGGAAGTCAGTGACATAGGCATCCAGCCAGAAATCGCCGCTGTTTGCTCGCCAGAGGCCGAAGGCACCGTTCGACGATTGCCGCGTCAGGATGCTGCGGATCGAGTCATTGATGCGCTGATCCACCAGCGGGCCATCACCCAGCCCGGTCGCCTGCGCGACCGACGACAGATAGAGCAGCGGCAGCGCCTTGCTGGTGATCTGCTCGGTGCATCCATAGGGGTAGCGGTTCAACTGATCCAACAGGCCGGGCGTGTCGAACTTCGCCAAAGCGCCTGCAGACAGGATCGCCTTGGCCGATCCCGGTTGGAAGCCGTCGAAGACATCCTGTGTGAATAGGAAGCTGTCACCTTCACCCAGCGAAAACCGCCGTGTTTGAGCCACAACTGGGTCGTTCGCACGGATCGGCATCCGCAGGGTCTGTTCCAGATCCTGTCCATCCGGCGTCGAGATTGCTACGCTGATCTCCGGGTCTCCGACCGCAAGAGCCTGGATGGGGATTTCGAATGTAGCCTTGCCGCCGTCCTCCAGCACAAAACTGGTGGGGGCATCGCCCAGCTCCAGCCCGGCGGAGGTTGTCAGCCCCAAAGCCATCTCGCCCGAGGGACCGTCGGCATGCACGATCTCCAGCAACATCCGGCTTTGGTCGCCGGGGGCCAGAAAGCGCGGCAGGCTGGCGGTGACAACAACCGGGTCGCGGACGATCATTTCTGCCTCGGCCTGACCCACGGCGGCGCTGGACCATGCCACAGCCATCAGGCGCACGGTGCCGTTGAAGGCTGGCAAGGGGATGTCGATCTCGATCTCGCCGTTTTCGTCAACCTGCACCGGTCCGCTGAACACAGCCATCAGGTCTTGTGTTGGCGGAGGGGATTGCCGCCGCATGCCCGAACTGTCGCCGCCAGAGCGAATGGTTCCCATCGCACCGTTCATGCCGTCGATCAAACGGCCATAGACGTCGCGCAGATCAACACCCAGGCGACGCTGGCCATAATAGTAACCCTGCGGGTCTGGGCTTTCGAACCCGGTGAGGTTCAAGATACCAACGTCCACGGCAGCCAAAGTGACCCAGACGGGATCATCCCTGTGTGCGTTTTCGACCCTAACAATAGCTTTTTGCGTTTGTCGGGGTGAGGTCACACTGGGCACGTCAATTGATACCTCCAGTGTACGGCCCACCGGTTCGACCGTTGCATGGGCCACGCCCATGGCGCGCGCAGGGTTCTGGCCAGCGGCGACATCCATCGGGCGGACTACGGTTGCGGTGACATAGGCGCCTGCACCCCAGTCCTTGGTCACCTCTAAGGGGATCACGGTTTCGCCCTCCGGCACCTCGACCATCTGGCGATGGATCACCTGGTTGGATAGAACCTCAATTTGCGCCACTCCGGCCATGCGAGCGACGATGCGTAGCTGTGCGGTATCACCGGGTTGATAGCTCTCGAAATCCAGCGACATGTCCAGCCGGTCAGGCGAGACCGAGGCATCGGCCGCCTGGTACCAGCCCGCAGAGAACTCGACCGCCGTTTCCGCGTAGGCACCATCCAGGCGCTGGACGACCAGCTCATACTGACCCCAATCGACAGGTTGCGACAGGTTTAGCGGCTCTGTTGTCGTTTCAATCTCGCCTGTGGCGATGCGCGTGCGGCGCGTGGTCGGTTCCCAATTCCAGTTGCCGTAAAGCTGATACCACTGATAGCGGGTCTCGACCTTGTTCAGCGTCCAGCGCAGGCGCATGGGGTCCGGTGTCAGATCGGGTGACAGACCGATGATCTGGAACGCGGCCTCGGTGCCTTGTTGAAGAACATCCTCAAAGAGCGGGCGCACCCCGATCATGGCCTGCGCTGGCTGCACAGGGGCAGTCAGGCGTCGTTCCACCGGACGGCCGGACCCATCGGCAAGACGGGTGATGAACACAGCCTCAAGCGGTGCACCATCTGTCTCCAACACAGGGATTTCTACTGCAATCGTGGCGCGCCCCGCTGCATCGGTGCGGGCGTCGCCGAAATAGGTGCTGCGGGTCGATGTCTCGGCATCGTAGCGGCCAAAGCGATAGGCCTCATATCCCGGCACCGTGTCCGTTGGGCGGGCGATGACCTGACCATCGATGTTTAGATCAGACCCGGGCGCGCCGAACAGGTACCGCGCGTCGATTTGCAATGGCGGCGTGTCACCGGGGCGCAAAGGCGCATCCGGCAGCGACAGGACAAAGTCGATGCGTTCCGGCAGAAAATCTTCGACCAACACGGTCTGGCGCGCCAGTGCATCGCCTTCGGGGTCAGATTTGACCTCGATTTTCCACGCCCCGCGCGGCACATCGGCTGCGACAGGCAGAGCAAAGACATGCCCACCGGCAACCCCGCCATCCGAGACCGCACGACGGTATTCAACCCCATCCGGGCGCGACAGGATCACGGTCAGCGGCAGGCCGTCAATCGCCTGCGCGGTGCTGTCCCGCGACAGGGCGGTGACATGAATTACCTCACCGGCGCGATAGGCGCCCCGGTCGGTCGTCAGGAACACATCGACGGGTCCGGCAGCTGCGCGCCCCTCGACCCCGCGATCCGACAGGTCAAAGGCCGGGTCGGTTAGGGACAGAAAGCTGAAATCCGCATCGCCATTGGATACCATAACCAGCGCAGGCGCGCTGCCGCCGTTACCGCGCGTGAGGCCCGGGTCAAACCGTATGTAGCCGTTGTCATCGGTCTGACCTTTGGAAATCACCGCATTGGCGTTTGAGATAAGTGAAACATCGATCCCCTCCTTCGGCATGGCGTCTGCCAACCCGCGTACGGTGACATGCAACCCATCGGTGCCCAATGCGGTGCTGATCCCCAGATCGGTCAGCACAAACCACTGGGTCGCGCCAGGATCGTCATAGGGATCAGCCCCAGGTACGCGCGCCGTCAGCGCATAGATACCGGCGGGTTGGTCGACAATCGCTTCGGCCATGGGCAGGCGGGCGGTCATCGTCTGGTTCAGCTGGTTCGCAACTTCGGCTGTGCCGGTCCAGATGTCCTCGGCCATTTCGTCTGCAAAGTTCCGCTCCTGCCATTCGCTGAGCGGACGGCCAAAGAAATCCTGCTGCACGGCGCGGATCAGGTTGCGGTCACTGACCCGGCGCAGGGTCAGGTCCAGCGTCGGCGTGTTGACTGTTTCAACCGGTAAAGCAGCATCTGCGGCCTTTGGCAGAACATAGCTGCGCCCCGGAAATCGAACCGATGGCGCGCGGTCGCGCACATAATGCGTCAGCTCAACCGTGCGGTTCAGAACCTCTCCGGATGCGGCGGGAAGCCCCTCACGCAGTGCAAGGCGATAGCGCTGACCATGCGCGACTCCATCGACGCACAGGGACTTGCCGTCCAGCTGAACCACCAGCCCCTCATCGCTGCGCTGCACATAGGGGTCATAATCGACCCCGGCCTTGACCAGAGGCTCCGAGAACTCAACGCAGATGCGAGGCGCGGCGGCGTTGCTTTCAACGGTACTGTCAATGACACGAAAGCCATACTTTCCGATGGCGTCGTCCAGGGCGGCCAGTACATCTTCGCGCGGTTGCACCTGTTCGGCCAGCCGCAGGGCCGAGACCATGTCGCGCCCGCGATCCACAGTCTCGAGCGCGTCGGCTAGTGCCATCAGGGCGGCAATCTGGGTGCCCGGTGCATCGGCCCGAAGATATCCGTTGATTGCGGCGGTTACAGCGCGCTGACGTAGTTCGTAACGGCCTTCGCTTCTCGTCGGTTGGGCGACCAGCAACAGTCGGGCATACTCCACCCATAGGTCCGGCGCATCGCTGAGCGAGACCGCTGCTCCGGCCCAAAGCATCGCAAGACGGCCGTCACCCGCGTTTCGCGCCGCATCCAGCAAAGATTGTAGATCCCGGCCTCCAGCATTGTGAACAAATCCAAGGTCCTGTGCCTGCTGAGCCGCGCGGTTTAGGTCTTTCTGAGCGAGGAAATCGAGCGCCTCGGCGCGAGCCTTCGCCAATGTTAGGGTCTGAGCAGGGGTCGGAACCTTTTGGGCTGATAAAGCGCCCTGATACTCCTCCTGCCGGTTGACGCCGCTTTTGGGGAAACAGGCATCCGACCGGGTGTTGTAAGTAAAGGCCGTACAGCGCTGATTGGCCGAGCAGGCCCGAATGCAAGACGCCAGATCTGTATCGAACAGCGCATCCAGATCCGAGCCAAAAAAATCAGCATCCCGCGTGGTGACATAGCGAAATTCAGGAATCGCGGTTTGGGCAAGGGACGCTATCGGCAGGATCAGGAACGAAATGATGTAAGCAATTGAAATCAAAACAAAGCGGTGCATGACGACCTCCTATTCCAACGTAGCCTCGCACGCGGCCTGCCAGTCACGCAACGGCTTAAACACTTTTTCACCGGTTGGCGGGATGCTGAGCGTGGAACGAACGGGATCGAACGCAATGAGTCTTGCACAGAAGCTGGCACAAGAACGACGCGCGCGCCTTGCGGCCGAGCGGATGCTGGAACTGAAACAGGCTGAATTATCCTCGGCCAATCGCAAGTTGGGTCGCCACGCCATGGCCTTGACCAAGCGTATTGGCGAAACCCAGGCCGAGGTTGAGACGGTTCGTGGCGAGAATGAAAAGGTCAAATCCGATCTCACCGTTGCCAATGCAAAGATCGAAGTGGCTGAACGCCGCTTATGGCATTCGATCCAGACCATTCAGGATGGGTTTGCCTTTTTTGACGGTGACAGTCGGCTGATCAGCGCCAACACCGCATATCTCAGCGTGTTCGAAGGGCTGGATGAGGTCGCGCCCGGTATCTCATACAGCCGCATACTGGAACTGCTGACCAGTGAAGGGATTGTAGACCTAGGTGCAGAAAACGCGTCCGAATGGTGCTGCCGAATGCAACGGCGATGGTCTCGTGCCAATCCTCCGCCAGAGGTGATTCAGCTGTGGAACGGCCAGTACATCCGCCTGATCGACCAGCGTGGCAGCGGGGGCGATGTGGTTAGCCTGGCGCTGAACATCACCGCCTCGGTCCGGCATGAGGCCGAGTTGCAGGCCGCCCGCGACAGGGCCGAAGCTGCGAACCGCGCCAAATCGGCTTTCCTTGCAAATATGAGCCATGAGATTCGCACGCCGATGAACGGTATCGTCGGCATGACCGAGCTGCTCTCCGAGTCGCCGATGGACGAAGAACAACGCCTTTACGTCAATACGATCCGCAACTCGGGTGAAGCTTTGCTGGTCATTATCAACGATGTTCTGGATTACTCGAAAATCGAAGCCGACAAGCTGATCCTGCATCCTGAACAGTTCGATCTGGAACGCTGTATTCTTGAGGTTGCGATGCTGTTGCAGCCTAGCGTGCGCGACAAGGGCCTGACCCTGCTAGTGGATTATGACCTGTTCCTGCCCACGCTTTTTGTCGGTGATCCGGGACGGGTGCGGCAGGTGCTGACCAATCTGGTGGGCAATGCGGTCAAATTCACCACCGAAGGGCATGTGCTGATCCGCGTCACCGGCGTGCCCCATCCAGATCAGCAGGACTGCGACATCCACATTGCGATCGAGGATACCGGGATCGGGATCGAAGCCGACAAAATCGGGCATATTTTTGGAGAGTTCAATCAGGTCGAAGACCAACGCAACCGCCAGTTTGAGGGCACAGGTCTGGGCTTGGCCATCACCAAACGTCTGATCACGATGATGAGCGGCACGGTCTGGGTAGAAAGTGAACTGGGGCAGGGCTCGTGCTTTGGGTTCCGTATCTCTCTGCCTACGGCGGAAGGTCCGCAACCCGTGCCGCCTGATCTGGACGGGCTTCTGAAGAACGTCATGGTGGTCGAAGATCTGGCCGTGAACCGGGCGATCCTTGAAAAACAACTCAGCCGGATGGGCGCTGAGGTCACGGTCTGCGCATCGGGCAGCGAAGCCCTGTCAAAACTGGATGCATCGATTGATCTGATCCTCTGCGATCACGATCTGCCCGATATGGATGGGCTGGAACTGGCAACAACGCTGAAAGATCGCGGCTGGGCCGATCTGCCTCTGGTGATCATGTCCGCCAACCCGGGTGTCATCCACGCCAATGTCGCGCGGCAGTTGATCGACGGTGTTCTGCAAAAACCCATACCACGGGCCGAGCTTTATAGTCGCCTGATTGCGCTCGGCAGCCCGGCGCTTAGCCCAGAACCCACCGCCGAGCCAGAGCACGAGGCCCGCGTTGAAGGCGGAAGGCCGATGCGTGTTCTGGCCGCCGAGGATAATCGTACCAATCAGTTGATCCTAAGAAAGATGGTGAAAGACCTGAACATCGAACTGCGCTTTGCCGGAAACGGGATTGAGGCGGTCGAGGCCTATCACGACTTTGCCCCCGATCTGATCTTTATGGATATTTCGATGCCGAAGATGGATGGCAAGCAGGCCACCGGCGAGATTCGCAGGCAAGAGGTCGAAACCGGGCATCATGTGCCGATCGTGGCGCTGACAGCCCATGCCATGGCGGGGGACGATCAGGGTATTCTGTCAGCGGGGTTGGATCACTACCTGACAAAACCGCTGCACAAGAAGCTGATCCATCAGATGATCCTGGATCACCGCCCCGACGGTACTGCTCCGATCACACCTGAAACGGATTGAAACGGCCTTGCCTTCTTCTGTTCAAAAATACTTCGGCACGCGCGAGGGGTTGGCCCCTCGCTCCAACCGCTTGTCCAACAAATCAAGCCTGATAAGGCCGTACAAAAACCGGTTTGTCAGCTTCTGACAAATCAGGGCGGTATGCATAGCCGCCGCTGTCAAATTCCAGCAACGCCTGCGGATCGGTCAGGCGGTGTTGAACAATGTATCGCGCCATCGCACCGCGGGCTTTCTTGGCAAAGAAACTCACGATTTTCGGGCTGCCTGCCTTGTCTTCCATAAAGACCGGGGTGATCACACGCAGTTTCAGGGCCTTCAGGTCCACCGCACCGAAATACTCCTGACTGGCGCAGTTTATTAGAACATCGCTGCCAACCTCGGCGGCCTGCGCATTCAGCGCTTTGCTCAGCTGGTCGCGCCAATATTCATACAGGTTTTTTCCCCGGCGGGTTTTCAGTTTGCTGCCCATCTCCAGCCGATAGGGCTGAATTGCATCCAGCGGGCGCAACACACCATAAAGGCCGGATAGAATGCGCAGATGATCCTGCGCCCAGGCCATCTCATCGGTATCCAGTGAGGCCGCTTCAAGCCCTTGATAGGTGTCGCCAGCAAAGGCCAGCGCGGCGGGGCGGGTGGCGTCAGGCTCTGGCGTGTCGGTAAAAGCGCGATAGCGGTCACGGTTCAGACGCGCCAGATCATCGCTGAGGTCCATCAGCTTTTTCAGATCGCCAAGGGTCAGGTTGCGGGCGGTTTTTGACAGTCGGATTGCGTCGTCCTGAAAATCGGGTGCCGTAGCCTCGACATCCCGCTCTGCCCAGTCCAGCCGCTTGGCCGGGGAAATGACTACTAGCATATCCGCCCTCTTTCCTTACCTGTCCTGCGGTATCTAGCCCGCATCCCGCAGGACGTCCAGAAAGGCCGCACCAAACCTTTCGTGACGGCGGTCGCCCAACACTTGTTCGATCCCGCGCGGATCATCCGGGCGAAGCTGCGCCACCTTCGCCAGTTGCGAGGCAGAGCAAGTCAGTGGTTTGTCGATTCCATCCGGACCACGTGACAACTGGGACTGTACCTCCAGCAAACGGTCATAAATCTCACCCTGATCGCGGCCCGCCAATTTGCGGCGCGCAGGGTGAACTGCAGCGGCCTCGCCCGCGATTACCTCAAGAAACGTGTCGCCATAGCGTTCCAGCTTCTTAGCACCGACCCCGCCAATCCGGGCCATATCATCCAGCGTCATCGGGCGCGTTTCGGCCATTTCGATCAGAGTCCGGTCCGGGAAAATGACATAGGCCGGAACACGGGCGGATTCCGCCAAGGCCCGACGCTTGGCCTTGAGCGCGCTCAGCAAGGGCGCGTCTTCCTCGGACACCATCTCTTTGACCGCAGGGCGGCGCGTGGCCTTGCGGATCGTATCTTTACGCAGATCAATCTGCGCCTCGCCCTTCAGGATTGGTTTCGCGGCCTCGGTCATACGCAGCGCGCCGTGGCGTTCAGGGTCGGGGCGCACCAGATCATGCCCCATCATCTGCCGAAAAATCGCCTGCCATTGCGGGCGGGACCATTCCTTGCCGATCCCCCAGGTGGACAACGTGTCATGGCGACGAGCGCGCGTTTTGTCCGTTTCATTGCCCAAAAGAATGCCGATCAGATGGCCTGAACCGAACCATTCCTCGGTGCGCAAGATCGCAGATAGGGCCATGCGCACCGGTGTGGTGCCATCGAACACCTCAGGCGGGGTATCGCACAGATCGCATTTGCCGCAGGGTTCAGCCTGTTCTCCGAAATAGCCCAGCAGGGTTTGGCGGCGACATTTCAAAGCTTCAGCCAACCCCAGCAGCGCATTCAACCGCGCGTGGTCAGCCATGCGCCTTTCAGGCGGGGCCAGCCCTTCATCGATCTGCGACCGGCGCAGGCGGATGTCGTCGGGGCCAAACAGGGTCAGGGTTTCAGCCGGACCCCCGTCGCGGCCCGCACGCCCGATCTCCTGATAATAGGCTTCGATGGATTTGGGCAGGTCTGCATGGGCGACCCAGCGGATGTCGGGCTTGTCGATCCCCATCCCAAAGGCCACGGTGGCCACCACGATCAAACCGTCCTCGCGGGCAAAGCGTGTTTCGACGATGCGACGGTCTTCAGGGTCCATGCCGCCATGATAGTGACAGGCGATGTGCCCTTCCACGCGCAGGGCTTGCGCCAGCACCTCTGTCTTGTTGCGGGTGCCACAATAGACGATGCCTGATTGGGCTTTGCGGGCGGCTGCAAAATCGAGGATTTGTTTGCGGGGCCCGTCCTTGGCGGCAAAGGCCAGATGGATATTAGGCCGATCGAAGCCACGCAGGAACTTGCGCGGCGCGGTCCCGTCGAACAGCTTTTCGACGATCTCATCCTGTGTCTCTGCATCTGCGGTGGCGGTGAAGGCAGCCAAAGGAACACCCAAGCTGCGCCGCAGCTCTCCGATCCGCAGATAGTCGGGCCGGAAATCGTGACCCCATTGGCTGACGCAATGCGCCTCATCCACGGCGATCAGGCTGACATTGATCCGCCGCAGCATCCCTAACGCGGACCCGGCCGCCAGACGTTCTGGGGCCATGTAGAGGAGTTTCAACCGCCCGGCCTCTAACGCCTCCCACACCGCATCGGTTTCTTCGGGGGTGTTGCCGGATGTCAGGGCGCCTGCCTCAACCCCTGCTTCCTGCAACCCGCGCACCTGATCGCGCATCAGGGCGATCAGAGGAGAGATCACCACCGTCACCCCGTCGCGCAGCAGGGCAGGCAGTTGGAAACATAAGGATTTGCCGCCCCCCGTCGGCATGATCGCCAGCACGTTTTCGCCAGCGGTCACGGCATCGACAATTTCCTCCTGCCCGGGGCGGAAGGCGTCGAATCCAAAGACATCTCGCAGCAAAGGCGCGGAGTCGAACATCTGCGGGGTGGCCCTGTTATAAGGTTTATCTGCTCTTAAGACAGGACAATCACATACTAAGATTCGGTGAACAAGAGGTCAGTAGAAGAACGCGGCATTGTTGGCCAGAATGATGCGCAAGGAAAAAACACCAAGCAGCACGATCAATGGCGCCAAATCCAACCCGCCCATCGGCGGCAGGAGGCGTCGAATGGGTGCGTAGATTGGCTCTAGCAAGCGGTTCAGCCCGTACCAGATCTGCGCCACAAGTTGTTGGTGAAGGTTAAGCACCTGAAAGTTGATCAGCCAGCTCATGATCACATGGGCGATCACAATGAACCAGACAACGCTCAGCAACATTTGCAAGATTTGGTATAGAGACTGCATCGGGCACTCCGTTCGTTCACCGGCTGAGACGTAAGCGCCCCAGCGTCAAAGAGCAAGTCTGCACCAACCTAAAGCTTGCGAAACGGGTCAAAGCCTCGTCTTATGACGTCAAAGAACAACAGGGGCAGAGATGGCAGAGATTTCCAGGCGGAAGCGCATTTGGGGTTGGTGGTTCTTTGACTGGGCCAGTCAGCCCTATCACACTTTGTTGGTGACCTTTGTTTTCGGTCCCTATTTCGCCGGGGTGGCGGCCGGCTATTATTCGGGCACGGGCTTGGATGCCGAGGCCGCCGCTGCGCAGGCACAAACCGTCTGGGCGAATTGCCTGACCATTACCGGATTGATCATCGCCTTTGGTGCCCCGTTGCTGGGGGCTATGGCCGATGTGTCGGGGCGGCGTATCCCGTGGATTTTCGGCTTTTCGGTGATGTACGCGGTGGGCTCGGCAGCGCTGTGGTACACGATGCCGGACGGATCGAACATGTGGCTGATGTTGTCGGCTTTTGGGTTGGGATTTGTCGGCGCGGAATATGCTTTGATCTTCATCAACTCTCAGTTGCCTGACTTGGGCGACGACAGTGAAGTGGGTGAGATTTCGGGCTCGGGTTTTGCCTTTGGCTATTTCGGCGGTCTGATCTCGCTGGCGATCATGCTGGCGCTGTTCGTGGAACAGCCCAACGGCAAGACGCTGATCGGGATGGACCCGTTGTTTGGGCTGGATGCGGCGCAACAGCAGGGCACCCGCTTTGTTGGGCCTTTCACGGCTGGTTGGTTCGTCCTGTTCATGGTGCCGTATTTCCTCTGGGTCCGCGATGATGCGCCTGCGGATAAAAAGGGCAGTATGGGTGAGGCGCTGAGCCTGCTTGCCAAATCCATTTCGAACCTGCGCCATCGCCTGAGCCTGGCCAGCTATCTGGGCTCGTCCATGTTTTATCGTGACGCGTTGAACGGGCTTTACAGCTTTGGCGGTGTCTATGCCCGGTTGGTGCTGGAATGGGACCTGATCAAGATCGGCGTGTTTGGGATTGTCAGCGTCCTGGCCTCGGCGATCTTTGCGTGGATCGGCGGCAAGATGGATAAAAAGTATGGCCCAAAGCCGGTTATCCTTGTGGCGATCTGGGTTCTGATCTTTGTGTGTGTGACCGTTGTGTCGATGGACCGAACGCAGGTTTACGGCATTTCGTTGCCCGAAGGGTCGGGCCTGCCCGATATGGTCTTCTTTGGTTGTGGAATCCTGATTGGCGGCATGGGTGGTATCCTGCAGTCGGCCAGCCGGTCGATGATGGTACGCCATACCGATCCTAAAACCCCGGTCGAAAGCTTTGGGCTGTATGGTCTGTCGGGCCGCGCCACGGCCTTTGCCGCACCCCTTCTGATCGGGATTGCAACAACTATGACCGGCAGTGCACGTCTGGGGGTGTCACCCATCATTCTGTTGTTTATTCTGGGTCTCATACTGATGCGCTGGGTGAAACCGGAAGGGGATCAGAGCAGATGATTTTAAGACGTTTTTTAGTCGCTTTGGCCGCACTTGTACTGGCAAGCACTGCGACGGCTGAACCTTTGGCGAAACAGCTGTTTGGGGCGAAACGGGTCAGCTCACAGCAAAAACCAGCCGCCTTCGGCAGTTATTCGCGCGGATGCGCCGCCGGATCGGTGCAATTGCCCGAAACCGGGCCGACATGGCAGGCCATGCGCCTGTCGCGCAACCGCAACTGGGGGCATCCTGTTGCGATTGACTATGTGCAGGACCTCAGCCGGTTTGCCGCAAAGCAACCGGGGTGGAACGGCCTTTATGTCGGGGATATCAGCCAGCCAAGGGGCGGGCCGATGACATCGGGTCATCGATCTCATCAACTGGGTCTGGATATCGATATCTGGATGCTGCCAGGCGGCGATATGCGCCTGAGCCGCAAAGCACGCGAGAACCTTTCGTCGATTTCCCTGCGTCGCTCGAACGGGGCCTTTGTGAACAACAACTGGACGAAACAGCACCACGAGATCTTGCGCGCGGCAGCGAAAGACAAGCGCGTGGCGCGGATTTTTGTCTTTCCAGGGGCCAAGGTTCAGATGTGCAAGGACGAGAAAGGCAATCGCGCCTACTTGCGCAAGATCAGGCCCTGGTGGGGGCATCACTATCATTTCCACGTGCGCCTGAACTGTCCCAGGGGTTCAAAAGGCTGCGTTAATCAGGATCCGATCCCCAAGGGTGATGGCTGCGCCCAGGCGCAGGAATGGGTGAACAACATTCTCAACCCTCCGCCGCCCAACCCGAATGCGCCTGCCCCCAAGAAACGCCGGGAATATGTTCTGGCCGATTTGCCCAAACAATGCGCCGCCGTTTTATCGTCAAACTGATTGCTGCATGTCTGTGTGCCGGGTCGGTTGGGGCGGTTGAGGTCAAAACCGCCGCCCAGCTTGGCAGTTATGTCTGGAGGGACAACGCCGAGTGGTTCGGCGGTTTCTCGGCGATTCATGTTTCGGATAAGGGGCGTCATCTTACTGTTTTAAGCGACCGCGCGACTCTGATGACGGCGCGTGTGGATCGTGATAGGGATCAGGTATCCGACATTCGCATTTTGGGCCATTGGCCGGTCTTATCCAGTACCGGCCGCATCATGCTGGGCTATGCTGGTGATTCCGAAGGGATCGCCATGGCCCCGGATGGTGGTTTTTACATCTCTTTCGAAGGTGTTCACCGCGTCGCCTATTATCCGGCGCCGGGTACAAACGCCCGCGTCCTGCCGCGGCCCAACGCTTTTGATGATTTGGAGCGGAATGGATCGTTCGAGGGTCTGGCGATCGACGACACGGGCCGCCTGTATACGCTCACTGAAAAAAGCCGCACAATAGCCGGTGATATCCCGGTCTATCGCTGGGATGGTCAGGCCTGGTCGACGCCTTTCGTGCTGCCGCAACGTGGTCAGTTCCAACCTGTTGCAGCCGATTTCGGCCCCGATGGCCGGTTCTATGTGCTGGAACGGACGGCATCCATTACCGGGTTTCGGTCGCGTCTGCGGCGGTGGGATGTCTCTGACGATACCCCAGAAGCAGAGGAAATCCTGATCGAGACCAGCAAAGGCACGCATGACAATCTGGAAGGCCTATCCGTCTGGCGCGACGATCAGGGGCGACTGCGCGCCACGATGATCTCGGACGATAACTTTCTGGCGCTGCAGCAGACCGAATTGGTCGAATATCTACTGCCCGATTGACAGGTGCAGGGCAAAGGTCTAAACGCACGGCTTGCCTTGGGATGAACCCTTGGCCAAGTCGCCGCTACCTTGTCAAAACGGGCATCTGAAAATGCAACGCTCTTATATTCCCGGCATCCTTGCCATGGCCGCCATTGTCGTGGCCTCGAACATTCTGGTCCAGTTCCTGATCCTTGATGGATTGCTGACCTGGGGTGCTTTCACCTATCCGCTGGCCTTCCTGGTCACCGACATCATGAACCGCGTCTATGGCGTGGGTCCGGCCCGCAAGGTCGTTTTCGCCGGGTTTGTCACCGGTATCATCTGCTCACTGATCGGTAGCCAGATCATGCTGCAGGGCGATGGTTTCACCTATGCTGCAGTGCCGTTGCGGATTGCGGTCGCGTCCGGCACCGCCTTCCTGATCGCGCAGCTGACCGATGTGACTATCTTCAATTCGCTGCGCGGTGGCCGCTGGTGGCGTGCTCCGCTGGTCTCGACCCTTGTCGGATCGGCGCTGGACACGGCGATCTTCTTTACGCTGGCCTTCTCGGCCTCGGTCACCTTCTTCGGCGCAAACGCCGATGCCGCGATCAACTGGGCATGGGAGCCTGTGCCGTTCATGCTGTCCGGACCGGTGGCTCCGCTCTGGGTTACGCTGGCTTTCGCGGATTGGTTGGTAAAGCTGTCACTGGCCCTGATTGCCTTGATCCCGTTCAAGGTGATCGTCGGCCGTCTGACCGCCGCACAGCCTGCCTAAAAAAGTGCTTTGAGAATGGCGCATCTTGTGTCAGGCTCAAAGTTAACCGCAACAGATAGAAAAGGAGGTGATCCAGTGTCAAGAAAGAGATTGGAGAGAGGTGTCGGAACAACCGGGGGGATCGCCTGCTAGGGCAGCCCTTGGCGGAGCGCTCGCTCCGGCTGGTCGATTGATCTAACCGACCCAACCTCCTGAACTTTCGAAGGGCCGTCCCACCGGGGCGGCCCTTTCTGTTTCTGTGCGGCCCTTGTAAGGTCCGCCTCATGTTGCGCATCACCGACGATATTATCCTGCAAGACTGGGAAATGACTGAAAGCTTTGTACGCTCCTCCGGTCCCGGTGGGCAGAACGTCAACAAGGTCTCGACCGCTGTCGAACTGCGGTTCGAAGCCGCGCGTTCACCATCGCTGCCCGAGCCGGTGAAGAACCGCCTGAAACGGCTGGCCGGGCGACGCTGGACCAAAGATGGGGCGATCATCATTCAATGTGAGGAAACCCGCAGTCAGGCCCGCAACCGCGAGATCGCGCGCACCCGATTGGCTGAGCTGATCGCCCGAGCACTGGTCAAACCCAAGCGGCGGATTGCCACCAAGCCTACCTACGGTTCGGTCAAACGCCGTCTGTCCGCGAAAAAGGCCCGTGGCGACGTCAAGGCGCTGCGGGGGAAAGTATCTGAAGATTGATCTGGTATCTCGCCGACCCGTTGATACTCTGACCCGCAAAAGCGGCAGGAGGGTAACGCCATGAGGCTGGAGGGGAAAACGGCAATCGTAACCGGCGGCGCGTCCGGGTTTGGGGCCGGGATCGTACAGACGTTTCTGGCTGAGGGCGCGCGCGTGATGATCGCTGACATCAACGGCGACGCGGCGCAAGATCTGGCCGCGCAACTGGGTTCTGACGCCATGGCGCAGCAAGTGGATGTTAGCGACGGCGCGTCGGTTCAGGCGATGGCCGGCGCGGTCGAGGCCGCATATGGGCAGCTCGATATTCTGGTTAACAACGCTGGCGTCACCCATCTGCCCACCCCGCTGGAAGACATCAGCGAAGAAGACTTCGACCGTGTCTTCAACGTGAACATGAAGTCCGTTTACCTGACTGCCCGCACCTTTGTCCCGGCGATGAAGGCGCAGGGCGCGGGGGCGATCCTAAACGTCGCCTCAACCGCCGGGCTGTCGCCGCGCCCCAATCTGAACTGGTACAATGCCTCCAAGGGCTGGATGATCACCGCGACGAAAACCATGGCTGTCGAACTGGCCCCTTCGGGTGTGCGCGTCAACGCCATCTGCCCGGTTGCGGGGGAAACGCCACTGCTGAAATCCTTCATGGGTGAAGACACGCCCGAGATTCGCGCCAAGTTCCTCTCAACCATTCCGCTCGGTCGTTTTTCAACCCCTCAGGACATGGCCAATGCCGCCCTGTTCCTCTGCTCGGACGAGGCCAGCATGATCACCGGCACAGCGCTAGAGGTCGACGGTGGCCGCTGCATCTGATCCGCTCTTCTTCTGTTCAAAAATACCTCCGCCGGAGGCAGCGCGCGCGAGCGTGCTTTCGGCCCAATACCAAAGGCAAAAATGACCCCAGGACCCCGAAACCTGATCACCGATGTCCCTGGCCTGAAGGTCGGTAACGCACAGGATGCCGATCTTAAATCTGGGACAACCATCCTCACGGCGGACGCGCCATTCACCGCCTCGGTTCATGTGATGGGCGGCGCGCCCGGAACACGCGAGACCGATCTGCTGGCCCCCGATAAATCGGTCGCCCATGTCGACGCGATCGCCCTGTCTGGCGGATCAGCCTTTGGGCTGGACGCCTGCTCCGGCGCGTCAGATGCGCTAAGGGCCCAAGGCCGGGGATATCCGGTCGGCAACGCTGCGGTCCCTATCGTCCCCGGCGCGATCCTGTTCGATCTATTGAATGGCGGCAACAAAGACTGGCCCGAAAACCCCTACCGCGCATTGGGGCAGCGCGCTTTTGAGACGGCCAGCGAAGACTTTGTACTAGGCACAGCTGGCGCAGGAACCGGTGCCTTGGCTGCGATGCAGAAGGGCGGGTTGGGCTCGGCTTCAGCAGTGCTGGACACGGGCATCACGGTGGGTGCACTTGTTGCGGCCAATCCGATGGGGAGCGTTACCACCCCCGGCGACCGGCATTTCTGGGCGACACCATTCGAACAAGGTGAGGAATTTGGCGGTTTAGGTCCTGATCCGCGCGCCGGATTGGGCCAGCCGGATGCGAGCCGCAAGGCCAGCGCAATGCGGGCCGATCCCGAGAGATCGAATACCACAATCGCCATTGTTGCCACCGATGCGGCCTTGTCAAAATCTCAATGCTACAGGCTGGCCGTCGCCGCGCATGATGGCATCGCGCGCGCGGTTTTGCCTGCCCACACACCGGGGGATGGTGATTTGGTTTTTGGCGTCAGCACAGGCAAGGCGCAGTTAGCCAATGATACCGAACTTGGAATGATCGGCCATGCGACTTCGCTCTGTCTGGCGCGGGCCATCGCGCGCGCGGTCTACCTCGCCTCACCCGCGCCTGGCGACCTGCTACCGTGCTGGTCACAGCTCAACCAAACCGGCTAGGTCCGGCGTTTTGCCACAGCGACACAGACCCGCGCGCGGCAATCTGCGCGTTGACTCACTGGCGCTCCAAAGCTCCTTCTAGGCCAGCCACGTAAATCTGGAGCAAAGACAATGAATCGTTTCCTCGCCACCACAATCGTCGGCCTGCTTGCCTTACCTGTTTATGCAGAAGGGGATGCAGAGGCGGGCAAGAAAGCCTTCAACAGATGCAAATCCTGCCACATGATCGCCGACCCTGCGGGTGATGTGATTGTAAAAGGCGGCAAAACCGGACCAAACCTTTACGGGGTCGCAGGCCGTACCGCAGGGACCTTGGAAGGGTTCAAATACGGTGACAGCATCGTCGAAGCCGGTGAAAACGGGCTTGTCTGGGACGAAGAAACCTTTGTCGCCTATTCTCAAGATCCCAGAGCCTTCCTCAAAGAATACTTGGATGACACTGCGGCCAAGTCAAAGATGAGTTTCAAACTGAAATCCGGTGGCGAGGATGTCTATGCCTATATCCTCAGCGTATCAGGCGAATAAGATTTCAGATGACCCGATGACATATCGAAAAGCCGCCGCACCTGCGGCTTTTCGTAAGGTTGATAATTCGACCGATCATTGCCATTTTGTCCCAACGCGGCCCGATCCGGGGCCGACGGGCCCCGATGCCAAGCCGATCCGGCCATAGCACCACATCAAAGTTCGCCAGTCCGATGGATCGGCATCAGGAGACGACATATGGGAATCATGATCCCGGCTTGGGTTGATGGCGAGTTGACCCCCGTGGACAAACTAGAGGCGCATGAAAAAGGCCTCAGGCACAAGGCTGTCTCTGTCTTTGTGGTGCGCGGTACTGAGATCCTGATGCAGCGCCGGGCGTTGGGCAAGTATCACACCCCGGGCTTGTGGGCGAACACCTGTTGCACCCATCCTGACTGGGACGAAGGGGCCTCAGCCTGCGCAGTGCGCCGTTTGCGCGAAGAACTCGGGATCACCGGACTGTATCCCGAGTACCGCCATCGTCTGGAGTATCATGCCGATGTGGGCAACAACCTGATCGAGCATGAGGTGGTGGACGTTTTTCTGGCGCACGTACGCGGCCCGCTGAAGATCGAGCCGAACCCGGACGAAGTGATGGATATTCGCTGGATCGATTATCACGATCTTCTGGCTGAGGTGCAGCGCCACCCGGAACGCTTTACACCCTGGCTCAAGATCTATCTGCACAACCATTCAGATACAATTTTCGGCCCGGACCTGATCATTTCCGCACAATCCTGATACCAAAGCCTGCGCTGGCCTTGCATGGCGGGTTCAAGCCGCCTAAATCAACGCGTCATGGCTAAGCAGAAGACCGATCCAAACTACAAAGTGATCGCCGAAAACAGGCGTGCCCGCTTCGACTACGCGATCGAAGAGGATATAGAGTGTGGCATTATGCTAGAAGGGTCCGAGGTCAAATCCCTGCGGGCCGGTGGATCGAATATCGCCGAAAGCTATGCCTCGGTCGATGATGGCGAGTTGTGGCTGATCAACAGCTACATCGCGCCGTATGAGCAGGCCAAGGTGTTCAAGCACGAAGAGCGCCGCCGCCGTAAGCTGCTGGTCTCGCGCAAGGAATTGTCGAACCTGTGGAATGCAACGCAACGCAAGGGCATGACACTGGTGCCGTTGGTTCTGTATTTCAATCACAAGGGTCGGGCGAAGCTGAAGATCGGGATCGCCAAGGGTAAAAAGCTGCACGACAAGCGCGAAACGCAGGCCAAGCGCGACTGGTCACGCCAGAAGCAGCGCTTGATGAAGGATCACAGCTAGCTCGCGACGTTAGTCATCCCGCCCGGGTTCATTTGGATTGCTGGAGAACAGAGCAATCTTGTTGCCCTGCGGATCACGCAGGTATCCGACATAGAATCTGGGTCCATAAGCGGCACGAAAGCCTGGCGCGCCTTCGTCGGATCCGCCAGCAGCCAGCGCGGCGGTATGCAGATCACGTACCTGCTGCTGATTTTGCGCCTCGAATGCGGTCATTGACCCGTTGCCTGCCGAGGCGGGTGCTCCGTCAAAGGTGGGTTTGACATAGAACTCGGGCAACACCGGTGATTGGTCCGGTTCCACTGGCAGGGCATAGCTTAGACCTTCCGGCCCTTCCTCAAGCTCATAGCCCAGCGCAGGCATGAAGGCTGAATAGAACCGCTTGGCCCGTGCGACGTCATCGGTGCCGACAGTGACATAGCTGATCATTGTATCCCTCCTCGTCGTGGAAGCCCAAGACAATAGACTTTAGAATGACATGGCCGCCTGTACAGCACGTTGCCAGCGGGCATAGGCGGCATCGCGGGCATCCTGCGCCATCTGGGGCTCAAAGCGTTTATCAAGCTGCCAGGTCTGGGCGAACCCGGCCTGATCAGGATAGACGCCCGCTTTCATTCCGGCCAGCCATGCAGCGCCCAATGCGGTTGTTTCCTGCATCACCGGGCGATCCACCGGAGCCCCCAGACAGTTCGACAGGCCCTGCATGGTCCAGTCTGACGCGCTCATCCCGCCATCGACACGCAGTATCACATTGGCCTCGGCGCCCCAATCGCCTTGCATCGCGTGCCACAGGTCACGGGTCTGGTAGGCGATGCTGTCCAGCGTGGCGCGGGCAATCTCGGCCCGGCCTGAATTGCGGGTCAGCCCGAACATCGCGCCCCGGCAATCAGGCTTCCAATAGGGCGCACCAAGGCCGGTGAAGGCGGGGACCAGAACCACATGCTGAGTCGGGTCGGCCTGCGCCGCTAGATCGCCGCTTTGCGGGGCGGCATCGATTATTTTCAGCGCATCCCGCAGCCATTGCACCGCAGCCCCCGCGATAAAGATCGAACCTTCCAGCGCATAGGTCTTTTGCCCGTCTAACTGATAGCCAATGGTGGTCAGTAGACGGTTTTTTGAGGCGACGGGCTGCGCGCCCGTGTTCAGCAGCGCAAAACACCCAGTGCCATAGGTTGATTTCATCATGCCGGGTTGGAAGCAGGCCTGACCGATCGTGGCGGCCTGCTGATCCCCTGCGACACCCAGAATTGGGATGTTGCCACCCAGCAGAGACGTGCTGCCAAAATCAGCCGCGCAATCCAGCACCTCTGGCAGCATCGTCAAGGGCACGTCCAGTAGATCACAAATCTCAGTGCTCCATTCACCCTTGTGAATGTCGAACAGAAGGGTGCGTGCGGCGTTGGTTGCATCGGTGACGTGGCTACGCCCTTCGGTTAGACGCCAGATCAGAAAGCTGTCGATGGTGCCAAACAGCAGCTCTTGGGCTGCGGCCCGGTCGCGGGCTCCGTCGACGGTATCCAGAAGCCATTTGACCTTGGTGCCCGAGAAATAGGGGTCCAGCAGCAACCCGGTTTGGGCCGTCACGTCATCCTCGCACCCGGCCTGTTTGTAGCGGGCACAAATCTCGGCGGTGCGACGGTCCTGCCAGACGATGGCGTTGTGGATGGCTTTGCCAGTGGTCTTGTCCCAGACCACGGTGGTTTCGCGCTGATTGGTGATGCCGATCCCGGCGATCTGGTCGGCCGAGACGCCGCTGGTCTCCATCACCTCACGGCAGACGGTCAGAACGCTGTCCCAGATATCCTCAACATCATGTTCAACCCAGCCTTCCTGCGGAAAATGCTGGGGAAATTCGCGCTGGGCGGTGCCGACGGCCTGCATTTGTGCGTCGAACAAGATCGCGCGCGAGGACGTGGTGCCCTGATCGATTGCCAGAATATAGGTCATTGCCTGCGCTCCTCCCCCGCATGGTTTTGCGGGACTTTAGCGCAAACACTCGCGCAGGGGCCAGAGCAGAAATCAGGCCACCGGAACAGCGATATTGTCGATCAGGCGCACGCCATCGGCCCATGCGGTGATGAACAGCCGGGCCGGGCGTGATGCGTTGGGCAGGGGCTCAAGCGTTTCGGCACAACGCAGGTCGATATATTCCACCTCGGTGAACCCAGCGGCCAGCAGGTCATCGCTAGCTTGCTCTGCAAGTGGTTCGAAGGGTGCGCCGGCGGCGAGTTCTTTGGCCATCGCTTGCATAAGCGTGTTCTTTCGCGCTGCGATCTCAAGCCCTTTGGCCGACAGCCGCAGGTTGCGCGATGACATGGCCAAACCCGAGGGCTCGCGGACCGTGGGGCAGCCCACAACTTCAACGGGGATGTCCAGATCACGGGCCATACGCCGGACCACCAGCAGTTGCTGATAGTCCTTTTCCCCGAAATAGGCCTTATCCGCCTGCGTTTGCAGGAAAAGTTTGGCAACCACAGTGGCAACGCCATCGAAATGGCCGGGGCGGAAGGACCCTTCCATCACATCAGTGAGGCCGCCGACGGTCACAGTGGTTGAAAAGCCTGCCGGGTAGATTTCATCAGGATCGGGCACATAAATCGCATCAACACCGTACGGGACCAGCTTTTGCGCATCCTCGCTCTCGGTACGCGGATAATTGGCCAGATCTTCGGGGTTGTTGAACTGTTTGGGGTTCACAAAGATCGTGACGATCACGCGGTCGGTGCCTGCCTTGGCGGCCTGAACCAGTGACAGATGCCCCTGATGCAGCGCGCCCATTGTGGGCACAACGCCGATGGATTCGCCCTTGCGGTGCCATTCGGTCGTCAGCGCGCGCAGATCGGCCAGCCGACGCAGGATCGGTGCGGTCATACCTTTGGCCCTTTGGCAGGGGCCTGATCGGCAAAGACATGTTCATCCGCCGGGAAACTGCGCGCGCGCACCTCGGCGGCGTATTCGGCTATCGCGGCTTCGGCCAACGGGCCCAGTTCGGCATAGCGTTTGACGAATTTCGGTTTGAACGCCGTGAAAAAGCCCACCATATCGTCAACCACAAGGATTTGCCCATCGCACCCGGCAGAGGCTCCGATACCGATGGTCGGGATTGCGACATCAGCAGTGATCTGATCGGCCAGATTTTGCGGAACTTTCTCTAGCACGACGGAAAACGCGCCCGCCTCGGCCACCGCATGGGCATCGGCCAGCACGGCATGCGCTTGGTCATCCCGGCCCTGAACTTTGTACCCGCCCAGCGTGTTGATCGACTGTGGAGTCAATCCGATATGGGCCATCACCGGAATGCCGCGCTTAACCAGAAAGCGGATGGTCTCGGCCATCTCGACCCCACCTTCCAGCTTAATAGCCCCCGCACCGGTTTCAGCCATCAGGCGGGCGGCATTGCGGAATGCATCGGCAGGGGAATGTTCATAACTGCCAAATGGCATGTCGATGACCATCATTGCACTGTCCAACCCACGGGCAACGGCCTGCCCGTGCAGGATCATCATCTCCATCGTCACGCCAAGGGTCGATTCCAGCCCGTGCAGCACCATGCCAACGCTGTCACCCACCAGCACAAAATCGCAATGGGTGTCCATCAAACGTGCCATCGGGGTGGTATAGGCGGTCAGACTGACCAGCGGTTCGCCCCCTTTTCGGGCGCGAATATCTTCGGCGTTTGGGGCTTTTTTCCGGGCGGTGACGCTCATGGTCGCTCCTCGCGGGGTTCATGTTGCAGTGCGGCATAACAGATCGAACAGGGCCCACGAAACCCCGGTTGCGCGAACATTTCCTTGAATGACCTTAGGTTTAAAGGAACACTGGGTCCAGAAAAGCCCGCAAACACGCGGCTGCGTTGACTTCAACGGGGAGAGTTTCCATGACTAAGCAGGTGTTTCGAACCTTTGGCTCGGTGCTGGCGTTAAGCGCCGGATTGCTGGCAACACAAGCGATGGCCCAATCGGACATTACAATCGCCATGCAGCTGGAGCCGCCTCATCTGGACCCGACCAGCGCGGCTGCTCAGGCCATCGATTCGGTGGTCTACACCAATATCTTCGAAGGTCTGACCCGGTTCATGGGCGATGGTTCGGTCGTGCCGGGGCTGGCGGAAAGCTGGGAAATCTCGGATGACGGCACCGTCTATACCTTTAAGCTGCGCGAGGGTGTGAGTTTTCACGACGGCAGTGCGATGGATGCTGAGGATGTCAAATTCAGCCTTGATCGCGCAATGGCAGAAGACAGCGCCAACGCGCAGAAGGCTCTGTTTGCCGGGATTCAAAGCGTCGAGGCGGTGGATCCGCTGACCGTCAAGGTGACCCTGTCCGAGCCTAACGGCAATTTCCTGTTCAACATGGCCTGGGGTGACGCGGTGATCGTGGCCTCTGAGAGCATCGATGATATCAAGACAAACCCAGTAGGGACCGGAGCCTTTGCCTTTGGCGAATGGGTGCAGGGCGACGCCATCACATTGAACCGCAATCCTGACTATTGGGGTGATCAGCCTGCACTAGAGAGTGCGACGTTCAAATTCATCTCGGACCCGACCGCTGCTTTTGCCGCCATGATGGCCGAAGATGTGGATGTTTTCGACAATTTCCCCGCGCCCGAGAACCTGCCTCAGTTCGAGGCTGACCCACGGTTCCAGGTTCTTGTTGGCTCGACCGAGGGTGAAACGATCCTGTCGACCAACAACAAGCAAGCGCCGTTTGATGATATTCGCGTCCGGCAGGCTCTGGCTCATGCAATTGACCGTCAGGCGATCATCGACGGGGCGATGTTTGGCTATGGCACGCCCATCGGCACCCATTTCGCACCGCATAACCCGGCCTATGTCGATTTGACCGGGCAGTCTGCCTATGATCCGGAAAAGGCCAAGGCTATGCTGGCTGAGGCCGGGTTTGCCGAAGGCTTTGAGACTACGCTGCACCTGCCGCCGCCCTCCTATGCGCGCCGGGGTGGAGAGATCATCGCAGCTCAATTGGCCGAGGTTGGGATCACCGCCGAGATCATTAATGTAGAATGGGCGCAATGGCTGGAATCGGTTTTCAAGGGCAAGGATTTCGGCCTGACCATCGTCAGCCATACTGAGCCGATGGATATCGGTATCTATGCGCGGCCCGACTATTACTTCCAATATGAAAGCACGGATTTTCAGGCCCTGATGGAGTTGCTGAACACCACCACTGACCCCGAGGAACGGGCACGGTTGATGGGCGAAGCGCAGCGCCTGATTTCCAACGACTACGTCAACGGGTACCTGTTCCAGTTGGCTAAACTGGGTGTGGCCAAGGCAGGCGTACAAGGGCTGTGGCAAAACGCGCCGACGGCGGCCATTGATCTGACAGCGATCAGCTGGGCGGAGTAGCGTTCAGCCTAAGGGAAGGCCTATGATCAAACGCTCTTTCCTCGCCTTGATGGTCCTGGCGCAGCTTTGTGTTGCGCCATCCGCATCTGCAGAGACTTCTTTGGATGCGGCAATAGCCTTGTGGCTGGGCGGTGATGACGCCAAGGCGTTGCCGATGCTGGCGGCGCTGGCGGCGTCTGGCAATTCGGATGCGCGTTTGTTGCTGGGCCGGATCGAAACCACGGATCTTGGGCCATCCCCGTTTCGACAAAGCCTTGAGCCCGCCCAATCTCGCGCCCTGTTCCGGCGCAACGACAATAGCAATTTCGGCACATCTTGGCTGATCATCGAGGCCGCCGAGGGGAATGCACTGGCGCAGGCCTTGCTGCGATCCAGGCAGCCTCAGCCTGATCCCGATCAGGTGAAGCGCCTCAACGATCTTGGTGAACATCAAGCCACAGATTACCCAACGCGGATCGTTGCCTTGTATGGCAGTCAGGCGATGCGGGATGAGTTGCGCGCCTATGACGGGACCATGGACGATCTGCAGCCCTATCTGGCCTATCTTTCGGACAGTCCCGAGCCGCGCGGGGACGGCTTGGCTGCGCTGCGTCATATTCAGCCCGACCCGGTTTCGGCAAACTCGGAACAGGCGCTTGGTATGGCTGGTGTTTTGGCTTTGGGACTGGGTTATGGCGATCTGTCACCGGGCAACCCGTGGCGGCCCGCCGTGGAAAACTGGCTGATGACAGCCGAGGCGACGCGACCCATCGCGCAACTGTGCAACACGCATTGTTCGGCAGAGGCTGCGGCTTGTTCCTTTGCCTTCCTTACGCTGCTGGGTGGGTACTTCGAGGTGATCCGCATGGACAGCCCCCTTGAGACGGTGATCTCACAATTGCAGTTTCTGGACAGCCCGCGCGCCCGGTTGATGGTGTTACGTCGGGCGGCTTTGGCACGTACCGAAACCAATCTGGAAACGCTGGCCGAATCGGCCCCTGCGCAAGAGCTTTCGGCCTGCGCCGTCGATCTGGTTCGGCAAGAGCAGCGTAAGTATAACTAGCCGCTGGACCCGGGCAGGGCGCGCACTTAACCTGCCCCCAATGCTACGTTATGCGCTCAAACGATTGCTCTCACTTGTGATCAGCGTCGCCATTGCCTCGGTCGTCATCTTTGCGGTGATCGAGGTCGCGCCGGGTGATCCGGCCTCGTTCATGTTGGGGGTCAACGCGCAGCCCGACACATTGGCCGCATTGCGGGCCGAGTTGGGCTTGGACGTGTCCAAGACCCAGCGGTATTTCAACTGGGTTGGCGGGATGTTGGTGGGGGATTTCGGAACCTCGTACACGTATCGCACACCTGTTTCGCAGATGATCGCGGATCGGCTGTGGGTGTCTTTGCCACTGGCGCTTTATGCACTGACCTTGTCGACCCTGATCGCCTTTCCCGCAGGCATCTATGCCGCTGCGCGCCGTGGTAAACCGGGTGATCTGACGGTGATGGGAGCAACACAGCTAGGCATCGCGGTGCCGAATTTCTGGTTTGCTATGATGCTGGTCCTGATCTTTGCCATTGACCTGCGCTGGTTCAATGCCGGAGGGTTTGCTGGCTGGGACAACGGATTCTGGACCGGGCTGCATTCCCTGACCCTGCCCGCGATTGCCCTGGCCTTGCCACAAGCGGCCATTCTGGCGCGGGTGATGCGATCCTCGCTTTTGGACATACTGGGCGAAGATTTCATGCGCACCGCCCGTGCCAAAGGGCTGTCCCGTCGTCAGGCGCTGTGGCGACACGGGGTGCGAAACGCGCTGATCCCGGTGCTGACGATCATCGGGCTGCAGTTTTCGTTCCTTTTGGCCGGATCAATCATTATCGAGCAGGTGTTCTACCTGCCCGGCCTCGGGCGGCTGGTATTTCAGGCGATCTCGGCCCGCGATCTGATCGTGGTGGAATCGGTGGTCATGCTGCTGGTCTTCGCCGTCATCACCGTGAATTTTCTGGTCGATCTGGCTTATGCCGCCGTTGATCCAAGGTTAAGGAGCCGGACATGAGCCGCAACCTGATCCTAGGCGCGGTTCTGTCGTCTCTGGTTCTGCTGGCGGCGTTGGTATCTTTTGTCTGGACGCCGTATGATTTTGCGGCGCTCAACATCCCTGAAAAACTACAATCGCCCAGCGCTCAGCATTGGTTCGGTACCGACCACTTCGGGCGCGACATGTTTTCGATGATCATGGTCGGTGCGCGGACATCCATTGCCGTGGCGCTGGTCGCCGTGGGGATTGGCATGGCGCTGGGCGTGCCGCTGGGTCTGACAGCGGCCGCACGCAAGGGATCGTGGCTGGACGAAGTCATCATGCGCGGCAATGACCTGGTCTTTGCCTTCCCCTCTCTGGTCATCGCCATCCTGATCACAGCCGTGTTCGGTGCCGGCGCGATCAACGCGATCATCGCCATCGGTATCTTCAACATTCCCGTCTTCGCCCGCATCACCCGCGGCGCGGCCCTGTCCCTGTGGGAGCGAGAGTTCATCCTAGCCGCCCGCGTGTCGGGCAAGGGAGCTGCGCGGATCTCAGCTGAACATATCCTGCCCAATGTCGCCAACCTGCTGATCGTGCAGGGCACCATTCAGTTCAGCCTGGGCATTCTGGCCGAGGCTGGGCTGTCCTATGTGGGTCTGGGGGCTCAACCGCCCACGCCCAGTTGGGGTCGGATGCTGGCCGACGCGCAGACAATGGTCAGTTTCGCCCCGCATTTGGCTCTGATTCCAGGGCTGGCGATCATCGTGACGGTATTGGGGTTGAACCTGCTGGGCGATGGCCTGCGCGACTGGCTGGACCCGCGTATCAGGGTGGCGCGGGCATGAGTTTGTTGCGGATCGAAAACCTATCGCTTGGTATTCACGGGGTCGAGATTCTGAAACAGGTCAGTTTGTCGATTGCACCGGGGCAGATCGTTTCTGTGACCGGGGAAAGCGGCTCGGGCAAATCGATGACTGCGCTGGCCGTGATGCAGTTGTTGCCAAATGGGGCGGAAAGTGATGGCTCGATCCTGCTGGACGGGCAAGAGATTCTGAACCGGCCCGAGGCAGAGATGTGCACATTGCGCGGTGCTTCGATCGGGATGGTGTTTCAAGAGCCGATGACGGCGCTTAACCCGGTCAAAACCATCGGCGATCAGGTGATGGAGACCATCTTGATCCACAAGGCGATGCCTCCTGGGCAGGCGCGGGAGCGGGCGGAAGAGGTATTGGCCCGAGTTGGGCTGCCATCGGATCGCTTCCCTCTGTCCCGCTATCCGCATGAGTTGTCCGGTGGTCAGCGCCAGCGTGTGGTCATTGCAATGGCGATTGCCTTGCGCCCTAAACTGCTGATCGCGGATGAGCCGACAACGGCGCTGGATGTGACCACACAGGCGCAGATTCTGGACCTTCTCAAAGGGTTGGTGACCGAATATGGCATGGGCCTTTTGATGATTACTCATGATCTGGCTGTTGTCGCCGATATGGCGGATCAGATCGTCGTGATGCGCCATGGCGAAGTCGTCGAAAGTGGCGCGACAGACCACCTGCTACGCAACATGCAGCACCCCTATACGCGGATGCTGTTCGAGGCATCGAACCATCAGGTGACACTGCCCGACGCCCCGCAGCCGGACCCGTTGCTGGAGGTCGCGCAGGTGATCCGCGACTATCGCCTGCCCCGCAAAGGCCTGTTCGACGCGCCGGGCCATACCCGCGCTGTGGATGACGTCAGCTTCACCCTCAACCGGGGGGAGCGTCTGGGTCTGGTCGGGGAGTCAGGATGCGGAAAATCGACCCTAACACGGGCTATTTTGGGGTTGGAAGAGGTTCAATCCGGTGACATCCGGTTGGAAGGTCAGCCGGTGTTCTCGGGCCATAAACCCAACCCCGCCGTGCGGCGCAAGATGCAGGTGGTGTTTCAGGATCCCTATGGCAGTTTCAATCCGCGTCACCGGGTTGCGCGCCTGATTACCGAACCATTTCATTTACTCGAAACACCTCCGACTGGAGGTGAGCGGCAGGACCGCATTGCTGAAATGTTGATCGCCGTGGGGCTGCGCCCAGAGGATGCGGACAAGTACATCCATGAATTCTCGGGCGGTCAAAGGCAGCGCATTGCAATTGCCCGAGCGCTGATCAACCGCCCGGAACTGATCCTGTTTGACGAGGCGGTCTCGGCCCTCGACGTCTCGGTCCGGGCGCAGATTCTGGATCTGCTGGCTGAACTATGTGACGCCTATGATCTGACTTATCTGTTCATCAGCCACGATCTGAGCGTCGTGCGCACGATCACAGACAAGGTGATGGTCATGCAGGCCGGGAAGATCGTTGAACAGGGCGAGACCGAGCAGGTCTTCACAAATCCGCGCCACCCATACACGCAAAAGCTGATTTCAGCTGCGCCGCAGTTGCCGGAGATCGGGGTGGGTGCTGCGTGATTTTCCCTGTGTTAGAGCCGAAATAGGAGTTACATATGACCAATGCGATATGGTTTGATCCCAGCCTCTGTTTGATCGGGGGGGCGTGGCAATCGCCGGTCACCGGTCAATTGTTGCCCTTGGTCAACCCGTCCGATGGATCGGAAATCTGCCAGATCGCGCGCGGTGAAGCATCGGATATCGACGCTGCTGTCACGGCAGCCCGCGTTGCACTAGATGGCGAATGGGGCCGAATGCCTGCATTCGAGCGTGGGCGCATTCTAAGCCGTTTAGGTCGGTTGGTTCTGGACCGTGTCGAGGATCTGGCCGTTTTGGAGGCGAAGGACGTTGGCAAACCGTTGACGCAGGCGCGGGCGGATGCCGTGGCCCTGGCGCGGTATTGTGAGTTCTACGGTGGCGCGGCGGACAAGGTGATGGGTGAGACGATCCCGTATCTCGACGGCTACACTGTCTATACATTGCGCGAGCCACATGGCGTGACGGGCCATATCGTGCCGTGGAACTACCCGATGCAGATCATTGGCCGCTCAGTCGGTGCAGCGCTGGCCATGGGCAATGCCTGCGTGCTGAAACCGGCGGAAGAGGCGTGCCTGACCGCGCTGGCCTTTGCCCATCTGGCGACCGAGGCCGGGTTACCGGCTGGCGCCTTGAATGTTGTGCCCGGTTTGGGTGCCGAGGCCGGGGCCGCGCTATCCGGGCATCCGGAGGTCGATCACATCTCGTTCACCGGGTCCGTCGCGACTGGGGCTTTGGTGCAGCAAGCAGCGGGGCGCAATGTAGTACCTGTGACGTTGGAACTGGGCGGAAAATCACCGCAATTGGTGTTTGATGACGCTGATTTGGATGCGGCTCTGCCGTTTCTGATAAATGCGGGCATTCAGAATGCCGGGCAAACCTGCTCGGCCTCATCCCGCATTCTGGTGCAGCGCGGGGTTTATGATCAGGTCAAGGCGCGGATGGCTGAGGCTTATGGCCAGTTGACTGTTGGGCCAGCAATGGACGACCTGCGGGTGGGTCCGTTGATCTCGGATCGGCAGAAATCCATCGTCTCGGGATTTCTAGCGAAGGGAGAGGATCTGACGATGGCCGCGCGGGGGCAGATCACTCCCGATGCACCTGAGACCGGAGCCTATGTCCAACCGACTCTATTCGCTGACGTGCCCGCTGATCACGTTCTGGCGCAGGATGAGATTTTCGGCCCGGTTCAGGTTTTGATCCCGTTTGAGACCGAAGAACAGGCTCTAACTATAGCAAATAGTACCGATTATGGCCTTGTCGCCAGCATCTGGACCCGCGATGGCGGGCGGCAGATGCGGTTGGCGAAACGCCTGCGCTCGGGCCAGGTGTTCATCAACAACTACGGTGCGGGCGGCGGCGTGGAGCTTCCGTTTGGAGGGGTTGGAAAATCCGGACACGGCCGCGAAAAAGGGTTCGAAGCGCTGTACGGCTTTTCACAACTCAAGACGGTGGCGGCGTTTCACGGCTAGACGATCACTTCGATGGCCTTCTGGGCACCGACGCCGAATACCCGTTTGTATCGGTCGATCTGATCGTCGGGACCCATCGCCTTCTCCGGGTTGTCCGACAGTTTGACTGTTGGCCGCCCATTGGCCGACACCGCCTTGCAGACCAGCGAGAACGGCGCCAGCGCCTCGTCCGGCACGAGCCCGCGGAAATCATTGGTCAACAAGGTGCCCCACCCAAATGAGATGTTGGTGCGCCCGACAAACTGCGCGTGCAGTTCCTTGATTCTGTCGACGTCCAGCCCGTCGGAAAAGATGATCCGTTTCTGCGTCGGGTCTTCTCCACGGGATTTCCACCACTCAATGGCCACTTCGGCCCCTTCAGCAGGGTCGCCACTGTCGATACGAATCCCAGTCCAGCCTGCCAGCCAATCGGGCGCGCGGTCCAGAAAGCCCTTGGTGCCATAGGTGTCGGGCAGAATGATGCGCAGATTGCCGTCATGTTCTTCATGCCAGTCGCTGAGAACATCGTAGGGGGCCTGAGCCAGCGCCTCATCCGTATCGGCCAGAGCGGAATAGACCATGGGCAGTTCGTGGGCGTTGGTGCCGATGGCCTCAACCTCGCGCCGCATGGCGATCAGGCAGTTCGAGGTGCCGGTAAAAGCCGGGCCCAACCCTTCGATCATCGCCTGAACACACCAGTCTTGCCAGAGGAACGAGTGCCGCCGACGGGTTCCGAAATCCGCGATTCCAAGGCCTTGAATGGCGCTGAGCTGTTCAATCTTCTCCCACACCCGGGTCATGGCGCGGGCATAAAGAACCTGCAATTCGAACCGTCGCATGTGGTTCAGGACGGCGCGGGATCGCAGTTCCATCAACACGGCCAGCGCGGGGATTTCCCACAACATGACCTCATGCCATTTACCCTCAAAAGTCAGCTCGTACTGATCGCCTTTGCGCTCCAGATGGTAGGGCGGCAGGCGCATATTCTCGAACCACTCCATGAAGTCCGAACGGAACATCTGCCGTTTGCCGTAGAACATGTTGCCCCGCAGCCAGGTGCTTTCGCCCCGGCTGAGGCTGAGCGAGCGGATGTGATCCAGCTGTTCGCGCAGCTCGCCTTCGTCGATCAGGCGCGCCAATGGCACGTGATTCGAGCGGTTTATCAGCGAAAACTCGACAGTGGTTTGAGGCTTGTTTCGAAACACTGACTGGCACATCAGCAGTTTGTAGAAATCCGTGTCGATCAAAGACCGCACAATCGGATCGATCTTCCATTTGTGATTGTAAACACGGGTCGCAATATCGACCATGGGGAACTCCTGCGATTTCCGTTGTTAGATCAATCGGCACGGCGAATGGCAAGAGTCGCTGATTTGGTGACAATGCCCGCTTGACGCCACAAAGCGGGCTTATTGTGTGATCTGATCACCGATTAGTGAGGGTGCGGGATGGAACGCTAAGGCTGTTTAAGGTGTATGAGTCTTCGATACGATTTTGATATTTTGAGAGAAGCAACAGACGATCAAACACTCGAAACACCGGGCGAGGCCAAGCATGTGGTCCGAACGGTGGCGCTGTTTCGGGATGTCAAAACGTCGGATGCCTTGCGCGGGGCGTCGCCCAAGATTCGCAAGATATTTCAGGATGCGGGCTTTGAGTTGGCCGCGCATGACAGCGGTATTGCGCCCGATGTTTATCCTCCTGCAGATCAGGTCGACCGTGACCAGATATTGCAAGTGTTGTTTGCCAATATCAAAAGCCAGGGCGTTCAGGGTGAATACAGCGGCGAATTTGACCTTTTGGCGTTCATGGCACATGTGAAACGCGCACGGCCGGTACAGGGCATCGTTCAACCTATCCTAACTGCCCCCATGCCCGAGCCGATGCCGGTAGGCCGAACCAAACGGCGAGCGTTGCCGGGCCGTATCGGCTTTGCCCTGGGGCTGGCCGTCATTCTGTTCGTGTTGTTCAAGTTCCTCGAGGCGACCGGGGCAGCAACGCCTTAGGCCAAAACCACGCCTGCGGTCCGCATCGCCTGCTCAGCCGCTGCCATCGACCCGTCCATATCGATCCCGCGACAGGCATCCAGCCGAACGATCACATCCAGGCCCAGCTGCGCGGCATCTACGGCAGAGTAATGAACGCAGAAATCCGTAGCCAATCCGACGAGGGTGACCTTCGACAATCCACGTGTGTCAAGATAGCCTTTCAGCCCGGTTGGCGTCTCACGGTCGTTTTCGAAAAAGGCAGAATAGCTGTCGATTGCGCTGCGAAATCCTTTGCGGATGATCAGATCGGCATCGGTGCGCAAACCGGGGTGAAACGCGGCGCCCTCCGTGCCCTGAACGCAGTGATCAGGCCACAGGACCTGCGGGCCATAGGGCATATCGATCATCTCAAACGGGGCTTTTCCCGGGTGCGAGCTGGCAAAGCTGGAATGACCTGCAGGATGCCAATCTTGCGTCAGGATCACCGCGTCGAAATCATCCATCATGGCATTGATCGGGGCCACGACCTCGTGCCCGCCCGCAACGGCCAGCGCACCCCCGGGGCAGAAATCATTCTGGACGTCGATTACGATCAGGGCATGGGTCATCTGGGGGCTCCTTTGATGCGTTATCGGTAGGCGGGCGGGGGCTGGCCGTCAATGCGGTCTCTTGCGACTCCGCGCCTGCGGGTTTAGACCGCGCGCATGTATACGATCGCTGCTCTCTATCACTTCACCCGCTTTCTGGATCACGCCGCCCTGCGGGATCCGTTGCTGGACCTGTGCCGCGCCCAATCGGTCAAGGGCACACTGCTGCTGGCGCAGGAAGGGATCAACGGCACTATCGCGGGTCCTCGTGCTGGGATTGATGCGGTGCTGGCGCATATCAAGTCGCTGCCCGGATGTGCTGATCTTGAGTGGAAAGAGGCAACCGCAGACCATCCACCATTCGGCAAGATGAAGGTGCGGCTGAAGAAAGAGATTGTTACCATGGGCCAGCCGGATGTGGACCCTCGCGCCCGGGTCGGCAACTATGTTGAGCCGGAGGAATGGAACGATCTCATCCGCTCGGACGATGTGGTGGTGATCGACACGCGCAACGACTATGAGGTGGCGATCGGTACGTTTGAGGGCGCAATAGACCCTGAAACCGCCAGTTTCCGCGATTTCCCGGCCTGGTGGGAGGAAAACAAGGACCGCTTCCACAACAAGCGCGTGGCCATGTTTTGCACCGGCGGCATTCGCTGCGAGAAATCCACTAACTATCTGCTGGGGCAGGGGGTTGAAGATGTCTATCATCTGAAAGGTGGCATCTTGCGCTATCTCGAAGAGATGCCTGCCGAGGACAGCACCTGGCAGGGCGAGTGCTTTGTGTTCGACAACCGTGTTTCTGTCGGTCACGGGCTGGTCGAGGGGCCGCACCGTCTGTGCCATGCCTGCCGCCGCCCGATTCTGCCCGAAGATATGAAACGCCCAGAATACGAGCATGGCGTGGCCTGTCACCGCTGTGTCGGTGAGACCTCCGAGGCGGACAAGGCCCGTTTTCGTGAGAGGCAAAAGCAAATCCTGCTGGCGCGCAAACGCGGGTTCGAGCACCTGGGTTCGAACTAAATTCAGCTTGCGGGTCCGCCCCTTACGACAGATGATCTGGGGCACACCAGCGGGACGGAGCCCTAATGCATCGTGAACCCAAAACTCTGGAAGAGTGGAAATCGACCCTGTTGGCCGCATTGGGTTTGGTGATTGCCAGTTTTTTGGCGTGGTATGGCCTGTCGCGTCTGAGTGATGCGACGGCTGGCGATACAATCGGCTCTTTCGCCTCAGTGGGTCTGTTGATCTGGATCGCCTCGCAATCGTGGTACTATGTGACCCAAGTGAAATCCCCCCGTCGGCTGTTGCTGCTTATGGGCGTGTCCTTCATTCAGGTCGTGCCGTTCCTGTTTGCCGCCGTCTATGGTGCCTTTGGCTACAACGACAACTGCGTGATCGGCGCGCAGGGGCCTGCGGACATCCTGTATTTCTCGTATGTCACCTTCACCACTGTCGGTTATGGCGATATGTCCCCAGTCGGACTGTGCCGCGCACTTGCTGCGGCCGAGGCGGTCACGGGCTACATCCTGCTGAGCATGTTTGTGGCGGCTGCGGTTGCGATCTATGCGCGCAATCATAGCCCAAATAGCCAAGATTAGAGCCTACTTGTTCTGATCGATCCAGCGCGACATCATCCGTTTGTCACGGAAACACTCGGATGGGATCGGACGGCGTTTGCTGCGCGAGATACGCTCGGCAAAGGCGACCTGCTTGCCAGTTGGGTAATTGTCGAATTGCGAGGTCACGCGGGGCTTGTGCGCTGAAATCCAATCCGACAGCATCTTGCGGTCTCGCTGCACATCCACGGGGATTTCCAGCGCAGATTGTTCTGCAATCGCACGGGCATACCGCATCTGACGGTCTGTCACCGGAAGTAGGTGATAATCGTTGCTTGGCTCACCCAGAGCCGAATTTCGGATGTGCTGGGCCATCGGTTTGTCCTCTGACTATGTAGAACATAAATAGAACATTAACCAAATATTTCAAGTATTCTGTGGGGTTTGGTGTGTTGTTCGGCGCTTTTCCTCCAACTCAACCCTGTATGACAGGCCCGCATCCTAGTGGCTCACAGGGTTACTCCACTTAATCTTGAAGCTTTGAAAATATCATAAAGGATTCAATTGGGTTGAGTTAAACTCATGTTAAGAAAGCCCTGTTCCCGACATTTCGCGTCGGGAACAGAACATATGCCTATTCCAACCTATGGCTGACTCTTGTTGAAACCTGCCGTGCAGGCAGCGCCCGATTTTTTAGGAGAGATCTCATGAAAACCCACGCACAGGCCGTCGTTATCGGAGGTGGCCTAGTCGGTTGTTCAATCCTTTATCACCTGGCCAAGCTTGGCTGGACAGATGTTGTTCTGCTGGAGCGGGATGAGCTGACATCCGGCTCGACCTGGCATGCGGCGGCCAATATCCACGGGCTGCATGACAATAACAACGTCACGCGCATCCAGCATTATACGATGAACCTGTATAAAGAGCTGGAGAAGGAAACCGGCCAGGGTTGCGGCGTATTTCAACCCGGTTCGCTGTACCTGGCTCAAACCGAAGACCGGGAACATCAGTTGCGCTTGCAAGAGGCTAAGGCGCGGTTCTACGGTCTGAACTTCTACGAGATCAGCAGGGAACAGGCGAAAGAACTGCATCCGTTGGCGCAGTTCGATGATATCCGCTGCATCATGTACGAACCCGATGGCGGCAACGTCGATCCGTCCGGTGTGACCATGGCTTATGCCGCTGGGGCGCGTGCCATGGGAGCCACGATTGAGCGGTTTTGCCCTGTAATAGGGACGGAACAGCAGCCAGATGGTTCCTGGATCGTGCGGACCGGAAAGGGTGACATCCACGCGCAATGGGTGGTCAATGCCGGGGGTCTCTGGGGGCGTGAGGTTGCGGCGCTGGCCGGGATCGAATTGCCGCTGCAACCGACCGAGCATCAGTATTTCGTGACCGAGGCCATCGACGAAGTGGCCAATATGGGCCGCCGTCTGCCCTCAATCGCCGACCGGGATGGGGAATACTACTTCCGTCAGGAGGGCAATGGCCTGCTGATCGGTGCCTATGAAAAAGACATGCGGTTCTGGGCCGAAAACGGCACGCCGTTGGATTTCGCCCATGATCTGTTCCCCGACGATCTGGACCGGATCATGGAGAACGTGATCCGCGCCACCGAACGCGTGCCGGTCGCCGCCACCGCGGGCGTCAAACGTGTCATCAACGGCCCAATGATCTGGTCGCCGGATTCCAACGCGATCTGGGGGCCGGTCCCCGAGCTACAGAACTACTTCTGCTGCACAGGCATCATCCCCGGTTTCTCGCAGTCCGGTGGGCTGGGCCTGTTGGCGGCGCAGTGGATGATCGAGGGCGAGCCGCAATACGACATGTTCGCCTGGGATCTGGCCCGCTTTGGCGATTGGGCCGACAAGAAATTCACCAAGTCGCGGGTCGAGGATCAGTATTCACACCGTTTCGCCATACACTTCCCAAACGAGGAACGCAGCGCTGGCCGTCCCGTCCGCGTGCGCCCGGCTTATGAGATGCAAAAGGCGATGGGGTGTGTTTTTGGCCTGAACTGCGGCTGGGAACACCCGCTTTGGTTTGCCGATCAGCCTGGAACGGTTGAAACCAACGGATTTTCCCGCCAGAACTGGTGGGAACCGGTCGGGCGCGAGGTACAGATGCTGCGGGACGCGGTCGGCGTGATCGATATCTCGAACTTCGCCAACTACGTGGTCAAGGGCCCCGGTGCCTATGACTGGCTTGATCGGCTGGTCGCAAACCGCATCCCGACCGAGATTGGGCGATCTTGCTTGACGCCTCTGATCTCGGTCCGCGGCGGCGTGGCTGGGGATTTCACGATCACCAAGGTTGCCGACGACGAATACATGATGATCGGCTCGGGCATGGCCGAGCGCTATCACCAGCGTTTCTTCAACATGGTCGATCTGCCCGAAGGGACCAAGCTGGAAGTCGCGACCGACCGGATCGCCGGATTCAACGTGGCTGGTCCGAAATCTCGCGATGTCCTGCAACGCCTGACCAACGCGGACCTGTCGAACGAGGCGTTCCGCTTCATGCGCTCGCAGACCATCGAAGTTGCAGGCGTTACCTGTTTGGCCATTCGCGTCAGCTTTACCGGCGATCTGGGTTGGGAGCTGCATTGCGCCGAATCTGACCAGATCAGGCTCTATACAGCGCTTTTAGAGGCCGCCAAGGACCATGGCGGTGGTCCGGTCGGCGGACGCGCGCTGGGGTCGCTGCGGATCGAAAAGGGTTATGGTTCCTGGGGGCGCGAGTATTCTCAGGAATACTGGCCGCAAGAGGTTGGTCTTGCGGGTCTGATCAAGCTGGACAAAGACTTCCTGCACAAAGACGCCTATCTGTCCATCAAGGACAATGCCGCGCGCGAGGTTCTGTCGATCTTCGAGGTTGACGCTGCAGATGCCGATGCCAGCGGGGGTGAGCCGATCTTTGCCCCGGATGGTACGCCGGTGGGCCGTGTGACCTCGGGCGCGTATGGTTATTCGGTCGGGAAATCGTTGGCCATCGGCTATGCGGACCCGAAAGTGGCCAAGCCCGGCGATACGGTTGAGGTTTTCATCCTCGGCAAACCGCACAAAGCGAAGATCCTATCAGAGCCCCCGTTTGACCCGGCAGGCCACCGACTGCGCGATGTACAACCGGTGATGGAGGGCGCGGCGTGACCAATAGCTTCGCCTTTGTTGCCGATTTTGCGCTGACCCGGGCGGCTGCAGACATGCCGACCAGCGCGCAGGAGGCTGCGGCGCTGATGATGCTGGACACGATGGGCATTCTGATCGCGGCGGGACCGATGGAGGCGGGCGTGATCGCGCGCGACACTGCAGCACTGCTGTATGCCAGCTCTGATCCAGCGTTCAGCGCCCGCATGATGTTTGATGGCCGCGCGGTCAGTCTGGCAGGTGCGGCTTATGCGGCCGCGACGCAGACCGATAATCTGGACGGCCATGACGGCTATAACCCGACCAAGGGCCATATTGGCGTGGTCGTTTTGCCCACACTGGCGGCTTTGGCCGAACATCGACCCGATCTGTCAGGGCCCGAGGCTTTGGCAGCGGTGATCACCGGCTATGAAATTGCCGGTCGGGCCGGGATATCGCTGCATGACAGCGTCACGGACTATCACACGTCGGGCGCGTGGAATGCATTGGGCGTTGCGGCCATGGCTGCGCGCCTGCGGGGGCAAAGTGCCGAACAACTGCGGCAGGCCATGGGCATCGCCGAATACCACGGGCCCCGCAGTCAGATGATGCGCGAGATCGCAAACCCAACCATGCTGCATGACGGGTCAGGCTGGGGGGCATTGGTTGGTCTGTCCGCCGCCGTGCTGGCCGAGCGTGGGTTTACCGGAGCCCCGGCCATCACGATTGAATCCGACGAAGCAGCATCACATTGGTCGGATCTGGGGACCTTCTGGCAGGTCGAGCATCAATATGTGAAACCCTATCCCATCTGCCGATGGGCCCATGCGGCCATCGATGCAACGCGGGCGGTGATGATCGAACACGATTTGGGCGCCAACCAAATTGCGACCCTAAAGGTGAACAGCTTTCATCAGGCGGCCTGTCTGTATTCGGGTATCCCTCAGACGACATCTCAAGCGCAGTATTCTTTGCCCTTTGCGGTGGCCGTTTATGCACTTCATGGTCGGATCGGGGTTGAGCATATCTCGGGGCCCGGCCTTTGTGATCCAGAGGTAGCAGCGTTCATGTCCCGTATTCAGGTTGCAGAAGTTGAGCGGCACACCGCGCGTTTCCCTAAGGGGCGTTGGGCCGATGTTGAGATTGCCACGATGGATGGGCGCCTTCTTCATTCGGGTGATATCCATGCCCGAGGCGGCCCCGAAGCGCCGTTTTCGCGATCAGACGTAATTGCGAAATACATGGAATTCGCTAAGCCTGTGGTAGGCGCGGATCGCGCCGAGGCCATCCGCAACGCGATATTGGGCTGGACCGATCCGCATTCGCGCTATTTGGATTTGGCTGCGCTTCTGTATAAACCACCGGCGCCATAGTCTATTTCCAAAGCTCATAGAATTAAGACCGCAAATGACGTCGCTGGGTTGGTCTATTCCGTTTCAACGATCTCAAGCAAAGCAGCGATTCTTGCGCGTGCCTGAGCACTTTCATCCAGCAGGTTCACAGCATCTGCCAAGGGTTTGTCCTCGATGCGGTCAGGTGGGTCCGCCAATGCCTGGGTCGTCGCATTTAACTCAGCGAACTTTCCGTTCGAATCCACATCGGCCCGGTCCGACAAATTTGCCAACCAGTAGTATCTGTTTGCGGCCTGCACATCTCCGGCCTCCTGCAACAAAGCTGCGGCGTTGGCAAAATCGCGGCTCGCGATCATCGCTTTGATCCGCAGAGCATTGGCGGCATCTGATGGATCATCGGCCAACTCCAGCACCGCCTGATAGGGGCGACCAACCTGCAACGCTGCCTGCGCCCGTAGCAGCGCCCGTTGCGCGCGCCTCGCGCGATCTTGGCCGCGGTTGGCCAGTGCCGCCGCCTGAGTGCCGAACCCCAGCTTTGTCAATCGCGTGGACAGGGCGATGGCTGTGTCGGTCGACACCGCATCCTTCTGTGGCTGTGACAGAGTCAGGCTCTGCCGCAAAAATGTTAAGTCATCGGCGCGTTCTGCAAGCAATTGCAGATGTCGGTCCAGCACGGCGGGTTCCTCTGCGCTATCCGGCAATGTTTCGATCAGCTCAAAGGCCTGTTCGAATTCCTGCATAAGACCTAGTGCAACCACATGTGTTCGGGCCATCATTGGCGCCATTTCGGTTTGGCGATATTCGATCGCATAGGCGGCGGCGAGATCCAGTTCCTGTAGAGAAACAGCCCCTCGATCGTTCCATCGTTTTTCAACCAACCGCGCCAAGGCCAGCGGCGCCTCGGTCGAGGCTTCGGGTGCCTTGATCACTTCGGACAAGTGGCTTTCTTCTGATGGGCCATCCCCTTCGGCATAAGCCACCTCGGCCTTGGCGTTGGAGAGTGAAGGAGTTGTCTCCGGTTCAACACGCTCTACCGACCGCAAAACCCGCCGCGCGGCTTCAAGCTGTTCTGCTTCAACCAGAATAGAGGATAGCCGGGGCCCCAGGCTGCGGCGCAGATGGCCGGGCAAGCGGACAAAGCTTTGCTCGATTGCCTCAACGCGCGCATCGGTTGTCAGTTCCCGTTCGGCAAGCGTAGCCCAAAGCGCGGCATCGCTGTCGCATCGCTGCAGGCCGTGAAATGGGCTGCGCTGGGGAAACAGTTGATCGTCAACGATGTTTGCAATTGCAGCAACCCGTTGAGCCTCATCACTTTGCAAGCCTGAAAGGTCGAGTATTTGAAGGGATTCCGCGCCAAAACCGTAATAGGCATAAAGCTTGGACAAAGCCAAAGCGCGATCTGCGTCCAGCCTGTCGAACTCCTGAAACAGCCCTACGCGCAGCTGTGCGACCTGATCCTGGAAAGGCCGATCATCTGCCCAGGTTTCAAATCCAAGCTCAACGCTTGTGTAACAGGCCGGTTTGGCCTCGATCTGCGGGAATTCGGAACCCAGCAGGGCGTTGAGTTCATCCAATGCGGTCGAAAGCTCTACATTCGAGTTCAAACCTCCCGTCAAAGGCAGTGCCTGCAGCTCGGGCCGTCGCCTTGCTCCGATGGTAGCAAGATTCAGATCCAGTACATCCCGATCCGTCCCTTGCAACAGACGCGTCGATAGCTGGTCTTTGAAACTCTGCCCGCCAAGAGGCAGCGAAGGCAACTCTATGGCTTCTGGCGAGTTAGGGTGGGACGAAGGGTCCGGCTCCGGCACCGATCGGGGTGGTGGGATATTGGCCAGCAGAGGCGGCAGTATCGCGCCGGGCGCAATATCCAGAACGATCATCGAGTCGCGATAGAGGAATGCAGAAGCAACGCAGTCGCAGCCAAAATCCAGTTCCAGACCATCGCCCGGCTGTTTCTGCGACAAAGAGGCGAGACGGTTTGTTGTCAGCCGACTGAACACACCTCCGGTCTTATAGGTCACATTGTCCAAATCGACCATCAACCGCGCGCCACCTTTGCGGTGTTTCACAACCCAATCCGTGTTTGGCGGAACAGTGAACACGAGGCGCGTGTATCCGTCATGCTCGCCCGAACGGATCGGCACCTCTTGCGATGACGCAAGGGTCGCCAAAGCAATCAGCGCAAATATCGAGGCGGCGAGCCGGGTCATGCAGCCGCCTGCTTGAGCTCTTTCAAAGCATCTTCCAACTCGGTGAAATCGGGGCGATTATGTGTCGGCGTGTTCTGCCGCCCTACCTCGATACACATGGCTGCGTTGTGGTTGTGAAGATTGGCGACAAGCACCTCTTTTATCAGTTGGTAGAAATGGTTGTCCTCTTCGACCACGTTTTTCAACTTGCCTGCAAACGGCCCCACCAGACCATAAGCTAGGAAGACGCCCAGAAATGTCCCAACCAGCGCGCCGCCGATCAGCTTACCCAGCACTTCGGGAGGTTGATCAATCGAGCCCATGGTCTTGATAACCCCCAAAACAGCAGCAACGATGCCCAAGGCCGGAAGGCCATCTGCCACGGTTTGCAACGCGTGGCTCGAATGCATGGCGTGATGAAAATTCGCCTCCATCCGTTTTTCCAGCACCTCTTCCACCTGATGCGGGTCGTCATAGTTCATGGCGGCAGAGCGCATTGTGTCGCAGATCAGGTCCACCGCCTCCTTGTCGGCTTGAATCTTGGGGTATGTAGAAAACAGGCTCGAGCTTTCGGGGTCTTCGATGTGCTGTTCCACCTCAACCGGGTTGGCACGCGCGATACGGATGAGCGAGAACAAAAGGCAAAGCAGATCGCGGTAATCCTCGGGCTTCCATTTCGGCCCTTTAAAGACTTTGCCCATGTCTTTGATCGTGTGTTTGATACCACCGGCATCGTTGCTGATCAGAAAGGCCCCGACGGCGGCACCGCCGATCATCATCATTTCGTAGGGCAGCGATTTCAGGATGATCGTCATCTTGCCCCCTGCTGCAAGATAGCCGCCGAACACCATCACGAAAATGACGACAATTCCAACAATTCCAATCATTTGCGATCTCCAGACATGTTCAAGGCAGAGGTGCTGTCCATGGGGTCTATTCCTGCGGTGCGGTCGCATTGCGACCCGCCATCACGACGCTGATGGTATAGGCTGCTTCCGGGCTGAGACCGGCCAGTATGCTAGCCGCAGCCTCTGGCGGCATGCGCGACAGAAAGCCGGACGCAAAGGTTGGGTCCATCGTCTCAAACAACGCGGCTGCGTCTTTCGGTTTCATGTTCTGATAAACATCTGTCAGCTGGGTAAGGTCCGTTTCGGCGGCTTTGTCTGCCACAGCCAGTGTCGCACGCAGTGACTCTTCGGCCTCTTGCAAAGTGGCGAGGCGCGTGTCGATAGCCTCATTGGCAATTTCCAGCGCCTTTTTCTGCTCCATAATCTTGTCTTCGCGCCGTTTTACGCGTTCTTCACGGCGCAGTAGTTCGGCCAGAAGAATTTCAATATCACGCGTCTCAGTCGTTTCGGATTTCTTTCCGGCCTGTTCGGCGTTGGTGGACTTTGCCAGCGCTGGCCCGGCTTCCAACCCGACACGAATAATCGCTGATCCGATCATCAACAGCGAGATGACCGTCAACACCCCCGCGCGCGGGCGATTTTGCCCTTTATCCGCATTGTTGGCGCGCATCAGGTGGCCTCATTCATATTTCGGCCATGTCGGAAAAACATTAGCCCCTCGGGCGCCTTGGCTGGGGCCTCGTCCGGTTTGTCTTCGGGCTGCTCGTCAGACGGTTCTGCGACGGCTTCAGCGGTATCGTCCTCCGCTTCAGACTGCTGCTCGGACCCAACCGGCGGTTCCGCAATGTCGGCCTCGGGCTTGGTATCCTCCGCAGGAATCACATCGTGCATTGATGCCATCATCAGCTCTAGACGTTGCGCCACGCTTTCGGCACGCACGGTCAACCCCTTCAGCGACTCGCCTGACTGATCCGAAGCTGCGCGGGCATTATCGAGGGATCTCTTCAACTCATCTGCCTGCGAGGACAGCACCGCAACAGCGCCACCTACGCCCTTTTCAAGATCGGTAAACCGTCTGAGCCTGCGCGACAGAACAAAACAATAAAGCCCTGCGCCCAGCGCACCCGCGACCAGCAAAATATCCGCAATAAGCTCCAATTTCGCCTCCTAATTCAGTACAAATTCCATGACCAGAACATCGCGTACCCGACCTTCTCCGGTGACAATTTCGATGCGCCGCAGCAGATGCCCTCTGATCCGGGTCAAAGCCATCGGATCCTCCAGATCGGAAACTTCGACTGCACGTAGATAGCCGTTCAGCACATCCATGATTCGTGGCTGCATTTTTTCCACATCAGCGATGTACGGAGCGTTAACTTCGAGCTGTGCGTGAAATTTCAAATGACGCGCCTGACTTTCGGTCAAAGAGATGACCACGGGCGGAAGATTTACGAAGCCGACATCCGCAAGCGGTTCGACCTTGGTGTCGCCCTTGTCACCTTCGGCATATGTCTCCTCGGATTTTACACCGAAAGGTAAAAGGCCTGATGTGGTCAGGAAATATCCACCCCCCGCGCCAGCGACGGCTAGAATCAACCCGATCATCAGACCCTTTTTCCCCTTTTTCTCAGGCGCTTCTGCCTCTTCTGCCGTTGCGTCTGTCATGACGTCCTCATCCATCCGTTGTGAATCCGTCATAACCCGCCAGGGACTAACCGATTGTTAAGGGCAATGGTCCAAACAGGGAACGCGCCGGGCAGAATGTCGGCGAGTCGGAGGTGAGCGTGCAGCAGATCGGAACTGTCTGGGCAAGTTTGGACAGGCGAAAGCAAATCATCGTTGCCGGTGCAGTTGCGCTGGTGTTTCTGGGAATATTGGGCATGTCGCGGCTGGCATCCGCGCCGTCGATGACCTTGCTTTATGCAGGGCTGGAAAGCGGGGCAGCGGGTGATATCGTCCGCTCGCTGGATCAGCGTGGCGTTCCGTATGAGATTCGCGGCGGGTCCATCTATGTACCGGGCGGGCAGCGGGATGAGCTGCGGATGACCCTGGCCAGCGAAGGCCTGCCTGCAAATGGCAATCGCGGGTACGAATTGCTTGATTCGCTGAGCGGATTTGGCACCACCTCTCAGATGTTTGATGCCGCCTATTGGCGCGCCAAAGAGGGTGAGCTTGCGCGCACGATTGTCGGCAGCCCCCATGTCAGCCAAGCGCGCGTGCATATTGCGAACGGGTCGGCAAACCCGTTTCAACGCAGCGTGGCCCCAACGGCATCAGTCTATCTGGTGTCGACCGGGGCTGAGATCACTGGTGATCAGGCCAAGGCCATCCGGTTTCTTGTTTCTTCGGCCGTCAGCGGGCTCGCGCCGGAAAACGTGGCGGTGATCGATTCGAAGGGCGCGGTGATCGGAGGGCAGGAGACTGCTGTGGCTGGCGAAACAGCCGATGACAAATCGCGCCAGCTGCGTGAGCGTGTTTTGCGCCTGGTTGAGGCGCGCGTCGGCGCGGGCAACGCGGTTGTCGAGGTCAGCGTGGATACGGTGACCAAAACCGAATCGATCCGCGAACGGCGTTTTGATCCCAAAGGCCGCGTTGCCATCAGCACCGATGTTGAGGAGCGTTCGGACAGCGCCCGCAACCAATCTTCGGATGTAACGGTGGCCTCGAACTTGCCGGATGGTGATGGCGCTGGTGGGGACGAATCGAACTCGAACGCAACCCAGACACGTGAGCGGGTGAATTACGAGGTCTCAGAAACCGAGCTTGAAGTGCATACCGCGCCCGGGGCGGTTAAGCGCCTGACGGTCGCGGTGCTGGTCAATGGTACCCGGGTGGTCGATGCTGCGGGGACTGAAAGCTTTGCACCCTTGCCGCAGGCCGAGTTGGACGCGCTGCAAGAATTGGTCGCCTCAGCTGTTGGGTTCGATGATGAGCGGGGGGATGTGATCACCCTGAAATCACTGGATCTGCCGGTGGTTGAGCCGCAGGGCACACTGGTCTCGGCGTCGATGTGGCAGAACGTTCATCTGGACGCGATGTCTCTGGTTCAAATGGCGGTTCTGGCGGCGGTCTCACTGGTTTTGGCCTTGTTTGTCATTCGCCCGATCCTGATGAAACCCGCGGTCATGCCCGCCTTGCTGCCGGCGAGCGGTGACGTTGAGGCCGAGAATGCTCAGGTGCTGACGGGTGAGATTGCCCCTGATGGTGTGTCAGAGTTTGCGCCTTTGGCCGCACAAACCGACGTGCCTGCAATTGGCGTAGATCAGTCGCAGGATCCGGTGGATCGTCTGCGCGCGATGATCGGCGACAAGCAGGAGGAAACCGTCGAGATACTGCGCAGTTGGCTGGAAGAAGGTGAGGAGCGTGTCTGATGTCGATCGCCCATCTTCTTGAGGATTTCACCACGCTTGCCGGTGGCGGTCAGGTTCATTTGCTGGACGAAGACGCCTTGGAAGAACAGCGCCTTGCGGCCTTTGAACAAGGCTACGGCGCGGGGTGGGAGGACGCGACGCAGGCGCAGGAACAAAGCCGTGGGCAGATTTCGTCTGGATTGGGGAAATCACTTGAAGACATGTCGTTCACTTACACCGAAGCGGTCACTAGAATGTCCTTGTCTCTGGAACCGATGTTCGACAGCCTGACCCGGCTGGTTTTGCCCGAGATGATCGATCGTGGACTTGCTGCGCAAGTTGTCGAGCAGTTGACCGAAATGGCCCGCGCGCAGGTTGGTCAGCCCATGCACATCATGGTTCCCGAGGGCCGCGCAGCCGAGGTCGAAGCGATGTTGCCCGCAGCTATTAGCTCGCCCCCAAAAGTCATCGAAGATCCCGCGTTAGAGCCGGGACAGGCCCGCCTGCAGGTGGGTATCTCGCGTAGTGAGGTGGATTGCGGCGCCGTTCTGGCCTCGGTCGCGCGAGCCTTTGACGCATATCTATTTGAAGCCAGAGAGGCATTGGAAAATGAGTGATCCCCAGATTCAGAAACCCGAAAAAGCCAGCCCGTTCGACGCGGTCCCGATTGAGGTCACGGTCTCAGTGGGTCGTGCCCGTCCGTTAATCCGTGATTTGCTGAACATGGGCGAAAACGCTGTTTTGACCTTGGACAAACGGATCGAGGACCCGGTGGATTTGTATGTTGGCGATCAACTGGTTGCGCGCGGCCTGCTGGAAGAGATGGAAGGTGATCAGGCCGGACAACTGGCCGTGCGCCTGACCGAAATCGCAGATTTGCAGAACGGGATCGGCTGATGCGCCTTTTGATTGGACTGGCGCTTGCTGCAGCGGTGCTGACGCCGTCGCTGGCCGTCGCGCAGGACCTGAGCCTGTCGCTGGGCGAGGGAGAATCAATCTCGGCGCGAACCATCCAATTGATCCTTTTGATCACAGTCCTCAGCCTTGCACCGGGGCTGGCGATCATGATCACCTGTTTTCCCTTCTTGATCACGGTGTTATCGATCCTGCGCCAAGGGATCGGATTGCAGCAATCACCACCGAATATGCTGATTGTCAGCCTGGCCCTGTTTCTCACCTACTTCATCATGGACCCGGTCTTTACCGAAGCCTGGAGCGCCGGAATACGCCCCATGATCGACGAAACGATGGAAGTGGAACCGGCCCTGGAACGCGCCTTGCAACCGTTTCGGGCCTTCATGGCTGCGCGTCTGGATGTAGATACATTTCAAGCCATGGCGGCGCTGAGACCAGGGGGTGAAGCGATGGAGTTATCGCCCGAGGCTCCGCTGTCTGTCCTGATGCCGTCTTTCATGCTGTCCGAAATTGCGCGGGCGTTTCAGATCGGCTTTCTGATTTTCCTGCCGTTTCTGATCATTGATCTGGTAGTTGCGGCGGTACTGATGTCGATGGGTATGATGATGGTGCCCCCGGCCATCGTGTCCTTGCCTTTCAAACTGGCGTTCTTTGTAATTGCCGATGGTTGGGCCCTGATCGCCAGTGCGCTTGTGCGCAGCTACATGCCCTAGGCGGGGCTTGAAAAATGAAGGGCCAGACATCAACCAAAGCAAAAGGGCCGTGCTGCCCGTGGCAATCCGGCCCCTTGCATACGAAACTGAAACTTACGCGGTCCGGTTCAGATCTTTGATCAGTTGGTTGAGATTACCGCCACGCGCGTCCAGCATAGCCCCGATCTCGGTCCGTTCGGTCAACAACAGGTTCACGCCTTCGATGAACATGTTGTAGAACTTGTCGCGCCCGGATTTGTTCGACACCAGAAAGGTAACCTCGAAAGGGGAGGAGCCCTGCAGTTTTACCCGTGTTCTGACCTCGTAACCGGCGCGGATTTTGCGGGCGTTTCGCACATCGACTTGGCCGCCGATGAACTCTCGGAACCGACGCCCGTATTTGCGCGAGATATAGCCTTGAAAGGCGTTGGTGAACTGTTTCAGCTGTGCTGGGCTGGCCGTGCGTGCATCGGCCCCAAGGGCATAGCGTGCCATGATCGGAACATCGGCATATTGCGCGAAAATTTTCTCGAAATCGCGCAGCATGGCGTTTTCAGATTTGCCTGACGCGATCACGCGGTTGATCTCGGCCACAACACTGTTCACCAGCGCTTTGGCGCTTGCTTCGGTCTGGGCAGAGGCGGATGCAGGTAGCGCAGTCAGCGCCAATCCGGTCAGGCCGGTGAAAACAAAATGACGTCGGTTCAAAGATTTACTCGGCATAGGGGTCCTCGTAAGGGTCTAGATAGGGGTCCCTGACAGGGTCGGTTCCGATTTCAGCATAGGGATCGGAGTACAGATCCAGATAGGCATCCTCATCATCGCGCGCCAGTTCAAAGCGGCGATTTTGCAAATAGATCAGGCGGGCCTGTGCATAGCTGTCGGCGCTTTCGTACAGGATCGAGTCAACCGTATCCGAGAACCGGCCCCGGTCGCCCATGCGGCGCACGATCTCGGCATAAACGCCAAGGTTGTCGACGGGGCGCGTGGGGGTAAAGTTAATCGGGTTCGAAAATAGATTGACCACAACGCCCACCGCATCGCGGGTTGTTGAGGGGCCGTAGAACGGCAGCTCGACATAGGCGCCCTCACCAAATCCCCAGACATGCAGCGTTTCGCCGAAGTCCGTATCCACAGGCGGTAGGTTCAGCTCATCTGCGGGTGCGGACAGGCCAAACCCGCCCACTGTCATGTTCACAACAAAGCGCAACAGGGCATTGCCCATCTGTTTTGGATTGCCTTGCAGCAGATAGTCTACGGCCTGACCAGGAAGCGAGATGTTTTCAGCAAAGGTGCTGAAGCTGGTCACCATCGGATCGGGCACGATTTTGACATAGCCTTTTGAGGCCGGGCGGAACAGGAACCGGTCAACACCCAGATTGAACTTGTGGATGCCCCGGTTGGTCTTTTCGTAAGGGTCGAACACCTCACCCCGGGCGGCCTGTTCCGGGGGCTGCGTGGCGCAGGCGGACAGGATCGGCAACAGGGACAGCACAACAAGGTGTTTCAGGCGCAATCTGCTCAACACGGTCTTTGCTACTCCAAAGTAATCCGGCCCATGATTGCCAGATATTAAATCGATAATAGTGCCGCGTTGGCACAAGTCTTGGTCACATAAATGTTTCAGGTTCAAATTGAAACATCCAGCGTTTAACGCGTCTGCCTGGGCGCGGTAAAGTGACATCGCTTCAACACTGCGGAATAAGAGGAGTTATGCCCAGATAAGCGCCGCGTTCAAAAATGCCAGTTTCCTGCTTTCCCTGTCGCGCCCAAGGGGGTAGCGTCCGCCCGAGTCAAATGAGGGATGAGGATCATCGCATGAGTATCACCGCAAAACTGGAAAGCCTGGGCGTCAGCCTGCCCGACGCCCCTGCACCTGCCGCGAACTATGTGCCTTTCGTGCGCGTGGGCAATATTGTCTATATTTCAGGCCAGATTTCCAAGGCGGATGATCTGATTACCGGCAAGCTGGGCGACGACATGGATGTCGAGGCGGGCGCTGCTGCGGCGAAAGTCTGTGCCATCAACCTTCTGGCACAGGTCAAAGCGGCCTGTGGTGGCGATATCGAAAAACTGGTGCGGGTGATCAAGCTGACCGGCTTTGTGAACTCGACAGCTGATTTCACCGCGCAGCCGCAGGTGATCAATGGCGCGTCCGATTTCCTGGTTGAGGCGCTGGGTGATGCAGGGCGTCATTCCCGCTCGGCTGTCAGTGCGGCCTCATTGCCGTTGGGCGTAGCGGTTGAAATCGAAGGCATATTCGAGGTCCAATGACCCCGAAACTGCCAGCCGAATTTCTGCAGGCCCCGATCGCGCATCGGGCCTTGCATGACATCTCGGACCGCCGTCCGGAAAACAGCCGGGCGGCCATTCGTGCAGCGGTGGAAGCCGGGTACGGGATTGAGATCGATCTGCAGCTGACGTCAGACAACCGCGCCATGGTTTTTCATGACTATGATATGGCGCGTCTGACCGGACAGGCGGGTCCGATCCGACGGATCACTTCCGAGCAAGCGGTGGAAATCCCCTTGCTGCATGGCGATGATGGTATCCCAGCGCTGGATGAGGTGCTTGCGATGGTCGCCGGCAAGGTGCCTTTGCTGATCGAGCTCAAGGATCAGGATGGCGCAATGGGCACCGATATTGGCCCGCTTGAGGCTGACACCGTGCGGGCCCTGCAAAGCTACAAAGGCCCGGTGGCGTTGATGTCCTTCAACCCCAACAGCGTGGCCGAACTGGCGCGTTTGGCCCCGCATTTACCACGCGGGATCGTGACCAGCTCATATGATCCGCAGGATTGGCCTCTGACTGACAGCATCTGTGATCATCTGCGCGGTATCCCGGATTTTGACCGCGTGGGGGCCAGCTTCATCAGTCATGAGGTTCACGACCTGAACCGCCCCCGTGTTGCCGAGCTAAAGGCGCAGGGCATTCCGATTCTGTGCTGGACCGTGCGTTCGCCTGAACAAGAGGCACAGGCCCGCGCCGTTGCCGACAATGTGACCTTCGAGGGGTATTTGGCGGCCCATCCGGGTTGAACCTGACCCGCACTGTCACAGATAAAGAACAGACGCGGAGGGTACATGGATCAGGCGCAGATCGAAGTTCAGGTACTGAGCTCACTGTCGCAGATTTCTGCGGCAGAATGGGATGCCTGCGCTTGCCCCGAGGCCGCAGATGGCGGGCGCCCTCTGGATCCGTTCACCACTCATCGGTTTCTGTTGGCACTTGAAAACAGCGGGTCGGTCGGGTCGGGAACTGGCTGGCATCCGCAATACCTGACCAGCTATCTGGACGGAATGCTGATCGCTGCCGCGCCGATGTATGCCAAGTCGCACAGTCAGGGCGAATACATCTTCGACCATAGCTGGGCCCACGCCTACGAAAATGCGGGCGGGCGCTACTATCCCAAACTGCAGATAGCCGTTCCCTTTACGCCAGCAACTGGGCGGCGGTTTCTGGTTCGGCCGGGGTATGAGACAATTGGCATGTCCGCACTGGTGCAGGGTGCGGTGCAACTGGCGGCCGACAATCAGATTTCATCTCTGCACGCAACCTTCTGCACCGAGGATGAGGCGCTGGCGGGCGAACAGATGGGCCTGATGCTGCGCAGCTCGCAGCAATTTCACTGGTTGAACGACGAATATGCAGATTTCGATGGGTTTCTCGCTGCTCTGTCGTCGCGCAAACGCAAGAATATCCGCAAAGAACGGGCGCAAGCGAACGGGTTTGGTGGTGACATCATCACTTTGACCGGGTCAGAGCTGCGGCCCGAGCATTGGGATGCGTTCTGGCGGTTCTATCAGGACACCGGTGCGCGGAAATGGGGCTCACCCTATCTGACGCGGCAGTTCTTTGACATCGCACAGGACACGATGGCGGATGATATGGCGCTGGTTCTTGCCATGCGCGATGGCTATCCGATTGCAGGGGCGCTGAATTTTATCGGGCGCGAAACGCTTTTTGGTCGGTATTGGGGCTGTGTCGAACACCATGCCTGCCTGCATTTCGAACTGTGTTACTACCGGGCCATTGATTTTGCGATTGCCCACGGTTTGTTGCGGGTCGAGGCAGGTGCGCAGGGCGAGCACAAATTGGCGCGCGGCTATTTGCCGACGCGCACGCACAGCTTGCATTGGGTTGGTGATCCGGGTTTTGCTGACGCTGTAAAAAGATATCTGGACGCCGAAGGCCGTGCCGTAGGAGAAGAGATTGAGATTCTGACGGACTACGGACCGTTCAGAAAGTCGAACCCGGAGGAACAGCAATGACTGAGCTTTTGTCGACCGAGACCCGAGGCCCCCTTTTGGATCCGCTGTTTAGCAACGGTTGGACCATGGTTGAAGGTCGGGATGCAATCACCAAGACCTTTGATTTTGACAATTTTGTTGCGGCTTTTGGTTGGATGACCCAGGTGGCGATCTGGGCTGAGAAGTGGAACCATCACCCGGAATGGTTCAACGTCTACCGGACGGTCGAAGTTGTGCTGTCCACCCACGATGTGGGCGGTTTGTCATCTCTGGATGCCAAACTGGCGCGCAAGATGGACAGCCTGATTTAGCCGCGATCCCCGCGCGATCCCATTCCACCAGCCAATGAGGCGACAACGCCCATCTGTTCGAACTCGCCCGGTGTCACGGTTCCGTCGCTGACATTTATGTTGCCCGGAATTCCGGTTGTGCGGTTGCCAACCTGCCGCACGCTGCGCGCGGCGGGATCAATATCCAGACACTTCGTGTTGTAGCAGGTCAAACCGCTGGTATTGATCTGAATACGGGACTGCCCATCCGGCCCGGTGATAACGGGGGCCTGCGGCACATCACATGCGGCGAGCACAGACAGCGCCCCAAAGGCGATCCATTTGTTCATACCACGCTCCTGTTCAGAGTTGGCCTAGTCCAACTGGCCGTTTCCGTCCTGATCCGCAGTGGTGAAATCGTTGTCCATCTGCGCGTCGTATTCTGCCCTTGAGATAAAGCTATCGTCGTTCCGGTCAACGTTTTGAAACTGTTTGATGTCCAGAAACGGCTTGGCCTCATCCAATCCCAGCGTGCCGTTCTTGTCCTCATCCATCGTCTGAAACGCGTAGTCGGAAAAGGCGTTGAATTCGTCCTTGGACAGGAACCCGTCATTGTTGGCGTCAATGGCCCGCAATTCGTTTTCGTGTAGCTCGGCCACGGTTTCGGCATTGGCCGCAGCGGCAAACGCAACGGACGCGATCAAAACAAGCGGTTTCATTTTCAATGCTTTCAACATGCGAACCTCTGCCCTTCGATGCCACCCGCGGCAGCGCCTGCCGCGGTCAGAATGGTTTTGCCGGAGCCGCCCCCGAACTGATTGCCAATTGCACCGCCGATCAACGCGCCACCCAATGTGCCACCAAGGCAGGCGATCTCATGTTGGCGCGCGGCTTGTTGTTGTGGGGTGGGGGCGGGGCCGCAGGCTGCCAAAGCACCAGTACAGACCGCGCAGAGGGTCAAAAATCTGAATTTCATCAATCAACTCCCGTGTTTATGCGTCAAGTATTCGCGTAACGGGGTGTTGTCGCAAGTTAAATAAGGTTCATCTGGCCCCGACACGGGCCGGGGCCAGATCGGTTCAGATTGCGTCCAGCAGGGCCTCGCCAGCCGAAACTTCGCACACCCCGGGGTTTTCTTCCAGGTTCAGCGCGACGACCTTGCCGTCCTCGACCAGCATCGCATAGCGTTTGGACCGCGCGATCAGGCCCACGGGCGGTGCATCGAAATCCATGCCGAGGGCTTTGGTGAATTCCGATGTCGCATCGCCCAGCATGGTCAGCCCCGCCGCCGTGGCGCCGGTGGATTCGCCCCAGGCATGCATGACAAACGGATCGTTGACAGAAATGCAGATCACTTCGTCTACACCTTTTGCGTCGAACTGGTCCTTGGTCCGGATAAAGCTGGGGACATGGGCGGTGGTGCAGGTGCCGGTATAGGCACCGGGCACCGCGAAGATCACCACTTTCCGGCTTTTGGTTTTGTCGGAAATCCGCACCTCTTCCGGGCCGTCCGCGCCCATTTGGGTCAACGTGGCATCGGGCAGCGTGTCACCTGTTGAAATCATTTCTTACCTCCTGTCGTTTGGATTTGCAGAGTCGGGCTTTGCCGCAATATAGGTGGTCGCGTGGATGAGACCACGGTAATTCGACAGGGTGGGAGGAACATGAGCCATATTGTCGTGATCGGTGCCGGACAAGCGGGCGCATCGCTTGTCGCGCGGCTGCGCAAGGATGGGTTTGATGGTGACATCACCCTGATCGGGGCTGAACCGCATCTGCCCTATCAGCGCCCGCCCCTCTCCAAGGCTTATCTACTTGGTGAAATGGAATTGGAGCGTCTTTTCCTGCGGCCCGAGAGCTTCTATGCCGAGAACAACATCACCCTGCGCCTGGGACAGCGTGTCACCGCAATTGATCCGCAGGCCAAGACCGTGACGGTTGGCGATGATGTCATTTCCTACGACGAACTGGCACTGACTACCGGATCTGATCCGCGCTATCTTCCCGCCGCGATTGGCGGTGACCTGCAAGGCGTTCACGTGGTGCGCGATCTGGCGCATATCGATGAGATGGAGCCTCGTGTCACCGATGGCGCACGCGCGTTGATCGTGGGTGGCGGCTATATCGGGCTCGAGGCTGCAGCCGTCTGCGCCAAGCGCGGGGTCAAGGTGACTTTGGTCGAGATGGCCGAGCGTATCTTGCAACGCGTTGCTGCGAAGGAAACCAGCGACTATTTCCGCGCATTGCACAGCGAATACGGTGCGGATATCCGTGAAGGCGTTGGGTTGGATCGGCTGGTCGGTGACAACGGCAGAGTGGTCGGAGCGGTTTTGACGGACGGGTCCGAGATTGTGGTAGATTTCGTTGTTGTCGGTGTTGGCATCGCACCATCGACGCAACTGGCCGAGATGGCGGGGCTGGAACTGGACAACGGGATTAAAACCGACGCCCACGGCCGCACCTCTGACCCGTCGATCTGGGCGGCAGGCGATTGTGCATCCTTCCCGCATGGCGAAGGGCGTATTCGTCTAGAGAGCGTCCCAAACGCTATCGATCAGGCCGAGATCGTCGCTCAGAACATGTTGGGTGCCGCCAAGGACTACACCGCAACGCCGTGGTTTTGGTCGGATCAGTATGACGTCAAGCTGCAGATTGCCGGGCTGAACACAGGGTATGACCGTGTCGTGACCCGCAAAGGTGAGGGCGCGACCGTGTCCTTCTGGTACTACAAGGGCGACCAGCTGATCGCGGTCGACGCCATGAACGACCCGCGCGCCTACATGGTTGGCAAACGCCTGATCGATGCGGGCAAGACGGCTGATCCATCCGTGGTCGCGGACCCGGAAGCGGACCTGAAGCCGCTGCTTAAAGCGTGAGGATCATCGCCGGAGACTTCCGAGGCCGCACCTTGGCCTCGGTTGGCAAGGGCGATGCGGGCGCGCATCTGCGCCCGACCACAGACCGGGTGCGCGAAAGCCTGTTCAACGTTCTGACGCATCAGATCGACTTCGATGGTCTGCGCGTGTTGGATCTGTTTGCAGGCACCGGCGCATTGGGGCTTGAGGCGCTGTCGCGTGGGGCAGCGCATGTCACGTTTGTGGATGACGGGCGGGTTGCGCAGGGTTTGATCCGCAAGAACATCGAGCTGACCGGCAGCGCCAACCGCACTGATCTGATCCGTCGCGACGCCACGCGATTGGGCATCAACCCGGATGCGTCTTACGATCTGGTTTTTCTGGACCCACCTTATGGCAAGGCGCTTGGGCAAAAGGCGGTGGCGGCCACCGTTGCCGGTGATTGGCTCACGGATGACGCCCTGCTGGTCTGGGAAGAGAACACCCCCATGGTCGCACCTGATGGCTTCAGCCTACACAGCACTCGAAAGTATGGTGATACCCATATCTCATTGATGTGGCGTAATGTTTCAGACTGAAACGCACTGCGCGGATTGACGCCACATTCCGATTTGCGCGGCGACCCACACTCGGCTAGGTCGGTTGCAAAACAGGCGGAGAGTTCCATGCACGATCTTGTCATCTTTGATTGCGATGGCGTTCTGGTCGACAGTGAGCCGCTGTCCAATCAGGTTTTGGTAGACAACCTTGCCCGCTATGGACTGGACCTTACTCTGGAAGACAGCGTTGGTTTTTTCTTGGGCGGTACAATGGCTGGCGTGCGCGACAAAGCACGTGCGCTGGGGGCTGATTTACCCGACGACTGGATCGATGAAGTCTATTCGGAAACCTACGAGCGTCTGCGTCAGGGCGTGGCATTGATGCCGGGTATTCGGGACTTGCTTGATCGGCTCGACCACCACGGTATCCCATTCTGCGTGGCCTCAAATGGCAGTCCGGACAAGATGGCGATCACGCTGGGGCAGAACGGGCTTTGGGACCGGTTTCAGGGTGCCATGTTTTCGGCCCACGAACTTGGGACTGCAAAACCGGACCCAGAGATGTTTCTGCTGGCCGCGAAGCAGTTCGACGCGTCCACACCCGTCGTGATTGAAGACAGCCAGAATGGTGTGACTGCCGCGGTACGCGCAGGCATGCGGTGCCTTGCCTTAGTACCAGAGGGTCACGGCGCCAAATTGGCGGAGATCGGGGCAGAGGTTTTTCACGACATGAACGTGGTGCCGGATCTTTTGGGAATTTGACGCAACCGTGCTAGTGTCGGGGTTATGGACCGCGTACTTAACCCACCGATTTGGTCATTTTCGCAGGATGCCGATGTCACTCCGGCCCCCGAGCGTAAGCCGATGCGCGCACCTGTTTTCATTCACGACGCAGTAATCCCTTGGCGAGATGAAACGCTGTTGCTCAAGCTGCTACGCGAACAGGCCGTCGATCAGGACGAATAGGTCGGATGGTACTTCCCGCCGGGTGAGAGTGTGAAGATCTCCACCCCATCGGCTGTCACACCCACGGAATGCTCAAACTGCGCGGACAAGGATTTGTCGCGGGTTACGGCAGTCCAGTCATCGGCCAGCGTTTTGGTTTCCGGGCGGCCCAGATTGACCATCGGTTCGATGGTGAAGAACATACCTTCTTCCAGAACCGCTCCGGTTCCCGGACGCCCATAATGCAGGACGTTTGGCGGTGCATGGAACACCCGGCCCAACCCGTGGCCGCAAAAATCGCGGACAACGCTCATCCGGTGCGCCTCAACATAAGCCTGAATGGCGTGGCCGATATCACCGAACGTGTTGCCGGGCTTGACCATCTCGATGCCCTTGAACAGCGCGTCATGGGTGACCTGAATCAGACGCTCGGCCTTGCGGGGCAGTTTTCCTGCAACATACATGCGCGAGGTGTCACCGAACCAACCATCGACAACGACGGTCACGTCGATATTCAGGATATCGCCATCTTTCAGCTTCTTATCGCCGGGAATGCCGTGGCAAACCACGTGGTTTACACTGATGCAGCTGGCGTGCTGATAGCCTTTGTAGCCGATGGTCGCCGAGGTCGCGCCTGCATCCTCGACCATCTGCGTAATCAACCCATCAATCGCACCGGTTGTCTGACCGGGAAACACATGATCGGCAATATCGTCGAGTATCCGCGCAGCCAAGGCCCCTGCCGCATGCATGCCGGCAAAATCCCCTTGTTCATAGATGCGGATGCCGTCTTTCGTCATACGGCCGCGATGCTCTTTCATCGACGCTAAGCTCCAAATGTGTCGCGCAGCACTCTATTTACGCTGCTTGTGCAGAAAGTTCCAGAGGGCGCGGGGCTGTGGCTCCGAAATTGGCGGGTGTGTCGCAGAGTTCAAGTATCGCCAGCAAGGGCGTGTTGCCTTAAATTTCTTTCACGAAGTAGTGCATATGCGGGCGCAGCACAGGTTGGTCTTTGTAGGTTGTCGTCTCAATTACTTCATCCACTTCGACAAAGCCCAGTTTTGGATAAAGGCTGCGCATTTCGACATTGGGTGTAAGCGTATCGGCAACCAATCGTGTCAGACCCATCGTGCGCGCGGCCTTTTCTCGGGCTTCGATCAGTGCTTTTTCGGTGCCTGTTCCTCTTGCGCTCTCAACAACAAAGACTCTCTTGAGTTCACCAGTCTGGTCATCAAGCCGTTTCAGCATACCACATCCGATGATTTCACCGGCGGCATCTCGCGCCACAACGATGCAGCCGTTCGGAGGCAGATAGTCGTTCGAATTGGCCCAGAATTCGGCCATTGCGCTTTCGGGTGCGGACGGGTCTATGTCGAAACCCATATCCTGCATTCGTTGGACGATGAGGCCATAATACTGCGATAAAATGCTACTGAATGCGTCCTTTTCCGGTAATTCGGTACAGGTTTCAATTGATACTTCTACCATCAGGGGGCTCCTAGCTGGCCGCACTGGCTTTTGCCTCGAACAGGTTTCGCCGACATCCTGCGATCATATCTGGGTTTCGGATCCGATGCAGGCATTTGTCTCAACCCAAACGCCCTCGGGCGTTATCCGAGTGCCATAGGCCAACCGTTCCACTCCTTTCACCTGTGCAGCCTTAAACGCCGCCGCATAGGCTGGATCGATGTCTGCGGCCAGCGCGAAGCGTTCGCAATCGGTGCGCTGCACCAGATACAGCATGATCGCCCGGTGCCCCTGTTCAACCATCTCGGCCAGCTCGCCCAGATGTTTGGTGCCGCGCGCGGTCACGCTGTCGGGGAACTCGGCCAGTCCGGGTTCACGAGACAGGGTGACGCTTTTGACCTCGACATAGGCATCGGGCAGGCCAGGCCCGCTGAGTAGGAAGTCGATGCGGCTGTTCTGGCCGTATTTCACCTCGGCCCGTACGGTATCATAGGCGGCCAGTTCAGGAATCTCACCCGACTGCAACGCCAGACGCAGGGCCTTGTTCGGAACGGATGTATCGACCCCGGTGAAATGTCCGTTCTCATGATCGACCAGCCGCCAGCCGTATTTCAACTTTTTCTTCGGATTGTCATTGGGCTCTAGCCAGATTTTCTGCCCGGGTTCCGCCAGCCCCATCATCGAACCGGGATTGGCGCAATGGGCGGTGACCTCGCGGCCGTCCTCCAGTGTGCAATCGGCCAGAAAGCGTTTGTAGCGGCGGATCAGGCGGGCGGGGACAAGAGGGGTTTCAAATCGCATAGCCTAGGGCCTATACCTGCCCCAAAGGTCGATCAAGAGGAGACGTTCCATGGCCAATCCAAGCGCTGCGATGCTGGTGATCGGGGATGAGATTCTGTCCGGTCGAACGCGCGATGCGAATATGCACTACCTCGCTGGCGAACTGACCAAGCACGGCATCGACTTGAACGAGGTGCGTATTGTCAGCGATGATGCCCCGGCGATTGAAACTGCTGTGAAGGCTCTGTCCGACAGCTATGACAATGTGTTCACCAGCGGCGGTATCGGCCCGACCCATGATGACATCACCGCCGATTGCATCGCGCGCGCTTTTGGGGCGCATATTGGTGTGCGGGATGATGCAAGGGCCCTGTTGCAGGCACATTATGACAAATCGGGGTTAGAACTGAACGAAGCGCGCCTGCGCATGGCCCGCATCCCAGACGGGGCGGTTTTGATCGACAACCCGGTCTCAACCGCGCCGGGCTTTACCATTGGAAACGTCCATGTCATGGCCGGGGTGCCGTCGGTGTTTCAGGCCATGGTGGCCAGCGTTTTGCCCAAGCTGACCGGAGGCAGCCCGCTCTTGTCTCAGACCCTGCGTGTGGACCGGGGGGAGGGTGATATCGCGGCGACTTTGGCCTCTTTGGCGGATGCTTATGGTGACCTGTCGATCGGTTGCTACCCGTTCCAGATCAACGGGGCTTTCGGTGCAAATGTCGTGATCAGAGGCACCGAGGGCACGCGCATCGACGCCGCCATGACCCAACTGGCAAAAGAGCTTGAACTGTGAGCGTCAATTGGGCTGAGGTTGTCGATGGCACATGGCCCGCTGCCAGCTATCAGCGGTTAGGTCCATTTCAACTGCGCCAAGGGCAGGGCGGTGGGTCGCGGGTTTCGGCAGCCAGCGCCATCGGTCCGGTCAGCGAAGCGGATATTGATGCAGCAGAACAGGCGATGCTGGCCATGGGGCAAAAGCGCATCTTTTGCCTGCGCCCGGGTGACGAGGCGCTAGATGCGCAGCTTGCAGCGCGCGGTTATCAGGTGCTGGACCCGGTTAACATTTATGCCTGCCCCGTCTCACATCTGACGGACAGGCCGATCCCTCTGGTCACGGTTTTCCAGATTTGGGAGCCCCTAGCGATCATGCGGGAAATTTGGGCGACCGGCGGCATCGGTCCCGAACGGGTGGCGATCATGGAACGCGCCAAAGGGCCCAAGACCAGCCTGCTCTTGCGCCATTCGGATCAACCTTGCGGGGCCGCTTTTGTCGCGATGCACAAAGATATCGCCATGTTGCATGCGCTTGAGATCTTGCCGGATCACCGGCGGCAGGGCATGGGCGAATGGACGATGCGGGCGGCCGCGATCTGGGCGCGCGACAATAGTGCGCAAACGCTCAGCGTGATCTGCACTAAGGCGAACCAAGGGGCAAATGGTCTCTACCGCGCGCTTGGGATGGAGATCGTCGGCGAATACCATTACCGTCAGCTTATCTGACGAAGAGAGGCACCCCGTGACACAACAAGATATGCCCACAGCGCTGGACCTGCCTATGGTCGATCCACTGCCGCCTGAGACGCAGAAATACTTTGATATCTGTGTCGAGAAACTGGGCATGGTGCCAAATGTGCTGAAGGCCTATGCGTTCGATATCGATAAGCTCAACGCCTTCACCACCATGTATAACGATCTGATGTTGGCCGATAGCGGGTTGACCAAGCTGGAACGTGAGATGATTGCGGTTGTCGTGTCATCGATCAACAAATGCTTCTATTGCCTCGTTGCCCATGGTGCCGCGGTGCGGCAGTTGTCGGGAAATCCGCAATTGGGAGAGATGTTGGCCATGAACTATCGCGTCTCGCCTCTCGATACGCGTCAGCGTGCTATGCTGGATTTTGCGGCCAAGATGACCAAGGCCAGCGCCGAGATTGAAGAGCCTGACCGCCAGCATCTGCGCGATGTGGGGTTTAGCGACCGAGATATCTGGGACATCGCCAATGTGGCCGGCTTCTTCAACATGTCCAACCGGGTCGCCAGCGCCACCGCCATGGCGCCAAACCCCGAGTATCACGCACAATTTCGATGATCCGAACGCTTATATCTGTCTTCTTGGTTGTTGCCGGACCTGTGGTGGCGCAAGAACTGACCTTGCCGCAGACGGCACAGCAGATCAGCGACCGCAGTTCGGCCTTGGACAGCTATGATCTACCGACCGGGCCGTTTGCAGATGGAGCTGTGCCATCACGGACCGTTGAAGGGCAGGTTGAGCGATACACATGGCGCGTGCAGGCCGGGTCCAGCACGACCCTGCAGTTGCTGGCCCCGTTGCGGGATCAGATCGAAGCGCAAGGATATGACATCCTTTTCGAATGCGAGGCGCGCGTCTGTGGCGGCTTTGACTTTCGGTTTGGAACCGAGGTCGTCCCCACACCCGACATGTATGTTGCCATTCAGGATTACCGGTTTCTGGCGGCACAGAAAGGGCAAACCGTGCTGAGCCTGCTGGTCAGCCGGGACCCGCCCGACGGCTATGTGCAAATGATCCGCGTCACCCCTGCTGACGCGCCCGCACCCGCGCCAATCGTTGTCGAACAATCCGTCGATGGGGCCCAAGGCCTCTTGGCCGAGCTACAGCAAAACGGGCACGTCATTCTGGACGACCTGCATTTCCGCACCGGTGAGGTGGCGCTGGGCGACGGTCCGTTTGCCTCGCTTGCCTTGATGGCCGGATTTCTGGCAGATAATCCAGGCCTGCGTTTGGCGCTGGTTGGCAACACCGATGACACTGGCGATTTAGATGCCAACATTCGGGTCAGCAAACGCCGGGCCGAGGCGGTTCGTAGTCGGTTGATCGAAGCTTATGGCGTCGCGGCTGACCGGATTGAAGCGCAGGGCGTGGGTTATCTTGCCCCGATCACCTCGAACGCGACGCCCGAAGGGCGAGACCTGAACCGCCGGGTCGAGGCCGTTTTGCTGGTCAACTGACCCACCACAGGTAAAGCGGCAAGCCGACGGTGATATTGAACGGGAACGAGACACCCAACGAAAGCGTCAGGTAAATCCCGGATTCGGCCTTCGGTAGCGCGATTTTCATGGCAGCCGGAACCGCGATGTATGAGGCTGAAGCCGACAGCACCATGAACAGGAACAAGCTGCCCTGTGGCAAACCGATCATGGCTCCGACCGCCCAAGCCATCATTGCGCCGATCAGAGGCATCAGAACACCAAAGGCGAACAGACCGACCGACAGTTTGTCCCGATTGTTGACTAGGCTGCGTCCAGCCGACAGACCCATATCCAGCAGAAACAGGCACAGGATGCCGGTAAAAGGTGTGACAATGAAGGGTGCGATCATCTGCATTCCTTCACCACCCGTAATAGCGCCGATCAGAAACGCACCGGTGAGCAGCACAATCGAGCCATTGGCCAGCAGGTCCCGCCAAAGTTTGTCATTCTTGACACCATTGTTGCCGGCCTTATGAGCGAGCCACAGCGCCGACAGAATAGCCGGGACTTCCATCGCTGCTGCAACGGCCACCATGAACCCGTCATGAGCCAGGCCCACCAAATCCAGCAAGCTGGTTGCGGTGACAAATGTCACAATCGAGATGGAACCATAGTGCCCCGCCACCGCAGCAGCGTTAAGCGGGTCTAGCCGTGTCATGACCCTGAGCATGCCAAATGCGACGAAAGGGATCACGAATGACAAGGCAACCCCGCCAAGCAAGGTCAGGAACAGTTGCAGGTGAATACCGTGTGCCGCCAAGCTGGCACCGCCTTTGAAACCGATTGCCAGCAATAGATAAAGCGACATGAATTTGGCCGCGCCCGCCGGTATCGATAGATCGCTGCGCACGAAGGCCGCCAAAAGCCCGAGGGCGAAGAATAATATGGTGGGCACCAGCAGGTTGCTGGATAGCGTTTCGATCACTCCGGGCATTTTATAGCTCCTGTTCCCTCTGTTTGGGGCTAGGTGCCTTGCAAATTCTTTTTCGCCAAATACTATCTTACTAAATTATAGATAGTTTTAGGCTATATAATGCGCCCAACCTTGCGTCAACTGGAGTACATCGTAACGGTCAGCCGCCTTGGGCGGTTCAGCCTGGCGGCTGAGGTGCTGAATGTCAGTCAACCCAGCATGTCAACGCAAATTGCGACGGTAGAACAAGAGCTTGGCATTCGCATCTTCGACCGCAACCGTGGTGGAATTCAGGTCACAACAAAAGGGGAAGAGTTTATCTCGCGCGCGCAGAAGATCCTTGCAGACGTAAAAGACCTGCGCCACGCGATGACCAATGATATGCCCGTTGGGGGAAGGTTGAGACTGGGCGTCCTGCCTTCGATTGGGCCATATTTGTTGCCACAAGCGATCAAAGAGGTGCATCGGCAGCGCCCCGGGCTGCGCATTGTCGTACGTGAGGAAAACACGTTGGATCTGGAGCAGGGCCTGAAATCCGGTCGATTTGATCTGATCCTGTCAACGCCCGAAGACCATGCCAACACCCTGCAACACCGTTTGTTCAACGAAACGCTTTGGATCGCCGTGGCAGTTGATGACGTGTTGGCACAAGATATCCATGGTGTCAGCGCCGCAGATTTGCAGAACCGATTGTTCCTGACCCTTGATCAGAGTCATCGCTTATCGCGCATCGTCTACGGATTGGCAGCAGAATGTGGAGGAGTCGTTTCGGATGAATATGAGGGCACGACCCTCGATTCCATTGTCCTTATGGCGGCGTCGGGTGTAGGCGTTGCTATCCTGCCTGACCTTTTCGCCCGCAGACAGGGGATTTACCGTGACGAAGTGCGGTTGCGTCCGTTGTCCATTCCCAATGCCAATCGCGATATCGCCCTGCTGGCGCGCAACTCTGAAAACCCACCGCTGGGTCAAAATGTGCTGACAGAGGCGTTGCGCTCTTCCGCTCGGTCCATGGGGTTGTCGATCATCGAACCATAAAAAAAAGACCCGCACATTTCTGCACGGGCCGTTCCAGTTCACAGGGAGAAACTTACCAATCCATCGGACCCTTCTCGTTGAAGGATTCGACCAGAAAATCAATGAATGCGCGCACTTTCGGCTGGGTAAAGCGGCCGGGAGGATAGACCGCATATACCCCCTGCACCTCATCCGGTAGCGATGGCATGGCATCCAGCACAAGGCCAGATTTCAACGCATCCGCATACAGGTAGCTGGGCAGGTGGGCGATGCCCAAGCCCGAAATTGCGGCATTCAAAAGGGACTGCCCGTCATTCACACTCAGCCAGCCGGCGGTGCGGACCTGCCGTTTTTCACCCGAAGGTGCGGTCAGTTTCCACACACTGCCCGAGGATTGGCTGGAGTAGTGCAGCAGTTTGTGTTCGTTCAGATCGTCGATCTTTTGCGGGCGTCCGAACTTTTCGATGTAGCTGGGCGCCGCGACCATGCGTTTGACGGTTTCTGTCAACTTGCGGGCGCGCAGGGTGCTGTCTTCCAGCTCTCCAATGCGGACGGCCACGTCAAAGCCTTCGGATATCAACTCAACATATCGGTTATTCAAAACCATGTTCACGGTGATGTCGGGATAGGCTGACAGAAATTCGGACAGCACGGGCGACAGGTGATTGACGCCAAAATCGGTCGCAACGCTGATGCGCAGCAGGCCCGATGGTGCCGATTGCATCGAAGTGACCAGCGCATCCGCCTCGCCCGCATCATTAAGTACGCGGCGCGCGCGGTCATAATAGGCCAGTCCGATCTCGGTTGGTGAAACCCGGCGCGTCGTGCGGTTCAACAGCCGCGCACCCAGCCGCGCCTCAAGGCTCGACACGTGTTTGGACACTGCCGATTTGGAGATACCCATCTTCTTGGCCGCATCGGTGAAGCCACCTTGGTCCACCACGTTGGCGAAGGCTTCCATTTCGGTCAGTCGATCCATACTCGTTCCCCAGGTCTTGCTCTCGAAGGTGATATTGGTTCCGAATCTGGGCGGAAACGGGGCAGACATGGGATAATATCAGGGTTTTGAATCGGATCGTTTGCAGTTCAGAAACGCGGAAACAGTGGTTTCCGATCCGTCAGCAGCGGCGATAAGCACCGAATTCTACATAATTTCGCGTTTATGCTATGGTCAGAATGGCAATTTTGTGACCTGGGAGGAGTTAATGAAATCGTTTCTATTCACCGCCGCGTTCTGTCTGAGCGCAAGTTTTGTCTGGGCCGGGGGCGAGACCGCGTCGAATCCCGATGCCAAGGTCTATTTTGTGAATCTTGCGGATGGCGATAGTGTTCAATCTCCGGTCACGGTGGTCTTTGGCCTCAGCGGAATGGGTGTCGCGCCTGCGGGAACTGAGGCCGAGAACACAGGCCATCACCACCTGCTGATCAACCGCCCACCGATTGGTGAGGGCGAAGACGGCGCGGATGAGTTGGCCTATGGCCTGCCCGCCGATGACAACCACATGCATTTTGGCGGAGGTCAGACCGAGGTGACACTGGACCTGCCTGCCGGACAGCATACGCTGCAACTGGTGCTGGGAGATGCAGGCCACGTGCCGCACAATCCGCCTGTGGTGTCCGAGGTGATCACGATTGTCGTGGAGTAGCTTAAAAGAGCTTTGCCGAAGCTCATGACATGCGTTGAAGACGTTCTGCACAAGTGAGCGCATACTCGGGTTCGCGCAGCCAAGAGCATGCTGTTTCCCAAGCTGCTATCGCACGTGATATCGAAGCAGTCGCTTTGGTAAGGACACCTGTGTCGAAAATACGCGTATCACGTCTACATTCATCCCAGTCGAGCAGTGCGACGGCGCCTGTTTCTGTATACAGTAGATTGTCGGCGTTTAAGTCACCATGGACAATAGATTGAGGCAGTTCTGAGATATCTTTCCAAGCCGCGCGGCAGTTCTCGGCAACATTCGTTGGCATCTCACCCAAGTCGATATCGCCACCGCAATCCGAATAAATGTAGTCTTTAGAGGCAAGAAATCCGGGCCTCTGTGATACATTTTGGCATCTATTGTGGAACTCGTCTATCAAAGGTGAAACACGGTTTAACTCTTGGGTTTTAAAGGGCCTGCCAAGGATTAAAGTTTCGCAAGTCCAATTCGCCTCGGTCAGGCGGCCTTGTAGGCTGAGACGAAAGTGGGGGACGATAAATCCACTTCTGCGGGCCAGCTCTTGTACATGGATCAGCCATGAAATCGCCTCAACTGAGCGACATGTCGATTTGAAGACGAGGTTCGTTTCCAGGCCAACAGTTCGAAACACAGTATTCCTGTGCCCCCCTTGCATGAGAACCAATTCGGCGTTTACGCCCCAAGCTTCGAGCGGTGGTGTTTTCATCCTGCAGGAAGGTTACCCAAATCGTCAGACAGAGGGGTATCTAAAACTGGATGTTTTACTGCTTGATATAGAAATCCAAACTAAAATGTGGCCGCCAACCGTGTCCCCTGGTTGATTGCCCGTTTGGCATCCAGTTCGGCCGCCACATCAGCGCCGCCGATTACATGTGGGGTGATCCCGCGATCAATCAGCGCATCGGCGAGGCTGCGGTCCGAGATCTGACCGGCGCACAGCACAATCGTGTCCGCTGAAATCACCGTGGGGTCGGCGCGCTCTTCGCCAAAGCTGACATGCAGGCCATCTTCGTCGATCCGCTCATAGTTCACGCCGCCAACAAAGTTGACATCTTTCATCTTCAGCGTCGCGCGGTGAATCCAGCCGGTTGTTTTGCCCAACCCTTTGCCATGCGCCTGTTTCTTGCGCTGCAGCAGGGTGATCTGACGGGCTGGCGCTTCGGGCTGCGGTCCTTCGGGCGCAAGGCCCGAGCGGTGTTCAGCTGGGTCCGTCACGCCCCATTCCTTCATCCAAAGCGGTAGGTCGGTGGTGGCGCTGTGCCCGTCCTCCAGCAGGAATTCAGAAACATCAAACCCGATGCCGCCTGCGCCAATCACAGCCGCTGATTTCCCGACATCGGCCTTGTCGCGCAACACGTCGATATAGCTGAGCACATTGTCCCGATCCTGACCGGGGATTTCCGGATCGCGAGGGGTAACGCCGGTGGCGATGACCACTTCATCAAAGCCGGTCAGGTCATCCACGCCGACTTCGCGGTTTAGTTCCACGTTTACACCCAGATCATCCATCATGGTGCGGTACCAGTCGACAAGGCCCCAGAACTCCTCTTTCCCCGGAACCTGCTTGGCCATGTTCAGCTGCCCGCCGACCTCAGGCGCGCGGTCGAACAGGGTAACGCTGTGTCCGCGTTGGGCCGCGGTCATCGCAGTGGAAAGGCCTGCGGGGCCAGCGCCTACGACGGCTACGGATTTCGGTGCTTCGGCTTTCTCGATCACCAATTCGGTCTCGTGGCAGGCGCGCGGGTTGACCAGGCACGAGGTCAGCTTGCCGCTGAACGTGTGATCCAGACAGGCCTGATTGCAGGCAATGCAGGGCGCGATCTGCGCCGACTGCCCCGCGATGGCCTTGTTCACAAAATCCGCATCCGCCAGCATGGGCCGCGCCAGTGACACCATGTCGGCGCAGCCGGTGGCCAGAACCTCTTCGGCGACTTCAGGTGTATTGATCCGGTTCGAGGTGATGATCGGGATCGATACCTTACCCATCAGCTTCTTGGTCACCCAGGCGAAGGCCGCGCGTGGAACGCTGGTTGCAATGGTTGGAATGCGCGCCTCATGCCAGCCGATTCCGGTGTTGATGATCGTGGCCCCGGCCTTTTCAATCTCTTGCGCCAGTTGCACAACCTCGTCATGGGTCGAGCCATTGGGAACTAGATCGATCATCGACAGGCGGTAGATGATGATGAAATCCGTGCCCACAGCATCGCGCGTGCGGCGCACCACCTCAATCGGCAGGCGCATGCGGTTTTCATAAGAACCGCCCCAGCGATCCTCGCGCTTATTGGTGTGCGTTACCAGGAACTGGTTCAGAAAGTACCCTTCGGACCCCATGATCTCGACGCCATCATAGCCAGCCTTTTGCGCCAGAACCGCAGCATTCACGATATCGCTGATCTGCTTCTCGATGCCGTCTTCGTCCAACTCATTCGGCGGGAACGGAGAGATCGGGGACTTCACCGGGCTGGGGGCAACGCATTTCGGACCATAGGCATAGCGCCCGGCGTGCAGAATCTGCATTGCGATCTTGCCGCCTGCTTCGTGCACACGCTGTGTCACGATGGAATGGTTCGCTACTTCCTTATCATTGGTCATCATCGATGCGCCGGGCAGAACCGAGCCTTCGAGGTTCGGACCGATGCCGCCTGTCACCATCAACGCCACGCCGCCACGCGCCCGGTCTGCGTAGAACTCGGCCACCCGGTTCCAGTCGCCGGTTTCTTCCAGCCCGGTATGCATCGAGCCCATAAGCACGCGGTTCTTAAGCGTGGTAAAGCCCAGATCCAGCGGGGCCAGCATGTTTGGGTACGCAGTCATAGCGAAACTCTCCCTCCCGAAGTTGCGATCTAAATTGACCTGCACGTCACCTTTGTCACGCGAAACCTAACGTCACCCCCTTTGCGGGGGCTTTCACCCTTGTTAGAGGTTGGCCGGACAAGTGACGAGGCCACATATGACCCCTGATGAGATCGCCAAACTGCCCTATCGCCCCTGCGTCGGGCTGATGCTGATGAATGCCGACGGCAGGATTTTTGTGGGCCAGCGCAATGACCGCCACAAGGATGCCTGGCAAATGCCGCAGGGTGGGGTGGACAAGGGTGAAGACCCGCGCGATGCGGCCCTGCGCGAGCTTTGGGAAGAAACCGGGGTGACCGCTGACCTGGTCGAGATCATCGCCGAAACCGACGGCTGGCTGCCCTATGATCTGCCGCACGAGATTGTGCCGAAGATCTGGAAAGGCCGTTATCGGGGGCAAGAGCAGAAGTGGTTCCTGCTGCGTTTCAAGGGGACCGATGATCAGATCAATATCGCCATGGATCATCCCGAATTCACCCAGTGGAAATGGCAAGAACCCAGCCAGCTGGTGAATGAGATCGTGCCATTCAAACGTGATGTCTATGAACAGGTTCTGAGCGCGTTCAAAGCGCATCTGTCCTGAACGCACCCTTTGCGCGAGGTCTAACGTTAGGGAAGGTTGGACATTTCCCGGGCTGGTAGTTAGCGCGGAGATGGCATTTTCGGGCTTCTCATGACATATACGACCTATCCGAGCACCGCTCAGGCACACCGTAGTGCAGACATGGCCGTTCATGCGGTCGGGCTATTGCTGATCCTGTCAGCGGGCGGCGTACTTGTGATCAATGCCTATGCCCAACTTGAGACGGCTTTGTTTCTTGCGGTGGTGGTCTATGTTCTGTGCGCGTTGGTCTCGAACCTGGCGTCCTGGGCCTATCACTTCGCCCCCTGGCATGATCGTCGCATGGTGCTGCGCCGGATCGATCATGCAGCAATCTACCCCAGTATCTGTGGAACGTTTACGCCGTTCTTCGTTCAGGCGGGTACGACGTGGACCATGACCTTGCTTTGGCTGTGCTGGGGTCTGACCATTGTGGCGGTCTGGAACAAGATCGCAAACGAAACCATCAAATCCAAATGGTCGACCGCCTCTTATCTTGGGCTTGGGGCCATTGGATTAAGCGCGATGCCCGATATGACGACCGTTCCGGTGGCGACACTGTGGTGCATCGTCGCCGGGGCTGCCAGCTATGTGATCGGAACGGTTTTCTATGCGCGAAAAACCATGCCGTTTCGTTATGCGATTTGGCATACCTTTGTGAATATCGGCGGCATCTTCATGTTCGTGGGTATTTGGCTCGCGCTGTTTTCGGACAAATGAAAAGGCCGGAGCGTGCGTCCCGGCCTTTCAGAATTCAACCAGAAGACCCGGTTAAAGCAGCCCTTCGCTTTTCAGAAGTTCAACCATATTCGCCTCGGGGCGCGGACCGATATGGCTGATCACTTCGCGGGCACAGACATTACCAATCTTGGCGCATGTCTCAAAATCCCGACCCGTCGCCATGCCAAACAGGAACCCTGCGGCGAACTGATCGCCTGCGCCGGTTGCATCCACCGGAACCACCTTTTCGACCGCCACATCCACGCGCTGACCCTCGTGCAGCACGGTCACGCCGTCGCCTGAACGGGTACACACGATCAGCGGGCAAATCCCGGCCGTTTTGGCCAGTGCTTCTTCCAGATCGTCGGTCTCGAACAGAGATTTGATCTCGGCCTCATTGCCAATCACGAAGTCTAGCTCATTCTCGATAAGCAGCAGGAAATCGACCCGGTGACGCTCGACGCAGAACGGATCGGAAATGGCGATCCCGGCTTTGCCGCCACCTTTGTGACAGGCGCGCGCAGCCTCAAGAAACGCGGCTTTGCCCTTTTCCTTATCGAACAGATACCCTTCGAGGAACATGATCTGGCTGTTTCCGGCAACCTCGTCCGAGACGTCCTGAGACGAAAGTTCCGAGGAAATCCCCAGATAGGTGTTCATCGACCGCTCACCATCAGGCGAGACAAAGATCATCGAGCGCGAGGTCGGCAGCTCGCCACCCGGCACAGGCGGGTTCACGAAATCCACGCCGTCTTCGTTCATCGCATCGGCGTAGAAGCGACCTAGCGCGTCATCATGCACGCGGCCAATAAAGGCAGCATCCAGACCCAGCGCACCCGCGCCCGCAATGGTGTTCGCGACCGAACCGCCCGGTGTCTGCACCCGACCCTCCATCGAGGCATAGAGCACTTCGCCGCGCTCCTGCTCGATCAGTTGCATGATGCCTTTTTCGATGCCCATCAGTTCCAGGAAACTGTCATCGGCCTGGGAAATGACATCTACAACGGCATTTCCGATGCCGGTCAGTTGGTAGGTTTTCATAGGGTCTTGTCCTCGAATTGACAGAGATCACGGATTATACAGGTTGGGCATTGCGGTTTGCGCGCTTTGCAGTGATAGCGCCCGTGCAGGATCAGCCAGTGATGTGCATGGAGTTGAAAGTCGGCTGGAATATTGTCCTCGATGGCGCGTTCGACGGCGTCTACGTCCTTGCCGGGGCAAATACCAGTGCGGTTGCCGACACGGAAGATATGCGTGTCCACCGCTTGCGCCGGTTGCCGCCACCACATGTTCAGAACCACATTGGCCGTCTTGCGCCCCACCCCGGGCAGCGATTGCAACGCGGCGCGGGAATTGGGAACCTCACCATCATAGTCCTCAACCAGAATGCGGCTGAGCTTGATGACGTTCTTCGCCTTCTGGCGGAACAGTCCGATGGTTTTGATATGCTCGATCAGGCCTTCCTCGCCCAGATCCAGCATCTTTTGCGGAGTATCTGCGATCTTGAACAGCTCACGCGTGGCCTTGTTGACGCCCGCATCGGTCGCCTGTGCCGAAAGCGCGACCGCGACGACCAGCGTATAGACGTTCACATGTTCCAGCTCGCCCTTGGGCTCGGGGTCGGCCTCTTGAAAGCGCGTAAAGATCTCGCGGATCGTGTGGTAATCGAGTTGCTTTGCCATCCGAGCCTTAATGCCGCCCAAGGGCCAATGACACAAGCCCAAAGCCAATGCGCAAGTTCCGGGTCGCTTGGACGTGTCCCGCGCGCTATGGTTTAAGCCACAGAATGAGGTGAGACCCATGAACATCCAGACCCAGGAAAGCGGCTATCACTACAACGTCATGCGGCGCGCGATCGAGCTGATTGATCAGGGCGGAGAAACCCTCAGCCTCGACGAACTGGCGCAGCAGATGGATATGAGCCCGGCCCATTTCCAACGTCTGTTCTCGCGTTGGACTGGCGTATCACCGAAACGCTACCAGCAATACCTGACACTCGGCCACGCCAAGGCGCTGCTGCGGGAACGCTTCACCACTTTGGAAACCGCCCATAATGTGGGCCTGTCCGGTAGCGGTCGCCTGCACGACCTGTTCCTGAAATGGGAGTCCATGAGCCCCGGCGAATACGCCCGCAAAGGCGCGGATCTGACGATCTATTGGGGCTGGTTCGAAAGTCCCTTTGGCCCTGCGCTGGTCATGGGCACCGACAAGGGCATCTGCGGCATGGCTTTCGGGGCCGAGACCGGCGAGGAAGAGGCAATGGAGGATATGCTGTCGCGCTGGCCCTTGGCCGAGTTTGTCGAAGACCCGATGCACCTGCGCCCGTGGGTGCTGACTGCCTTCGGATCGGTCAGCGACCGTTTGCAGCCGACGCCTCTGTACCTGATTGGCTCACCCCTGCAGATCAAAGTGTGGGAGGCGCTGATGCACATCCCGTCGGGTCAGGTTACCACCTATTCCGAGATCGCGCAGCGGGTGGGGTCGCCGCAGGCGGTTCGCGCAGTGGGCACGGCCGTTGGGCGAAACCCGGTCAGTTGGCTGATCCCCTGCCACCGGGCGCTACGCAAATCAGGCGGCCTTGGTGGGTATCACTGGGGCTTGCCCGTCAAGCGCGCGATGCTAGCCTATGAAGCGGCGCAAGCTGACGCCTGATTGACAAGCCATCCAAACATCGCCAAAAGGCGCGGCAGGTTCGGGTCTCCTGCCGTTCGCGGCCCTTGGCTTTGGTGAAACCCGTTTGAATGAACATCTGTTGCCCTTTTCTGGCGCGTGGATGGAAATGCGAACCCCGTTCTGACTTCGCGCCCGTTCCAGAAAACGAGGCATATGATGACACGATCTGACTCAATCGCTCCGGTGACGGAGCTAAAATCACAAGCGAAACGCCTGCGGGAGGCTTTGAAAACCACCGGGGTTTTCGTATCGCACAGTGCGGCGCTGGAGCTTCTGGCCCGGCAGCACGGCGTGCGGGACTGGAACACGCTGACGGCAATCGCCGGAAGCCGAATGCATCTGAGCGTGGGTGACCGGGTAAAGGGCCGATATCTGGGTCAGCCATTCACTGCGCAGATACGCGGATTGACCGTTCTGGGTGATGGTGCGCAACGTAGGTTGACCCTGCAATTCGACGCGCCGGTGGATGTGGTCCGGTTCGACAGTTTTTCGGCGATCCGGCAGCGCGTTACAGGTGTGATCGGTTGGGATGGCCGATCCACCCGGTGCACCTCGGACGGCGAGCCTCAGCTTGTTGTTCAACCGGCATAAAAAAGGCGCGAGGCACTGGATGCGCCTCGCCCTTTCATGACTAACTACGCTTTGAGCTACTCAGCAGCCCAGCCGCCCACGGCTTTGACTTCTAGGAAGTCTTCCAATCCCCAGACGCCGCCCTCGCGCCCGTTTCCGGATTGCTTCATGCCTCCGAACGGCGACCCGGCGCTGCGCGATTTGCCGTTCATTTCAACCATGCCCGACCGCAATACCCGCGCCATGCGGTTGGCGCGCGCGCCGTCTTGTGTCTGGACATAGTTGGTCAGACCATAGGGTGTGTCATTGGCGATCTCGACTGCTTCTTCTTCGGTGTCGAAGGGGATCATGGTCAGAACCGGGCCAAAGATTTCCTCGCGGGCGATGGTCATCTGGTTGTTGGCGTCGGCAAAGACCGTGGGGCGGACATAGTAGCCCTTGTTCAGCCCGTCCGGCCGCCCGGTGCCACCGGCGACAAGGCGGGCACCTTCGTCGATACCTTTTTGGATCAGGTCCTGAATCTTGGTCCACTGAAGTTCGTTCACCACAGGTCCGATATGACGGCCTTCCTCCGCCGCGCTAGCGACAGATACGGAATTAGCCACCTCGGCTGCAGCTTCAACGGCTTGATCGTAGATCGGGCGCTGCACCAGCATTCGGCTGGGGGCATTACAGCTTTGGCCCGTGTTGTTCATCATATGCAGCACGCCGCGCTTGATGGCTTTCTCATCCGCATCAGCAAAAACCAGGTTCGCGCCTTTGCCGCCCAATTCCAGATGGACCTTCTTCAGGGTATCTGCCGCATTTTTGGAGATGGCAGTCCCGGCACGGGTCGAGCCGGTGAAGCTGACCATATCTACGTCTGGATGTGCCGACAGCTGTGAACCAACCCCGACCCCGTCACCGTTCACAAGGTTGAACACGCCGGGTGGGAAACCTGCCTCATCCATCATTTCGGCAAAGATCATCGCGTTCAGCGGACTTTGTTCCGAGGGTTTAAGCACCATGGTGCATCCCGCAATTGCCGCCGCACCCACCTTGAGCGTGATCTGATTCATCGGCCAGTTCCAGGGGGTGATCAGGGCCGCGACGCCTACTGCCTCGTAAATGATGCGGTCATTTGGTGCATGATCACCCAAGGGCCGTTCAAACGAAAACGCCTTGGCGGCTTTGATGAAGTTTTGCAGATGCCATGTTCCTGCACCGGCCTGTTGCGAGCGGGCCATATCGATGGGCGCGCCCATCTCAAGCGACATGGCTTGGGCCAGATCTTCGCTGCGCGTCTGGTAAATCTCGATCAGTTTCTCGACCAGCGCGATCCGCTGTTCGACCGGAGTGGCCATCCATCCCGGCAGCGCGGATTTGGCTGCTGCCACGGCGGCGTTTGTATCCGCCTCGGACCCCAGAGAAATCACTGCACAGGGATCTTCGGTCGATGGGTTGATCACCTCAAAATCATGGGCTTGGGACGGGGCAACCCATTCACCGTTGATATAGAAATTGCGCTTTTCGATCATGGCGAATCCTCCTGGATCGTGATGTCCTAAACTGGGGTTGCGCATACACTGTCACCGACCCCGGTGCGCGACAAGAGGAGAATTTGATCAAATTTCTTACGGGTGCTTACCCAGAAAAAAGCAAAGCTGGATTTGCGGAAGGTTTAACTCTGGCGCAAAGTGGTTAGGTTCACAGCATTCGACTCGGTCAGTAACCAAAGAAGGAGATGCCCCATGGGTTTGCGCATCAACGACACGGTCCCGAATTTTACTGCAGAAACAGATCAGGGTACCATTCAATTTCACGATTGGATTGGTGACAGCTGGGCGATCCTGTTTTCGCACCCCAAGGACTTTACCCCGGTTTGCACGACCGAGTTCTCGGCCGTGGCTCAGCTGAACGACGAATGGGCTGCACGCAACACCAAGGTGATTGGTGTCTCGGTCGATGGGGTCGAAGACCACAAGAAGTGGAAAAAGGACATTGAGGAATACGGCAAGGCCAATCCCGGCTTTCCGATTATTGCCGACGATGGTCTGGCCGTCTCAAAAGCCTTTGACATGCTGCCTGCCGAAGCCTACCTGCCCGATGGTCGCACGCCGGCCGACAGTGCCACAGTACGGTCTGTCTTTATCATCGGGCCCGATAAGCAGCTGAAACTGTCGATGACCTATCCAATGACCGTGGGTCGGAATTTTGCCGAAATCCTGCGGGCGCTGGATGGGTTGCAGATGTCGGCCAAAGGTGTGGCGACGCCCGCGAACTGGATCCCGGGCGAGGATGTGATTATCCCGCCGAGCGTTTCAAACGAAGATGCCAAGGCGAAATTTGGTGAGTTTGAAACGATCTTTCCCTATCTGCGTAAGACCAAAGCCCCGTCGTAAGGCGGGACCGGGTCAGGGGGGGCTGTCTGCCCCCCGTCGCGCCTAGTGGCGCGACTCCCCCCGAGGATATTTGTGGCCAGATGAAGCAAGTGGCTTCGGGCCCTCAAGGGTACACGCTGCCGCAGAACTTTCGCGGATCAGAAACTGTAGCGCAGTCCGAAATTCACACTGAACGTATCCAGATCATCTTCGACCGTGCCGGTCAGCGCGCCGTTCGGGGCTAAGCGGGCCGACGACACATCGAAAGCGCGTGAATAACGGGCATCAACCGTGAAGGCGGTGGCAGCGTTGATTTCATAGGCCACACCCGCGATCAACTGAGCAGCGAAGTTGGTATCGCTGTCATCAAGAGCGACGCCCGGGCCGTAGGCAAAGTCGATGTCAGAATAGGTAGCGCCCAGACCAAAGCCAGCAAACGGGGTAACCTTACCGGACTGTTTGAAATCAAACAGAACATTGGCAAACAAAGAGGTTTGCGCGATATCGCCCGAGATATTGCCTTCTGGCGCTGGCCCGTTGCCCGAGAAGTTTACGCCATCGACATCATTGTCGCGATAGGACAGTTCCAGTTCCAGGCGAGTGCCGATCCGGTCATTTGACCATTGCGGAATTTCTTTACCGATCGCGATACCAATACCATATCCTGCATCGAAATCGGTATCGACAGATTGTGTTGCGCCTCCGATCGTGCCCGAGAAGTCGCTGTCCTGAAGCTGATTATAGCCTAGAAACCCCTGTATATATGCACCATCAGTCAGGCTTTGAGCTGAGGCATGCGTTGCGGCAAGGGTCAGGGTTGCCGATGCCAAAATACCGCGAATGACCATGATCGTTGTCCTTTGTTCCGATTGGTTTCTAGGGGCAATATGAGCGGGCAAGATCAGAAGAAAAGGCAGCAGGCCTTCACGTTGGATCACTCTAAATTGGGAGCTGGTGAGGGAATAAATCCCTGTTCCCAGTTGTTCCTGCATCCCTCGATTGGAAGTGTGTCGATTGCGCGGTGCAGGGCTATGGTGTCGTCTGCGTTACGCTGCTTTCTCTTGGGCGGGGTATTGCGCCTCCCACTGCGGCGCGGCGAGAACGGATTGCAGCGCTCGCGCCTCGTAGTTTCTCAGCACAGGTAGCACTGTTGACCCGTAGCCTACTGCCCCTTTCGACAGATCCGGAAACAGTTCGAACAAATCTCGGCGGGTTGCAGCAGCCATTGCATTGACGGTTGTATCGCCGGGGAAAAAGGATTCTGACCATAGCCCTTCAACATTCACCAGTTCATGCTGGTCGAACAGGATGTGGATGTATTCAACACCGTTCTCGGGTGTTTCCTGCGTTATGGTGTCCTGATTGATCAGCGCTTTGGCTGTGGCCAGCATGAGCGGTTCGCAATGTGTCAGCTCCATTACGGGGGACGTGACGGCGATCCGGTGTTGTGGAGAGACCAGCAAATCGCGGCGCGGGCAACCGTGGCCAAAACTGTCTGCCTTGATCCGAACCGGGCATAAATGGGGGTTGGCCTGCAAATCGCGGCGGCTTAGGCGACGTCGGCCGATCCAGCGGATGATGCGGGTTTGACATTGGGCAACGCAGGCCGGATCGCCGGGTTGCAACGTCTCGACCTTGCGGAGGCCATTGGGTGTCAGGATTAGAGACCCCGACGTGAAACACACGAAGGAGGGCAGGGATTGATACGCCGCCGACTGAGCGGTTCCAGCAAAGCCCGTATCCGAGATTGTGTCACCCAGCGCAGCCTGCCCTGAGGTGACGATGATGTATCGCGGGTTACTGAACTGGATCAGGGTAAAGCGCACCGGCGCCCCGTTGACCGTGCCCGTATAGCTTTCGAACGTGCTGAAATTCTGGGACGAGCCCGAAAATCCGGGTAGGGATGTCAGATCAAGTTGGGCACTGTCTGGGTCAGGGTCTTGGAGGAAGGCATCATTGTCGATGACCTCAACCGAATACGCCTGCGTGATGTCGACGCTGCGATTGCTGAACGGGTCCGCATTGATTTCGAATACGGTAACTGAGGCCACGATCGAAAGGCATCCCTGGAAACGACAAAACAAACCTTAAGGTTGAGCAAATACACGCGATAAGAGTTAACAATTGATTTACCAAGCTGAGGTGGGGATGTTTCATAGGCGGGACTGCGAGGGAAAATCCGTATCGTCTGGTGTTGCGTTCGATGCAGAGGTGCGGACAAAACGCCAATTCGCTGCGGCTGCGCCAATGTCCGCTGTGCAGACATAGCCGCCGTTCGAGGCGTTGAACTTATTGCGATGAGCAACATAAGTCTGTCCGAATAACCACTCGGTCGCCCCAGTAAGTAATTTTGGGGGTGGGACAAATGTGCAACTCGAACCAACAGTCCTCTAAACCTATCTCAGGCGTCGCCCATGCGAATCCGGAGAGTTTAAACTCGGGACCGTTCTGTTCTTTCACTTCAACAGGCCAAGCCTCTGTTTTTTCTCCATAAACCACATCAACGGAGTTTTGTCTTAATTGCTTCACTGTTAGTATGTAGTTGCCATTAGGGAAATCAAACTTCAAAGTATGATTTCCAATCTCAGCGATGTCATCATCGTCAAAACGGTGCCATTTCTTCATGTCGTGATGTTGTTGAAGTGCGGTGAAATTAGCAAGTCCAATCAAGTACAAACTGGTTGAGCAAATTGGGCTCGAAGCCGACATTGGGAATGAACGGAGCACATTTAGAGAAGTGCCCAACTATTACCCACCATGTAAAAAGGCCCCGGTCGAAACCGGGGCCTTTTATATCGAAAGAAAGGGCAGTTTACTCTGCGTCTTCTTTCTTTTCTTTCTTCTCGGGAACGATCTCTTCGCCGGTTTCCTGATCGACCACTTTCATCGACAGACGGACCTTGCCGCGATCGTCAAAGCCCAGCAGCTTGACCTTTACGTCCTGGCCTTCCTTCAGAACGTCCGAAGGATGGTTCAGGCGGCGGTTTTCGATCTGGGACACGTGGACCAGACCGTCGCGCTTGCCAAAGAAGTTCACAAAGGCGCCGAAGTCGACGATCTTGACCACTTTACCGGTGTAGACCTGACCCTCTTCCGGCTCGGCGACGATCGAGTGGATCATGTCATAGGCCTTCTGGATCGATTCACCATCGGGCGAGGCGATCTTGATGACGCCGTCGTCGTTGATGTCGACCTTGGCACCCGAAACTTCGACGATCTCGCGGATGACCTTACCGCCCGAGCCGATCACTTCACGGATCTTGTCGGTCGGGATGTTCATGGTTTCGATGCGCGGGGCGTGTACCGAGAACTCGTTGGTCTCGGACAGCGCTTTGCCCATCTCACCCAGGATGTGCATCCGGCCGTCCTTGGCTTGCGCCAGGGCTTTTTCCATGATCTCGGGCGTGATGCCTGCAACCTTGATGTCCATCTGCAGCGAGGTGATGCCGTTTTCGGTACCTGCCACCTTGAAGTCCATGTCGCCCAGGTGATCTTCGTCACCCAGAATATCCGACAGGATGGCGTATTCGCCGTTATCTTCCAGGATCAAGCCCATGGCCACACCGGCAACAGGGGCTTTCAGCGGAACGCCCGCATCCATCATCGACAGCGAGCCGCCGCAGACCGACGCCATCGAGCTTGATCCGTTGGATTCCGTGATCTCCGACACGATACGGATCGTGTAGGGGAAGTCGGTTGCCGCAGGCAGCACCGCCTGCAGGGCGCGCCATGCTAGCTTGCCGTGGCCGATCTCACGACGGCCCGGGCCACCCACGCGGCCAACTTCACCAACCGAATAGGGGGGGAAGTTGTAGTGCAGCAGGAAGTTCGATTTGAAGTTGCCATGCAGCGCGTCGATGAACTGCTCATCGTCACCGGTGCCCAGCGTGGTCACGGCCAGCGCCTGAGTTTCACCACGGGTGAACAGGGCCGAGCCATGTGTACGCGGCAGCATCGAGGTCTCTGCAACGATCGAACGGATATCGGTGGTAGACCGACCGTCGATCCGCTTGCCGCCTTTGACGACGTCGCCGCGCAGAATGCCAGCTTCCAGCTTTTTCATCGCGGAACCGAGGTTGCCGTCTTCCAACTGCTCTTCGGTCAGCGCTTCCTTGATCGCTTCACGGGCAGCGGCAACAGCGGCAGTGCGCTCTTGCTTGTCGGTGATCGCGAAAGCGGCGCGCATCTGCTCTTCACCGGCAGCGGCAACAGCGGCGTAGAGTTCCGAGTAATCGGGCGCTTCGAATTCGAACGGCTCTTTCGCCGCTTCTTCAGCCAGCGAGATGATCAGGTCGATGACCGGCTGGATCTGCTCATGCGCGAAGTTCACCGCGCCCAGCATTTCCGCCTCGGACAGTTCGTACGCTTCCGATTCCACCATCATCACGGCGTCTTTGGTACCGGCGACAACCAGGTCCAGACGCTGTTCAGGGTTCAGGCGCAGGTCCTGCATGTCGTCGACGGTCGGGTTCAGAACGTATTCGCCATCCTCGAAACCAACGCGGGCACCGGCGATCGGACCCATGAACGGCGCGCCGGAAATGGTCAGTGCGGCAGAGGCTGCGATCATCGCAACGATGTCGGGGTCGTTGACCAGATCGTGGGACAGCACGGTGCACATCACCAGAACTTCGTTTTTAAAGCCGTCAACAAACAGCGGGCGGATCGGACGGTCGATCAGACGCGCGGTCAGGGTCTCTTTCTCGGTCGGGCGCGCCTCGCGCTTGAAGAAGCCACCCGGAACCTTACCGGCGGCATAGTATTTTTCCTGATAGTGCACGGTCAGCGGGAAAAAGTCCTGACCGGGTTTTTGAGCCCGCGCAAAGGTCACGTTTGCCATGACGCTGGTTTCGCCCAGCGTGGCAATCACACTGCCGTCAGCCTGACGGGCAACCTTGCCGGTTTCCAGTGTCAGCGTCTCTTCGCCCCACTGCATTGATTTCTTCGTTACATCAAACATATGCGTATCCTAGAACGGAGCACTCCCGCCCCTGCGGGTCTCCGGTTTGCATGGCGGCCCCATTGCCGCCGACCCCACTTTATCTTCCATTCGAGTGCCGGGGTCAGGGCACAACGTCTCAGATAGCGCGCGCATACAGGAGATTGGGGCCGAAGGGAAGCGAAACCGAACAAAGCGGTGGTGGGTCGCCATCCCGCATCTATTGGCCCACCCAAATGAACGCCATGGCAAATGGCGCAGGATTGCATACATGGTCATACACATCTGATAACTGAGGGTGCGATGAACTTTTGCCCGCGGTTTCTGACCGTCATCATATTGGCCCTTTCAGGCGTTCCACTACTAGCAGCGCCCGCCCAACCTATTGAGTGGTCCGCCTTGCCTGACCCCGCAGCGCAGGTCTTCGAAGATCCTTTTCGTGATCTGAATGATGAGCAGGCCGATGACATCAGGTTTGCGCTGCGGTTGCGTGGGCGGTTGCAACAGGATGTCGGCAGCGCGGAAGAACGGCAGAAATGGCAAGAGATGTTAGGTGAAACCGAAGCCGCCCTGGCCGCTGATCAAATCGATATCGACTGGCTCATGTCTCAGCGCGAGGCGGTGATCCAGCGGCGTGAGACTGCCAATACCACAGGCAACCCTGTGATCGACGATCAGATCGTTTCGATCGTGGGCTACGTGATCCCCGTAGCGCCTGATGAACAGGGTCGCGCGGTTGCCTATCTGGTGCCTCAGCCCGGTATGTGCAGCCATCTGCCGCCTCCGCCGCCCAACCAGATGATCCGCCTTCTGCTTTCAGATCACTGGGCCCCGGACAGCTATTATGATCATGTGAGTCTGACGGGTCGTCTGGCGATTGAACCAACTGAGTACGAGACGTTTGTCATCGATGGGCAGGCCCCGATGCGTGCAACCTTCAGCATGGAGGTTCAGCAGGTCGAGCTTCTGGGCAGCGGGGAGGACCAATTCAATGAGTTTCTAACGTTGCATGATCGTCTGCGCGCAGCGCTTCGATCCAAATCCAGTGATCCCGCCGATAGCCCTTAGCCCGACACTATGAGGAAAAAGATATATTCGAAAAGCAGAATAGTTTTGTGTAAATCTAGTGACAGTGTAGGCTTGGGCCACAAGACCTGTGGTCGTGAGGACGGTAACGCGCCAAGGTAACACAAAAAACAGATGCCGCCTCTGACCGAAGACCTTGGCGTTTGCACCTAGCAAACTGAGGGTAAGTCGAATGGCACAAACCAAGAAAATGCTGGATCCGGATCCACGGATCTATGATTTTGAGACCGAATACGAGCTGGGGCAGGATAATGTCCGGCCCTTCGGTCTGGACATCCACAATCCTGTCTTTTTGATCTCAAGTATCCTGATCTTTGCGTTCGTTCTGATCGCTTTGGCCAATCAGGAATCCGCTGCTACGTTTTTTGGCTGGCTGCGTCCCTGGCTGACCAGTACGTTTGACTGGTTCCTGGTGCTTTCAGTCGATGCAATCACTCTGTTCTGCCTTGTTCTGATCGTCCTGCCGGTTGGCAAGGTGCGGATCGGGGGCAAGGATGCCAAACCTGACTATTCCTATGCCGGATGGATTGCGATGATGTTCGCGGCCGGTATTGGCATCGGTCTGTTGTTCTTTGGCGTGATGGAACCGGTTTATTACAACTTTGCCGAAGGCGGTAACGCTGTGCCATTGGGTATCGACATCGCGGTTCCAGGCAATGAATACGCCGGTATTGTGGGCACGATCCACCATTGGGGCCTGGAGGGTTGGGCGGTTTACGCCGCCGTTGGTCTGAGCCTTGCGATCTTTGCCTATAACCTGGACCTGCCGCTGACTCTGCGGTCGGCTTTCTACCCGATCCTGGGCGAGCGCGTTTGGGGCTGGTGGGGCCACCTTATCGACACGCTGGCGGTATTTGCCACATTGTTTGGCCTGACCACATCTCTGGGTCTGGGCGCGCAACAGGTCGCGGCTGGCTTGAACGAGGTGTTTGGCATTGAACCCAGCCCAACCGTGACGGTACTGTTGATCATCGGAATTACACTGATCGCCTTGGGGTCGGTTCTGATGGGCATGGATGCAGGTGTTAAACGGCTGAGCGAGATCAACATGATCATGGCAGTTGGCTTGTTCATCTTTGTGATTGTCGTGACCGGCGTCGGCACTGCCATCGCTCGGTACTTCAACGTCATGGTCGACTATGTCTACCACCTTCCGGCCTTATCCAACCCGTTTGGGCGTGAAGACACCAGCTATTTCCACGGCTGGACAACCTTCTACTGGGCCTGGTGGATCGCGTGGTCACCCTTTGTGGGCATGTTCATCGCCCGCATCTCAAAGGGTCGCACGGTGCGTGAGTTCATCCTGTGCGCGCTACTGGCTCCGACAGCGGTCTGCGCGCTGTGGATGTCGACCTTTGGCGGCGCCGCCATCGACATGCTGAACGCGGGCGGAGCCGAAGGCGTCCGTGCCACTGTGATCGACAGCTATGCGCCCGAAGGTGCCTTGTTCGGCTTCCTGAAAGAGCTGCCGCTTTACGGGATCGTCGCGCCCATCGCGTTGGTCCTGATCGTGGTGTTCTTTGTCACCTCGTCGGATTCCGGCTCGCTGGTGATCGACACGATCACCGCAGGAGGCAAGATGGACGCGCCGGTTGTTCAGCGGGTCTTCTGGTGCACGCTCGAAGGCCTGGTGGCCATCGCGCTGTTGCTGGGCGGCGGATTGTCCGCCTTGCAGGGCGCGGCGGTGTCTACGGGCATACCGTTCACGCTGGTGGTTCTGATCATGTGCTACTGCCTGTGGCTGGCGCTGAAATCAGAGAAGGCGAAGATGTAACGCAACCAAGCTTACATCCATTTCATGAATGGACTGCCCCGGTAATGAATGCATTGCCGGGGCAGTTCGATTTTCGGCCACTTGGGATCATTTGGATCTAAGTTGACCCGATTGGATTGCCATCGGCACCTTGTAGGGAAAAGCGCTACGCGACGCACTCTGCCTTGGAACAGGGCGCCGCCGTATGATTACTTTGTCGTGTTCCAGTTCAGACTGGTTGACCCTGCCGGGATACCCACAAACTGATCCACCGTAGCAAAGGTAGACGCGATGTTTTGATCCAGATAGCTCAGATCAATCACGACATAAGGGTTGTGGATCGCATCCCGAGTGTCGCCTTCAATGACAAGGTATTGGTAGCTGATCGACCCCTCGCTCAGCACCGGGTCGCTGATCTCGACAATCATTGAAACCGGATCTCCGCCTTCGGTTTCACCAACCAACGCAGCATTTGGTGGATCCGAGGCGAAACTGTCTGCCCCTTCCCCCCAATATTTTGCAAGCTCCGCTATTGGAATAAGGGCTGCGCTCCGGTTCGGTCGGTCAGTGAACACGATAACATTTTGATCGGCACCCTCTAATGTGAGCGTCTTGTCCGCGAGTGTTGCCTTGTCTGCGTGTTGTACGAACAAGACGCTTTCAGGCGCAGTTTTATCCTCTGCCGTTTCTGCCATCGCCATCGGGGCAAGGGCAGTCATGGCTGCGGCGGCTAAAAGTCTGGATGGCGTGTTCATCTGTGTCTCCCTGATGGTCAATCAATTCTATTGCATCGAAACAGATCAAATCTGCAGCGCACTGGTATATTGTTGGCGCTGATACCGTTGCGCCCCTTATGTATGGGTGCCCCAAGGTAAGCTTCAAGCGCAGATGAGCAAGTCTTAACAGAACATCCAGACTCTTTGATCTGTCCCGAAACGGCGTCGGCGATTGCAACCTGCGTGGGCGGCATGGCACTGGCTTCGGCCTGCGGATTGTTCTGGCTGTCGATGGTCGCTGCGGTTGCGATGTTCGTAATCGATACTGTGCTGGCGGTTGACACCTATAAAACGTGGCAGGCGATTAAGCCGGAAACCAAGAACGCCCGCCAAAGTGGCGGGCGTTTGAAATCTGCAAGCGGTGAGATCCAACCTTAGCGGCGGATGCCCAGCTTTTTGATCAGGTCCTGATAGCGCGCTTCTTCCTTACCCTTCAGGTAGTCCAGCAGCTTACGGCGCTGGGCGACCATTTTCAGCAGACCGCGACGACCGTGGTTGTCTTTTTTGTGGGTCTTGAAGTGCTCGGTCAGGGTGTTGATGCGCGAGGTCAGGATTGCAACCTGGACTTCCGGCGAACCGGTGTCGCCCTCTTTGGTTGCGAATTCTTTCATGACGCGTGTTTTTTCAGCGGCAGTAATCGACATCGGGGTCTCCTTCAAAGGTTAGAGTTAATGGCGCAGGCCGGGATGTCGTCCAGCACAGGCCCATGGAGAAAACCGCACCGATTCCGATGCGGATGGGCGCGTATAGGCGCTTTTGAAAGGAATGGCAAAGGGTTTCTGGGGCTCTAGCCCATCGATCCATATTGGGCCAGTTCGGCCTCGGTGATCAGCTGAATATCATCAAGGCTGATGCCGTCAGCGCCAAAGATCTGGGCAACCTCTTCTCCGTCGACCACGATACGGGTCAGGTGAGGAGTGTCCTCATCCTGTTCGATCTGAATGTCGGGATTGGTCTGGTCTTCCCAGGTGATAAACAATTTGTCCTCACCCGGTTCAAAGCCCATGATGGTGATATCCTCGGCCTCCGAGCTCAAGACAATGTCATCGGCCCCGTTGCCCCCATTGGCCACATCTGATGTATGGGCCACGATGGTATCTTCGCCATCACCCCCGTTCAGAAAGTCGGTCTGGTCGAACCCTCCGTCCTCACCGCCAAGCAGCAGATCATCGCCATCGCCCCCGAACAGCGTGTCGGTGCCCGCACCCCCAGTCAGCCTGTCATCGCCATATCCGCCATGCAGCGCGTCATCGCCTTTGTCGCCCGCTAGAGAGTCATCGCCGTGACCACCGTAGAGCGTATCGTCGCCTGCGCCCCCGTCCAGGTCATCGTCACCGAAATGACCCGCAAGTAGGTCGTCGCCCTGATTGCCGAACAGTAGGTCGTCACCGTCTTCGCCGTGCAGCGTGTCCTCTCCATGACCGCCCGAGATCACGTCCTGCCCATCGCCGCCATGTAGAACGTCATCGCCACATCCGCCATTGATCAGGTCATCATCGCCATAGCCATTGATCTGGTCGTTCCCGTCCTGCCCGTTGATCTCATCCACACCGTCCGTTCCGGCGATCACCAGATCGCCCAGATGTTCGGAAATCACGGTACCTATTGAAATGTCGGGGATGTCTTCTGTCGCAGGCGGATCGACATTTTCGCCGACCTCCAGAAACTCACCTTCCGAGATGTCATCGGCAATATTGTCCTGCAGTTCGTCTTCGTCGCGCTCGTCTTCGTCCGAGGTCAGAATATCGCCCATCGCATATGCTGCGCCACCAATGGCTGCCAATCCAATCAACCCGGCCAGAAACATGGGAACCCTCCGAAGGCAAGCTGCTCCGAGGGTGGATTATCCCATCCGGCCTGTCGGTTGGTCAAAGCCAAGCTGGAGGCGTGGTTAACCCTTTGTCACCAGGCTTCGGGCTGTTGGGTGTATGCGATATACAGCGGATGTTTCGGGTGGCCGTCTTTCGTCAGCCCTAAATGGAACAGAGGGTGCCCGGTGTTCCGCAGCAGAGTTTCCACTGTTGGTCCGCGCTCCAGATGGGAGCCATGGGTGCCCCAGGCGGCGATGACCTGATCGGCCCACTGCACCCCCTCCAGAATGGCCGCATCGTTCTCGGGCCCTACCGGATCGACAGCAGCACGCATCTTGCGCGGATCGGTGTCGCGCCAGGCAAAGATGTTGGTCACTTGAAACGCCCCAAAGCCCAACGCGCGCGCGCGGCGTTCACAGCGTTCAACGGTGGGGTCATTCTGCACCTCGGTCGCGGTCGACGGATTCAGCATCACAAACAGCGCCTTGCGCCCCGCCGGGTCCCAGATACGGGTCAGGCTATAGCGATACTTCTCGCAATCGGAATAGATGGCGGTCGAGGGCGCGTCGCCCTTGGTATGCGTTCGGGTGATCATGCCCCGGCCTAACACGGCGTTCAGGCAACGAACACCCGGCTTGGGTGAAGCTCGCCGGATTTGTAGATGCCCACCGCCACGGCCTTGCCGTCGAGCGAGGCCCAGGCCTCATCGCCATATTCCACGTCCGAGGCCAGAACCATGCCCGGATTGCCGTTGCGCAGGCGGGTGGCTCCTTCGGGGGTGCATTTCAACTCGGGCAGATCCGAGAGGCCAGTTTCCAGCGGGTGCAGATAGTCGTCCAGCGCGATGGTCTTGGCCATGTCGTCGATCTGCTCAATGGACAGGCCATCCTCGGCTTCAAACGGACCGGACCAGATGCGGCGCAGCTCGCGGACATGGCCGTGGCAGCCCAGAGCCTCACCTAGATCACGCGCGATGGAGCGGACATAGCCGCCTTTGCCGCAAGTCATCTCCAGCACGACATGGTCATCGTCGGGGCGATCAACCAGTATGAGTTCTTCGACCCAAAGGGGGCGAGCGCTAAGTTCGACATCCTCACCATCGCGGGCCAGCTTATAGGCGCGCTGGCCATCGATCTTCACGGCCGAAAACTTGGGCGGGACCTGCATGATATCGCCCAGAAACGGGCTGAGCGCCTGTTTGATATCCTCATCCGAGGGACGCGCATTGCTTTGTGCAATCACCTCACCCTCGGCATCGTCGGTATTGGTGGCCAGTCCCAGACGCACGGTGAAAGTGTAGGCTTTCAAAGCATCAGTAATATAAGGAACGGTCTTGGTCGCCTCACCCAATGCAACCGCCAGAACGCCAGTTGCATCGGGGTCCAGCGTGCCCGCATGGCCCGCTTTCTTGGCGTCCATCGCCCAACGCACCTTGTTGACCACGGCAGTCGAGGTCATGCCCGCGGGCTTATCCACCACCAGCCAGCCTGAAATGTCGCGGCCCTTGCGTTTGCGTCCCATCTTACATCCTGAATCTTATCGAGGCGCGCGAGTTAGCGGATCGCCCAGCTGCTGTCAATTTGCCGGTACGTCCTCAACAACGCCCACGATGGGACCCAGAGAAAACCCGATATCCGACCGATTGCTGGCGCGTTCGTACATGCGCGAGATATTGCCATCGAGAAACAGCGCATTTGGCATCTCAAGCGCATCGCGGAACAACCTGCCGAATTCGTGGAATGTTACAGAGTCTTCGGAGATGACAAATACCGCTCGCGCGCCATCAGCGCTGGTACCCACCCCGTTCCGGATATAGCGCGAGGTTGAATCGGGCAGAAAGCGCGGATGTAACTCGCCGTTTATTACCAACATGGGGCCGGATTGCGTGGCAAAGCGGCACTGGGGTGCCTGCTCGACGAATTCCAAAGTCTCAAACACATCTGCACGGGTTTCACGAATACAGAACACGCCATTGGGCAGCAGGCCGAAATTGCCCGGCCCAGCATTCGGAATCACGCGCATCTGTTCCTGCCCGTCTTCGACATAATGGCCAACGGGCGCGCGGTCGTCATGGTACATCCCCGCGTTCATCGCAAAAGCAAGCCGCTTGCCCTGCGGCTCCAGCGCCTCGTTCACTGACGAAAAATGGCCCAGCAGATCGCCATTTTCGTCGTTCAGAAACAGGCGCAAATCTTCCGAGGCATCCACCTCACAAATGGTATAGCGCTTATCCTCATGGGTCAGCTTCTCGCAGGTAACTGCGAAGGCTTGCGCGGCCCAGAGAACCGCGCCCAAAGTGATAAATGCGCGGATCACTCGTCCAGATCGCGGCGCACCGCGTCCTGTTCGAACATGCGGCGGGTGTCGTCCAGGCGGTCAAACGTATCATCCAGACGGAATCGCAGATCGGGCGAAAATTTCAGGTTCAGCTTCTTACCGATCACGCGCCGCAGCTCACCCTTGTTACGGGCCAGCAGTTCGATCACGTCCTCCTGCCCCTTGCCACCCAGTGGAAGCACATAGGCGGTCGCGATCTTCAGATCCGGCGAAGTGCGCACCTCACCCACGGTGATCGACATGCGGTTCAGGTCGGGATCGTGGACATCTCCGCGCGCCAGAACCTCGGACAGGGTGCGGCGGATCAGTTCGCCGACGCGCAGCTGTCGTTGGGACGGGCCGGGGCCATCGTGGAATTTGTTCTTTGCCATAAACCCCGATCTAAGCGCAAAGCAGGGCTTTGCCAAGCGGGCGCGAACCGGGTAGGAGGCTTTGAGCCGACTGCAACAAGGGAATACCGCCATGACCCATATTCCGGGGATCGTCATCACAGGGGCTTCGGGCCGTATGGGGCAGATGCTGATCAAGACCGTCACCGACAGCGATCAGGCGCGTCTGGTCGGTGTGGTCGAGCGTACGGGCCATGACTGGATCGGTCAGGACGTGGGCGAAGCGATGGGCGGCCCCGCGCTGGGTGTCACGGTCACTGATGACCCGTTGGAAGCCTTTGCGCAGGCGCAGGCCGTGATCGATTTCACCGCACCCGAGGCGACGTTGGAATTCGCAGCATTGGCTGCACAGGCGCGCTGTGTCCACGTGATCGGTACCACCGGCATGAGCGACGAACAGATCGCCGCGCTGGAACCCGCCTCGCGCCATGCGGTCATCGTGCGGGCCGGCAACATGAGCCTTGGCGTCAACCTGCTGGTGCAACTGACCAAAAAAGTTGCCGCCGCGCTGGATGAAGATTTCGATATCGAGGTGATCGAAGGCCACCACCACCACAAGGTCGATGCGCCCTCGGGCACCGCACTGATGCTGGGTGAAGCCGCCGCCGCAGGGCGCGGAGTCACGCTGGCTGATGTCTCGGATCGGGGCCGCGACGGTATCACCGGCGCGCGCAAACGCGGTGATATCGGGTTCCACGCCATTCGTGGTGGTGACATCGTTGGCGAACATGACGTGCTGTTTGCCGCGCCGGGCGAGCGCATTGTTCTGCGCCATCTGGCCACCGACCGCGCTATCTTTGCCAGAGGCGCATTGAAAGCGGCGCTGTGGGGGCAGGGCAAATCGCCGGGTCAGTATGACATGATGGATGTTCTGGGCCTATAGCCCTGCGCAGCGACACCGAGGACATGTGTTTGTTGCCCTCGGTAGTCACTTATGACTGCGTCAATCGGTCTTCAGATGTCGGTCGACCATCCGCTGCACCATCGGTGCGAAATGGGCGAAATTCGGTGTTTCCATATCGGCGCGCTTTCCGGCCTCATCCAGATAGCGCACCTGAATGATCTCTTTCAGGTTCGGATTGGCCTCGAACGCGGCGACCTCCTCAGCGCTCATCGGGCCGCCCTGTAATTCCAGCGTATGGACCGAGGCGGCTGACAGCCGGTTGAAATATTCCGGCTTGGTGGCGCAGAGATAGCGCTTGGCCGCGACGTGATAGCGGCAGCAATCGGTGATGACCGAGGGGAAGAACTGTTCCAGCACTTCGGCCCCGGCATCCTCGTGATGACGGTCCTCGGTGTCGTCGGGATGATATGTGCCGAACTCGGAGGTGAAATGGCCGATGTCATGCAGCAACGCGCCCACGATGATCTCTTCGGGCATCCCGTTCTGTTCTGCGATGGTGGCGCCCTGCAACATATGTTCGGCCATTGTGACAGGTTCGCCCAGATACTCCTCTCCGCCGCGTCGATCAAAGATGTCGCCAATGAAAGCCACGATATTGTCGCGGCTTAGCGTCGTGAAATCAGGTTTCATTCGGCCGCCTCCGGCTGGGCCATTTCCTTTGCGGCCAAGGTCGACAGCAAGCCATCTTTGTCTGCGTAACACCCCTGCAGCCAACGCGATCCCGCGCCGGAATAGCCGAGGCGCGCATGCAGCACGCGAGTGTTGTCGACGATGAAGCTCTCGCCCGGCTCCAGTTTGAACGACACGCCCATCGCCGGGTCATCGATGATTTCGGCCAATTGGCGGTACGCAGCGTAGTAGGCTTCCATCTTTTCAAAGGGCACGTCAACAAACGGGGCCGAGGAGCGGTTGTTGAAGCGGATGCCAATCAACTCTCCATCCGGGGACAGTTCGATCATCGGGCGGCGTGACCGCAGGCAGACCCCGTCAGAGCCTTTGTATTCGAACCGGGCCGGGTAACCTGCCAGCAGGGCAAAGCCTTCGGGGTTCTGATCACGCAACTTTTCGGCCGCGCGGAATCCGTCAACCACGATGGAATCGCCGCCTTCAGCCGAGTTTTCCAGACAATAGAGGATTTGTAGTGTGGGCACCGGGTCGCGGTAAGGGTTGTCGGTATGGGCTTGCAACCCTAGCCCGGTATAGGCCAGGTTGGTCGGGTTCACTTCGGTTCGGACCTCAAAATAGGGGCCATAGTTGGTTTCGCGCACATAGCCGAACAGATCGGCCACTTTCAGCAGCGATTCCGCCTCGGTCGGGCCTCCGGTCAGCTTGGCAAAGCCATATTCAGCCACCGCTGCCAGCCAGTTGCGCTTGGCGGAAGGATCGGCATGAACCTCAGACCAGTCACCGCTGGGCGCATCGATGCCACGTTCCCAGGTAGTGATGCCGGGCGCGACGCGGCCCGGCACCGCATCATGATCGCGGTCATAGCAATGCTCAGCCAGCCAGTCGGCGGGGAAGGTAACTGTCTTGTCTTCGGGCTGGAACGTGACCTGCAGATCGCCCGCAACGACCTGTGCGGCGCTGACCGACACATCGGCGGGAATGTCGCCGATGGTGATCAGGCGTTGGCCATTGCCGGGGGCGCGGGTGTCAGGGTCCAGCGCGTTGTCGCGCAGCCATATGGCGTGAAAGCGGGCCTCGGCTCCGCTGTCGAACACAACAGTAACGACAGAGGCGGTGTGAGTGGCGGTGCGCAGCATGGGGGCCTCCTGTTCGGCGCGAGCTTTGGTTGAGCAGATACGATGTTCATGGCATTACGACAATTAATCCTTCTTTCGGCTGAGGCTTGGAAAAACTTATGGCTAAGAAAAAGATCGGATTGCCGCCCCTGGACTGGCTGCGGGTGTTCGAAGCTGCGGGCCGGCTGGGCGGGTTTTCAGCGGCGGCAAAAGAGTTCGGGCTGACCCAGGCGGCGGTCAGTCAGCGGATTGCCAACCTCGAATCCTGGCTGGGCCGGTCCCTGTTCGTGCGTGAAGCGCGGGGCGTTTCACTGACGGTCGAGGGCGAAAGCTATCTGCCTTTGGTACAGGACAGTTTGCAGGCGCTGGAACGCAATACCGAGGATTTGTTTGGTAAATCCCCGCGCGAGCTGCGCGTTGCAGGATTATCGTCAAGCATTCATGCGCTGGTATTGCCCAGTCTGGATCGGTTTCAGGACATACGCCCTAAGGTGCGGGTGATGACGGATTCTGTTGCGCGCCGCTCGTCCTTGGATGAGGAGCGCACGTGGCTGCAAATCCGCTATGGGCGTGGGGCGTGGCCAGGGCGCGATGCTGCGCTGATCGCGCCTGAGGTTCTGATGCCAATGGCTGCACCCGGTGTGGACTGGGGCGCGCCGCTGATTGATCTGCGCGGTGAACGCCCGGGCTGGTGGGATTGGGCGAATAAAACGGGGGTGGTGGATTTGCCTCCAGCAAAGGTGAGCTTTGATTCGATGGAACATGCCATTTCCGCAGCCCGCCAGGGGTTGGGCGTTGCTCTGGGCTCGGTGCCTTTGGCGCAAGCGGATTTACAGTCGGGGCGATTGCGCAGGCTCGATTTTCCGGAATTGCGGACCAAGGATTGCTATTGGCTGACATGGCCCGAGGAGCGTGCGAAATCCAAGCAACAGCGCGCGTTGATCGAGGATTTTCTGCAGGCGCTGCGGGGCTGATTGCCTAGAAATCGATGGCAATTCCCTTTTTCTCCCAATCGCCATATCGGGCGGGGTCCGGCCCGTCACGACCGCCCAGTTCTTTGGGCAATGCCTGTGCTTTCGCTTCGGCCTTACGGCGGCGTTCTTCCGCTTCGGCCAGCGCGCGCTGGGCAGCGGGGGGCAGGTCTTTGCGGTCGTCACTCATGACATCGGGTTCCTTTCCGGGCACAGCCTTGATATACGCCCGCGTCCGCCAATGGCAATGCGGGCGCAGATCATATGAAGGTGGGATCATGTCAAACAGCGCAACAGCAGCACGGCGCAGCGCAATCTATCTGTTGGATCAGGTGCTGGGTGAGGGCAGGTTGCTGTCCGAGTGCCTGGCCGCAGGTGCGCTGGACCGGCTGGGCCCCGAGGATCGCGCGCGTGCGCAGCGCCTGGCCGTTGAAACGCTGCGTGGGCTGGAGCGCGCCGACCGGCTGCTCGACAACCATCTGAACCGAACACCTACGCTGACGGTTCATAACGCTTTGCGTCTTGGAGCGGTCGAGCTGTGCAATGGCGAAGCTGCACATGGGGTGGTGAATTCCATGGTCGAGATCGTCAGCCGGTCACGCAAGCACGGCCGCCTGAAGGGTTTGGTGAACGCGGTTCTACGCAAGGTCGCTGCCGAAGGGCCCGAGGCCTGGCCCAAGATGCGTGTCCCGCGTCTGCCCGAGTGGTTGCGCGATCCCCTGATTGCCGCATGGGGCGCGGATGCTGTTATTGGCATGGAACAGGCCCATTTTGCCGGGGCTCCGCTGGATTTGACCGTGAAGCCGGGGGCATCTGCCCCGTCGGATGAAACGCTGCCAACCGGGTCGGTGCGTATCAAAGATGCAGGTCAGGTTTCGACCTTGCCTGGATATAAGGCCGGGGATTGGTGGGTGCAGGATGCGGCGGCTGCTCTGCCGGTGCGCGTTCTGTCCCCGAAGCCGGGTGAACAGGTGCTGGACCTCTGCGCCGCGCCGGGCGGGAAGACGATGCAACTGGCCGCTGCCGGTGTGGATGTTACGGCGCTGGATATCTCAGAGGCGCGTATGGAGCGGGTACGAGAGAACCTCGCACGGACCGGCTTGACTGCAACGGTTGTTGTCGGCGACGCGCTGGAGCATGCGGGACAGTATGATGCCATCCTTCTGGATGCGCCCTGTTCGGCCACGGGCACAATCCGCAGGCACCCCGATCTGCCTTTTGCCAAAGATGGCTCCGAATTCGGCGGTCTGATCGATCTTCAGGCGCAGATGCTGGCCCATGCCTGGGGTCTGCTGAAACCGGGCGGGCGGTTGGTTTATTGCACCTGTTCTTTGTTGCCAGACGAAGGCGAGGTGCAGATTGAAGAGGCGCTGGAAACCCACCCGGACATGGTTGTGGACCGCGCGGCGCTGAGCCTGCCGGGCGTGGACAATAACTGGATCACCGAAGAAGGCGGCTTGCGCCTGCGGCCGGATTATTGGGCGGAATACGGCGGCATGGATGGGTTCTACATCGCCTGCCTGAGTAAATCTGCCTGAGGTCACGCTTTTCGATGACTTGACGATCAGCCCGGTCTATCGTTGGGTCGCAAGCGCCAGCAGAGCGCAAGGGGCAGAGTAAAACGCGTCATGTCAGAAACGGACACCATGACCAGCCGGTGGATGCGGTTTCAGAACCGGTTTTATGCGCGTCTAAGTCAAAGACAGCGGGCGGTAACCGGGTTTGTTTCGCAGCCTGAACCGCGCACCGTTGGGTCTTATGCGCGGGGGCGTCAGCTGGTCGCCGGAAACCTGCTGTTCTCCGGCTATCTGGTCGAGGCGCAAGATACGGGTTTGTGGGAGGTCGCGGCCCCAAGCGTTGGATTTGACGATGAACGCCACGGCTTTGCCTGGCTGGATGATCTGGCTGCTGTTGGAGACAGTCGCGCGCGGGAAAAGGCGCAGCGCTGGGTCTGGGGCTGGATCGCGGCCCATGGGCGCGGTTGCGGGCCCGGATGGGTGCCTGATCTGACGGGCCGACGGGTCATGCGCTGGATCAACCACGCGCTGTTCTTGCTGCGCGGGGTCGATGATGTCCAAAGCAAGCTTTTCTTTCGGTCTCTGGCCCAGCAAACTTGGTTCCTGTCTAAGCGTTGGCATGCGGCGACGCCGGGCCTGCCGCGGTTCGAAGCATTGGCCGGACTGGTGCAATCGGGCCTTGCCCTTGAGGGGCTGGAGGCGATGGCCGACCCCGCGGTCCGTGCCTTGGCGCGGGAATGCGAACGACAGGTGGATGCACAAGGTGGTATCCCAACCCGCAACCCCGAGGAGTTGCTGGAGGTTTTCACCTTGCTCAGCTGGACTGCTGCCGCCCTGAACGATGTAGGCCGCGGCACGCCAGTGGCGCAGGCCAACGCGATCAAGCGGATTGCACCTACCTTGCGCAGCTTGCGCCACGCGGATGGGGCTTTGGCCCGGTTCCATGGTGGTGGTCGCGGGGTCGAGGGACGATTGGAACAGGCGCTCGCTCAAAGCGGTGTCAAACACAAGGCGGCGACCGAGCTGCCGATGGGGTATTCTTGCCTCTCTGCCGGTCGGACCACGGTTGTTGTCGATGCCAGCCCGCCGCCATCCGGTGCGGCCTCGTTCAACGCGCATGCCTCGACCTTGGCATTTGAACTAACGTCGGGCCGTCGTCCTCTGATCGTGAATTGCGGGTCCGGGGCTAGTTTCGGGCTGGATTGGCGGCGGGCAGGCCGGGCAACGCCGTCTCATTCCACTTTGTGCCTTGATGGCTATTCCAGCGCCCGGCTGGCCCAGCCGGTTCAAGGTAGTGAGCAGCAGGCGCTTGTCGATGCGCCGCGCGGTGTTCCATTTGATTTTGAGGACGCGATCGAAGGCATTCGCTTTATGTCCGGGCATGACGGTTACGCCAAAGTGTTTGGCCTGACCCATGCACGCACATTCGAGTTGCGTTTTGACGGACGCAAATTGACTGTCGAGGATATCCTTCTGACCGCAACCGACAAAGCCAAGCGGCAGTTTGACAAGGCGATGGATGCCTCGGGCCTGTCGGGCATCCCTTTTGACATTCGTTTTCACCTGCATCCGGATGTGGATACAGCCGTTGATCTGGGCGGGGCGGCGGTGTCGATGGCGCTTAAAAGCGGTGAGATCTGGGTTTTCCGCCACGATGGCGTGGGAAAATTAGACGTCCAGCCAAGTGTTTACCTTGAAAAAGGGCGCCTGAAGCCACGCGCGACAAAACAGATCGTTCTATCTGGCCGCGCAATGGAGTATGCGACGCGCATCCAGTGGACGTTGAGCAAGGCGCAGGATACTGCCTATGCCGTGCGTGACCTGCACCGGGACGAGCCAGAATTCGACTGACGCCAAAAGGACCTTTGGACCCATGACTGATCTTCACCCCGTGCGCCGCGCGTTGCTTTCCGTTTCCGACAAGACCGGGCTGATCGAGCTGGGAAAGGCGCTGGCCGAGCGCGGGGTTGAGCTGTTATCGACCGGCGGCACTGCCAAAGCGCTGCGTGACGCGGGGCTTGTGGTTCGGGATGTCAGCGATGTCACCGGTTTCCCTGAGATGATGGATGGCCGCGTCAAGACCTTGCACCCGATGGTGCACGGCGGGCTGCTGGCGCTGCGTGACAATGACACCCATGTCGCCGCGATGGATGAACACGGAATCGGCGCAATCGATCTGCTGGTTGTGAACCTCTACCCGTTCGAGGCCACGGTTGCCAAAGGTGCAGGTTATGATCAATGTATCGAGAACATCGACATTGGCGGGCCTGCGATGATTCGCGCGGCCTCAAAAAACCATGCCTTTGTGAATGTTGTTGTGGATGTCGAAGATTACTCGTCCCTGCTGGATCAGTTGGAAGAGAACTATGGCAAGACCTCATACGGGTTCCGCCAGTGGCTGGCGCAAAAGGCCTACGCCCGCACGGCGGCCTATGACACCGCCGTGTCGAACTGGATGGCAGATGCCCTGCAGCTTGAAGCGCCGAAGCGCCGGGCCTTTGCTGGCGAACTGAAACAGACCCTCCGTTATGGCGAGAACAGCCATCAGCAGGCAGCGTTCTATACCGACGGCACGAACCGCCCCGGCGTGGCGACCGCCCTGCAACATCAGGGCAAGGAACTGAGCTATAACAACATCAACGACACTGACGCGGCCTTTGAGTTGGTGGCGGAGTTTGATCCGGCACAGGGCGCCGCCTGCGCCATCATCAAACACGCCAACCCCTGTGGTGTAGCGACAGGTGAAACCTTGCTTGACGCTTATAAATCGGCCTTCGATTGTGATCGGACCTCAGCCTTTGGCGGCATCGTGGCCTTGAACCAGCCGCTGGATGCGGAAACTGCGCAAGAAATCACCGGGATTTTCACCGAGGTCGTCATTGCCCCTGGAGCGTCAGATGAGGCCAAAGCGATCTTTGCGGCCAAGAAGAACCTGCGCCTGCTGACAACCGAGGCTCTGCCGGACGTGACCGCCGGTGGTAAAACTGTGCGTCAGGTGGCTGGCGGTCTGCTGGTTCAGGACAAGGATAATGGCTTTGTTGGCATGGATGACCTGAAGGTGGTGACCAAGAAAGCGCCGACCGAGGATCAGATGCGCGACCTGCTGTTCGCGTGGAAGGTGGCCAAGCATGTCAAATCCAACGCCATCGTCTATGTCAAAGACGGCGCAACCGTTGGTGTAGGTGCGGGCCAGATGAGCCGCGTCGACTCCGCTCTGATCGCAGCCAAAAAGGCCGAGCGCATGGCCGATGTTCTGGGCTTGCCCCAGCCATTGACAATCGGCTCCGCCGTCGCGTCGGATGCGTTCTTCCCCTTCCCCGATGGATTGATGGAGGCCGCCGAGGCGGGAGCGACCTGCGTAATCCAGCCCGGTGGCTCAATGCGCGATGATGAGGTGATCGCAGCGGCGGATGAGGCCGGTCTCGCGATGGTCTTCACCGGCATGCGGCACTTTCGGCACTGATGTCGTATCGGCTGCTCTACTGGGCTGCGCTGGTGGCCATTCTGATCGACCAGATCAGCAAATATCTGGTCGTTCGGGTCATGCGCGTTGCGGATCAGCCCGGCGGTATCGACGTTTTGCCACCTTTGGTCGTGTTCAAATACGGCGAAAACCGCGGTATCAACTTCGGCCTGTTTCAGGGCAATTCTGATGCCGCACGCTGGGTTCTGGTCGCGATTTCCGTTGCGATTTGTGTCGCCGTCTTTATCTGGCTGCGCCGTTCAACACCGTCCAAGCTGATGCTGATTTGCGGTGGGTTCTTGATCGGTGGCGCGATGGGCAATGTGGTCGACCGGGTGCTTTATGGTTTTGTTCTGGATTTCCTCAACATGTCATGCTGCGGTATCAACAACCCGTATGTGTTTAATCTGGCGGATGTTTTTGTCTTTGCAGGGGCCATTGGGCTTGTTCTGTTTGATGGGAAAAAGCCCTCGTGACGCGCCGAAGGATATGCGATAAAACGTCCGAAACTGGTTGGAGACTCTGATGCGGTTGTCGCGCGCACCCTATGTTTTGATCTTTGCCGCTGCGGTTGCTGCGTGCTCGAACCCCGGTTTGCGCGAACTGACGCCTCCTGGGGATGGCCCGGATGAGTTCTCGGTGCTGCCGGTCAAACCTCTGACAGAACCCAAGGATTATGCATTTCTGCCCGCGCCAACCCCGGGTGGTAGTAATCTGACAGATCCGAATCCCAAGGCAGATGCGGTTCTTGCACTGGGCGGTAACCCGGCAGCGACAAACCCGAACGGGGCGATCCCGGCCTCGGATTCCGCGCTGGTGACCGCGTCCAGCCGCTATGGTGTGCCGGCGAACACGCGCCAGATCGTTCAGGCCGAAGACGATGAGTTCCGCCAGCGCCGTGGCCGGTGGACCGGCCTGCGCCTGTTCCCGGTGGATCGCTATCAGCAGGTCTATGAACGTCAGGCGTTGGACCCCTTTGCGCAGACGGAAGCTGCCCGCCGTGCCGGGCTCGAAACGCCCTCGTCACCGCCAGATGAATAAATTTTAACTTTTTGTCATCTGACTTGAACCTGCCGCGCACCACCGTAGTTTATGCTCATAACGAAACGGAGGATGCCCCATGGTTCGGGCCTTGGCACTTTCTGCCGCCCTGATTGCCGCGACCCCGGTTTTTGCCGAGGATGGTCAAGAAGCGGTCACGACATTTACGCTTGATAACGGAATGGAAGTGGTCGTGGTCGAAGACCACCGCGCGCCTGTCGTGCAGCATATGGTCTGGTATCGGGCGGGGTCGGCGGATGAGCCTGCGGGTGTATCAGGTATCGCGCATTTCCTGGAACATCTGATGTTCAAAGGAACGGACACCCTGAAACAGGGGGAGTTTTCAGCGACCGTTGCAGCCAATGGCGGCGATGACAACGCCTTCACCTCCTACGACTACACCGCCTATTTCCAGCGCGTCGCTGCGGATCGGCTGGAGCTGATGATGCAGATGGAATCCGACCGGATGCGCAATCTGCGCCTGACCGAAAATGACATCACCGCTGAACGCGGCGTGATTTTGGAAGAGCGGAACCAGCGCACGGAGAACAACCCACGTGCCTTATTTGGCGAACAGCTGAGCGCAGCACAGTATCTCAACCATGGCTACGGCGTGCCGATCATCGGCTGGATGCATGAGATGGAGGCGCTGGACATGGACGACGCCCTGTCCTTCTACGCGGACCACTACGCACCTAACAACGCTATCCTTGTTGTCACCGGGGATGTGGATCCTGAAGAGGTGCGCGCGCTGGCCGATCAGTATTATGGCGTCATCCCGTCAAATCCCGAGATTGCCGAGCGCGTGCGCCCACAGGAACCTCCGCAGACAGCGGAGCGTCGCCTGACCTACAAGGACCCGCGCGTGGCGCAACCCTATGTGCATCGCACCTATCTGGCGCCCGAACGTGACCCGGGCGAACAGGAGAAGGCCGCCGCATTGTTCCTACTGGCCGAGTTGTTGGGGGGCAGCACCACATCTTATTTGAACGAAGAACTGCAATTCGATCAGCAGATCGCCGTCTATACCGGTGCGTTCTATCGCGGCGTATCGCTGGATGACACGACTTTTGATCTTCTGGTTGTCCCAGCGCAAGGTGTAACGTTGCAAGAGGCCGAAGATGCCATGGATCAAGCCGTAGCAGACTTCATCGCTGAAGGCGTGAACCAAGAGGATCTGGACCGGATCAAGATGCAGCTGCGCGCCTCACAGATATATGCCCGTGATAATGTCGACGGGATCGGCAACCGCTACGGTCGTGCCTTGGCCAGCGGTCTGACGGTCGAAGACGTACAGGCCTGGCCCGATATTCTGCAGGAGGTCACAGGTGACCAGATCATCGCCGCCGCGCGCGATGTCCTGCAACGCGAGACCTCGGTGACCGGCTGGCTGATGCGCGACGATGAGGTGACGCAATGAAACGGCTTTTTACAACTCTGATCGCCCTTCTGGTCGCACTGCCAGCATGGGCAGAGATTGAGATCAAAGAGGTGACATCGCCCGGGGGCATCACCGCCTGGCTGGTCGAGGATCACGCGATCCCGTTCACTGCGCTGGAATTGCGGTTCCGTGGCGGGACATCACTGGATGACCCCGAAAAACGCGGTGCGGTCTATCTGATGAGCGGCTTGATCGAAGAAGGTGCGGGCGACATGGATGCTCGCAGCTATGCTCGTGAACTCGAAGCGCTGGCTGCGTCATTCAGTTACAACGCGAGCGATGACACTGTCTCGATCTCGGCCCGCTTTCTGACCGAGAATCGCGATGAGGTGACGGACCTTCTGCGTACCACGATCCACGAACCTAGGTTTGATGAGGACGCGGTCGAGCGGGTCAAGGCGCAGATCCTGTCCGGGCTCAAATCAGATGCCAACGACCCCAATGATATCGCGGGTCTCAGTTTCTCGTCGATGGCCTATGGCGATCATCCCTATGGGTCTGAAGGCAAAGGTACCATTGATAGCGTATCGGCCCTGACTCGCGATGACGTGGTCGAGGCGTATGACAATGTCTTCGCCAAAGACCGGCTTTATGTCGGTGCGGTGGGCGACATCACGGCCGAAGAACTGGGCGTGCTTCTGGACAAATTGCTGGCTGATCTGCCTGACAGCACAAAGCCAATTCCGGGCAAGGCCGAAGTGTCGATCGAAGGCGGGGTCACCGTTGTCGACTTTGACACGCCGCAATCGGTTGCCTTGTTTGCCCAGAAAGGGATCGACCGGGACGATCCGGATTTCTTCGCGGCCTATATCCTGAACCACATCCTTGGCGGCGGCGGGTTTGAAAGCCGCCTGATGCAGGAGGTGCGCGAAAAGCGCGGCCTGACCTACGGTGTCGGCACCTATCTTGTGCCCAAGGATTTGGCCTCGGTCTATATTGGGTCGGTCTCATCCTCCAATGATCGCATCGCCGAAGCGGTTGAGGTTATTCGCAGCGAATGGGCGCGTGCGGCGGATGAGGGCGTAACCCAGAAAGAACTGGACGATGCCAAGACCTATCTGACGGGGGCTTATCCTCTGCGCTTTGACGGCAATGGTCAGATCGCCGGGATCATGGTTGGAATGCAGATGGAAGGTCTGCCCATCGACTATATCGCAACCCGCAATGATCAGGTGAATGCCGTGACACTGGAGGATGTAAACCGAGTTGCGAGCGAGTTGCTGGACCCAGAAGGCTTGCATTTCACCGTCGTGGGTCAGCCGGTAGGTCTGGACGGATAACGTTCAGGCCGCCGCCGCCAACATCGTGCGCGCCTTGACCGTGTGATTGTTGCTGCTCAGCAGTTTCTGGCGCGCATGCCGAAAATGTGCGGCCTTGAGCGCATCGTCGATCTGGCGGTTGCGCCGCAACACCCGGGCCAGACGCTGACTGTCAAAGACCAAGCACGTGGTCGGCTCATCGGTGCGCACCGTGGCTGTTGCGGGCAGACCGATGCCGAAGGTCAACTCTCCCAATATCTGGTCCGGGCCGCATTGATTAATCACCTGACTGTTCTTCAGGATCGTTGTTCGGCCTGACAGGACATAAGCAAGAAAGTCACTGGTCATGCCTTCCTCGATCAAGGTGACGCCGGGTTCGTATGTGATCAGCTTTGCGGTATTCAGCAGCTTGCGCGCGTGATGGGGTTTGAGCGTTTCAAGGTAGTTGTCAACAAACTGCTGCTCGGGTTCGGAAAACCGCACCAGATGATGTGAGAGATATCCGCGCAACAGACCCAGAACCGAGATCAGGATGTAAGCCAGCTGGATAATTGATCCGGCCAGATTGAACTCTTCCGCCATGCTGATCAGCACGCAACTTGCCGCAACGATGACCAGAACGGGATACAAAACGCCCGACCCGCGCACGATACCCATCTGCAACAGAAAGTAGTTGAGAATGTATAGCCCGGCACCGAATACGCCGATCATAACGATCAGCTGTGCAATGTCTGTGACGTCCGTCGGCAGTGTTAGCATCTTCAGGCCCACCCTTGCGATGTGATAGGCCAAAGGCTGTCTTCAAAACTGGATGCTGTATATGAACAGCTTCACAAGCTATTAACGATTATGTCCGTGCTTTTGTCTGCGCGCGCAACATACTCCCCATCATCTGCCCGAACTTACCCGAGCCGCGCTGATAGAGTGCGCCGTCCACGGCCATAACCGTTCCACTAATGTAACTGGCGAGGTCCGAGCTGAGGAACAGGCAGGCATTGGCCACATCCTGCGGCTGCCCCCAGCGGCCCAATGGGATGTCCTTGCGTATTTCTTCATGGGCGTCTTCCGAAGGCGTGAGACGTTTCGCGCCCTCGGTTCCTTCAATGAAGCCGGGCACGACCGAGTTCACCCGGATCCCTTCGATCCCCCACTCCATCGACAGCGTGCGCGTGATTTGGTCGACGCCGGCTTTGGCGGCGCAGACATGGGATTGGCCTTCGTAAGGCAGATAGGATTGCGGGGCCGAGATGTTGATGATGCTTGCACCGGGACGTTTGAGGTATGGGTAGGCCCCTTTCATCACGTGGATTGTGCCCATCAGGTCGATATCGATCACGGTTTTGAAAGCGTTGACTGACATCTCAGCCGCCAGCGCCGGAAAGTTGCCTGCCGCACCGGAAACCAGAACGTCGAATGTGCCGAGCGCATCGTGGAACTGTTTCAAGCCTCCTGCAACGGCCTCGGGATCGCGCACATCAAAGGCTACTCCGATGGCCTGCTCAGCGCCCGCTTCTTTCAGAGCTGCAACGGTATCATCCACTTTTTCCTGCGACCGGCTGGCCACCGCAAGTTTCGCGCCCGAGGCTGCAAAGGCCTCGGCAATACCACGATTGATACCGCTGGTTCCGCCAATGACGATGACGGCTTTTCCTGAAAAATCCATATGGGCCTCCCATGGTCGGGAGCCCTACTCGCCGTAGGGCACCCAGATGTTTTTGACTTCGGTCGCAGCTTGCAGGAAGCGGCGGGATTGGTCCACGCTCCAATCGATTGCCGTCGCGTTATTGACCCAGGTCCGTTTCAGGTTCCCGGCTGAGACAGCCTCGATCTCTTTTGACAGGTCGGTGGATGAGAACGACCAGACCGCGTCCACGTTCAGATGCGAGGCGAGCGGTTTCGCCAATTCCGCATGGCTGCCGGTCAGTATATTGACCACGCCAGCGGGGACGTCCGACGTCTCGAGAATCTGGTAGAAATCAGTTGCCGCCAGCGGGTAGGGCTCCGAAGCCACCAGAACCACCCGGTTGCCCATCGCAATCGCTGGTGCCATCGCAGACACAAGACCCAGCAGAGGTGCCTCATCCGCACAAAGCGCACCGATGACGCCGACGGACTCTTTCATGGCAATCGCCACGCCCCGGATCGGTACGCCATGGACCTGACCGTCATATTTGTCGGCCCAGGCCGCCGCAGTGAACAGACGCTGGATTGAGGCTTCGACCTCTTTCGCGCCGTCTTTTTTGCCGGTCATGGCGTCGATACGGGCGGCAAATTCACCGGCGCGGGCCGACAAGTTCTCGCCGATATAGTACAGGATCTGTGCCCGCAGATGACCCGTGGTCTTGGACCAGCCTTTCGCGCCTGCTGCGGCCTCAACCGCGTTGCGCACGTCCTTCCGGTTGGCAAGACCCACATGGCCTAGCAGGCCGGATTTGCCCCAGACAGGTTTCGAATAGCCGCCATCGGGTCGCGCCTGCTTGCCGCCGATATACATCTTGGCGGTGCGGTCGATGGGATCGACCGGAGCCCCTTCGCCCATGGTCGCTTCAACCTTGGCCAGCGGCTTGGCCTTGCCTTTGGATTTGGTATAGGCCGTCAGCCCCTCCCAGCCACCTTCCCGTCCAAAACCGCTTTCGCGTACGCCGCCAAAGCCTGCGGCAGCGTCGAACAGGTTGGTGGCGTTCACCCAGACCACGCCCGCAACCAGCTTGGGCGCGATATCCAGCGCGAGGTTCACATTCTCGGTCCAGACCGTTGCGGCCAGACCGTAACGCGTGTTGTTGGCCAGTTCGACCGCCTCTTCCGGCGTGCGGAAGGTGGACGAGACCAGTACCGGGCCGAAGATTTCCTCTTGCATCAGCGGGTCCGAAGTTTCGAGGCCCGAGATCAATGTCGGAGGGTAGTAGCAGCCGTTTTCCGGCAGCTCACAGGCGGCCTGATGCACATGCCCAACCGTGTTGCTATCGACCATGCCCTTGATGGTCTGCAACTGAACCGGGTCCACGACCGCGCCGACGTCGATGCATTTGTCCAGCGGATCGCCGATGCGCAAGCCATCCATCCGGGCGCGCAGCTTGTCGTGAAAGCGGTCGGCAATGCCTTCCTGCACCAACAGGCGCGAACCCGCACAGCAGACCTGCCCCTGATTGAACCAGATCGCGTCAACCAGACCTTCGATGGCGCTGTCCACATCGGCGTCATCGAATACGACATAGGCGGACTTGCCGCCCAATTCCAACGTAAGCTCTTTACCCGTGCCTGCCGTCGCCTCACGGATGCGGCGACCCACGACGGTCGAGCCGGTAAAAGCGATCTTGTCCACCTCGGCGTTCACGATCATCTCGCCCACTGCGCCATCACCAGTCACGATGTTGACCACACCTTTGGGCAGCCCAGCCTGTGAGCAGATATCAGCAAACAACAGCGCGGTCAGCGAGGTGTATTCGGCCGGTTTCAGAACCACCGTATTCCCCATCGCCAGCGCAGGCGCGATCTTCCACGCCAGCATCAGCAAAGGGAAGTTCCAGGGGATGATCTGCCCGCACACACCCAATGCCTCAGCATCGGGCAGTTCGCTTTCCATCAGTTGCGCCATACCGGCGTGGTAGTAGAAGTGTCGCTGCGCCAGGGGGATGTCGATATCGCGGGACTCGCGGATCGGCTTGCCGTTATCCATGCTCTCCAGCACGGCAAAGAGGCGGGAATGCTTCTGCAACAGACGTGCAATGGCATAGAGATACCGCGCACGACCCGCGCCACCCAGTTTCTCCCACCTGGGTTGCGCCTTGCGGGCAGCGGCGACGGCAGCGTCCACATCAGCTTGCTTGGCCTGAGTCAGCTTGGCCAGAGCCTCTCCGGTCGCAGGGTTGCGGCTGTCGAACCCCTTGCCGGGTTTGGTAAAGGCCCCGTCGATGTAGTGGCCGAACTTGTCGCCCTGATCGACCAGCCAGGCCAGTGCCTCGGCAGCGCTTTCGGGGGCAGGGCCGTAATCCATGGTTTCGAAAATCTCTTTGACTGTCATTGTTTTGTCCTCAGCCCATGGAGTGACGATAGCCGGCGGAATACGCGCCCGTGACATAATGTTCCAACTGCCGCTCGATATCGCCCAGCAGAGAAGATGCGCCAAAGCGGAACAGGTCCGGCTCCAGCCAGCGGTCGCCCAGTTCATCCTTGATCAGTGACAGATAGACCAAGGCATCCTTGGCCTTGGAAATCCCACCCGCAGGCTTGTAGCCGACCCTATACCCCGTGCGGTCATGATAGTCGCGGATCGCGCGGATCATCACCAGAGAAACGGGCAGGGTGGCGTTGACGCTTTCCTTCCCGGTCGAGGTTTTGATGAAATCCGCCCCCGCCATCATGCACACCAGTGAAGCGCGCGCGACGTTGCGCAGGCTGCCCAGTTCTCCGGTCGCCAGGATCGCCTTCACATGGGCGTCGCCGCAGGCCACGCGGAAGGCCTTCATCTCATCATACAACGCCCGCCAGTCGCCCGACAGCACGTGGCGGCGCGAGATCACGATGTCGATCTCTTCGGCGCCGGCCTTCACGCTTTCCTCGATCTCGGCCACACGCAAGTGAAACGGGGACAAGCCGGCGGGGAAGCCGGTGGATACGGCGGCCACAGGAATGCCGGTGCCCTTGAGTGCATCAACGGCAGTTTCGATCATATCGTGATACACACAAACCGCGCCTGTGGTGATCGCAGGCATATCCAGCGCCTGTAAGGTGGCGGATGCAACAGGCTGACGCGCCTTGGCGCACAGTCGCCGCACCCGTCCCACAGTATCGTCACCCGACAGGGTGGTCAGATCGATCATCGTGATCGCCTTCAGCAGCCAGGCAGCCTGATAGTCTTTCTTCACCGACCGCCGACCCGGCAGGGTGGCGGCGCGGCGTTCAACAGCTGAGGTGTTGACCTGCACGGCGCGCACCCAGTCCAAGTCAAGGTCCATACCGGGGTTGCGGGGTTCGGTCACTTGCGGCAGATGCGCGGTGCGCACGGGGCTGTCTGAGCTCTGCGTTTCCATCGTCACGTCCTTTGGGAGGTTTGCGCCAAAATCGCACGGGCTGAGGCTAAATGGAAGGCATCAGAACCGCGTGACACGGAATAATTTGACCATTTGGACAAATAATGCGGAATTTGTTGCGAATAATTATCAATAGCATTGACTTAGTTGCGAATGGTTCTCATATTCAATCTCAACTGAGCCTGAGTTCTGAGGTCTGAATATGATTCGCCGTCGTCTCCTTGCCGCATTGGCTGTTGCTGCAACGCTACCGCTTGCCGCTTGGGCGGAAGCCCCTCTCAAAATCGTCGCAACAACCGGCATGATCGCAGATGCGGTGCGTCAGGTTGGTGGGGATCAAGTTGAGGTGAAGGGCCTGATGGGGCCAGGCGTTGACCCGCATGCGTATCGCCAGACCCGCAGTGACATCGTCGCGATGACCCGTGCGGATCTGGTTCTGTGGCATGGCCTATATCTGGAAGCACAGATGGAGGACTTCTTTGAAGACCTTTCGCGCAAACAAACCGTGGTTGCAGTGGCAGAAAGCGTCGATAAGTCTAAGCTGCGCGCCCATGACGACTATGCCGACAAATATGACCCGCATATCTGGATGAGCCCAGCCTTGTGGGGCGAGGTTGTCACCGAGATTCAGGCCACGCTGACCGAAGCTCGCCCTGAATCAGCGGACTTATTCGCGGCAAATGCAAAGGCTCATCTGGCTGAGTTGGACGCTCTGGCGGCTTATGCAGAACAGTCTTTGACAGCGGTACCGGAAGAAAGCCGTGTGTTGCTGACCGCCCATGATGCTTTTGGATATTTCGGGGCGGCCTATGGCTATGAGGTCATGGGCGTTCAGGGAATTTCCACCCAATCTGAGGCCGGGCTGAACCGGATCGGAGAGTTGGTTGATACGTTGGTCGACCGTCAATTGACAGCCGTCTTCGTGGAAAGCTCGGTCTCTGACCGTTCGATGCGCGCACTGATCGAAGGGGCTGCGGCCAAGGGGCACGAGGTTTCGGTTGGGGGCGAGCTGTTTTCGGACGCGATGGGTGTCGATGGCACCTATGAAGGTACGTATGTCGGAATGCTGGACCACAATATCACCGTGATCGCAGGTGCTTTGGGCGCAGACGTGCCCGAGCGCGGTTTGAATGGCAAACTGTCGGCGGGGTTCTAAACGATGCTGGAACTGGCCGCTTCACAGGGTGTTTCGATCGAAGATCAGAGTGTTGAATCCAGCCCGTTGGCGGTGCGGGGTCTGACCGTTTCTTATGGTCAGAAACCGGCTGTGTTCTCGGTCGATATGACCGTTCAACCCGGTGCCATGACAGCGATCATTGGTCCGAACGGCGCGGGGAAATCGACCCTGTTGAAAGCAGCACTTGGGATCGTGAACCCTCTGTCCGGTCGGGTAACCGTATTTGGGAAATCGCTGGAGGATCAGCGCGCCCGGATCGCCTATGTGCCGCAGCGTGCCAGTGTGGATTGGGATTTCCCCACCCGCGTGATTGACGTGGTCTTGATGGGTCTATCGCGGCAGCTGGGCCTGTTGGGCCGGGTCCGTGCGCGCCACATGGCCTGCGCGATGGATTGCCTGAACCGTGTTGGCATGCGCGATTTTGCGGATCGCCAGATCGGGCAATTGTCAGGCGGACAGCAGCAAAGGGTCTTTCTGGCTCGCGCTCTGGCGCAGGACGCTGATCTCTATCTGCTGGACGAGCCCTTTGCCGGGGTCGATGCGGCCACGGAAAAAGCCATCATCGCTGTTCTGAAATCACTGAAAGAGGCGGGCAAGACCGTCGTGGTAGTGCATCATGATCTGGCGACGGTTGCGGACTATTTCGACCATGTCTTCCTGATTAACACCCGCAAGGTCGTCGAGGGTTCGGTGTCCGAGGCGTTCACCGCAGAGACTCTGCAATCCGCTTACGGGGGACGTCTGGCTACCGCGCAGATCGATCAAATTTCGCGCGCAGTCGGGTAACACATGCTTTGGGAGGCGCTTAGCCTGCAGCTTGGCTATAACGCCACGCTGGTTGCCATAGGTGCGACGTTGCTGGGGGTGTCGGCGGGTGTCACCGGCACCTTTCTGTTTCTGCGCAAACGCGCGCTGGTCAGTGACGCAATCAGCCATGCAACCTTGCCCGGTGTGTGCCTTGCCTTCATGGTACTCGTCGCGTTCGGTGGGGATGGGCGCAATTTGTTGGGCCTGCTGGCGGGATCGGCGGTTTCGGCCTGGATTGGGCTGCTGTGCATGAACTGGCTGACGCGTCACACGCGTCTGGCTGAAGACGCTGCGATTGGCGCAGTCTTATCGGTGTTTTTCGGTTTCGGCATCGTCCTGCTGACGGTCATTCAGACCATGGGTGTTGGTCGTCAGGCGGGGCTCGAAGGTTTCCTGCTGGGCTCCACCGCCGGTATGCTTTGGGCGGATGCGATGATCATCGCGATTGGTGGCGCGGCAACGCTGGTGCTGGTCATGATCCTGCGCCGTCCGATGACACTGGTGGCGTTTGATCCGGATTATGCGACGGCCCAGGGGCTGCCGGTGCATCGGATCGATCTTGCAATGATGGGGCTAGTGATGGCCGTCACCGTGGTCGGGCTGAAGATCGTTGGCCTGATCCTTATTGTAGCCCTGCTGATCATCCCGCCCGTCACGGCGCGGTTCTGGTCCGACCGCTCTGATCGTGTGGTGATCCTCGCCGGTCTGGCTGGTGGATTGGCAGGCTATATCGGGGCCGCTCTGTCCGCCACCGCACCGAACCTGCCCACCGGACCAATCATCGTTCTGGTCAGCTTTGGTTTCTTTGTCCTGTCGCTGTTCTTCGCCCCGATCCGAGGTGTTCTGGCCGCTGTTCTGCGCCACCTGCGGTTTCAGCGCCGTGTGCATATCCGGCAAGGGCTGCTGGCCTTGGCGCAAGATCAAAAGATATATGAGCCGCTGACCCTGCGCCTGCTGCGCCGCGCCGATCTGGTCCGCGCCGATGGGGTGGCAACCGAGGCCGGAAAGGCGCGCGCCGCCAAGGCGCTGCGTGATGAGAAGCGATGGGAAGTTTTGCGCGCGGATCAGGCGCATGAAGCGACGGCGGCCTTGTATGACGGGCTGCGGGACATCGAAACCGTGCTGACCCGCGACCAGATTGCCGAGATCGACCGTCAGATCGGTGGCCCTCAGGAGGTTCCGGTATGAGTGGTGAAGAATTCGTTCCCCTGTCCCTGACGCCCTTGCTGATTGGCACCTTTGCCGCCATTGCCTGCGCGCTGCCCGGCAACTTTCTGTTATTGCGCAAACAGGCGCTGATCGGGGATGCGATCAGCCATGTCGTTTTGCCCGGTATCGTTGTGGCGTTTTTGGTCACCGGTGCAATCTCAACCTGGCCGATGATGCTGGGCGCGGCGGGTGCGGCGATTGTCGCGGTGATCCTGATCGAGGCCATCCGGCGGTTGGGTCAAATCGAACCCGGTGCGGCGATGGGCGTTGTCTTCACCACCATGTTCGCAGGCGGTGTGCTGCTTCTGGAACAGACCGATACCTCGACCGTGCATCTGGACGTGGAACACGCGCTCTACGGTAATCTGGAAAGCCTGATCTGGCTGGATGCCACAGGCTGGTCCTCGCTTTGGGATATCGAAGCGCTGGCTGGTTTGCCGCCTGAATTGCCCCGGATCGCTGTCACGTTGCTTGGCGTTTTGCTGTTTACCTGGCTGTTATGGCGCCCGCTGAAAATCTCAACCTTCGATGAAGGCTTTGCCCGCACCTTGGGGATCCGAACCAATGCATTGGGTCTGGCGCTGGTGATTGTAGCTGCGATTGCTGCTGTGGCGGCGTTTGATGCGGTCGGCTCGATCATAGTGATCGCCATGTTCATTTGCCCGCCCGCTGCGGCGCGTATGATGACCAACCGGCTTGAGGCTCAGGTCGTCTGGAGCGTTGTGTTCGCCGTGATCTCGGCTGTGCCAGGATATGTGCTGGCCGGTTACGGACCGCTTTGGCTGGGCGCGGCGGATGCGGTCAGCGCGGCCGGTATGATTGCCACAATGTCGGGTGTGATTCTGGCTCTGAGTGCGATGTTCGGCCCGTGCCGAGCCAGAGCTGGTGCGCACACGACTGCGTGAATTGGCGCTTTCCTGCCAGTGCTTTCCGCAGGTCATCGGCTGGACTCTGCCCAGTTTGTTCGAATGTGACTCTTAATGAGCCTTCTGAAAATGCGCGTGGTACGCGTGACGGTAAGATCTTGTTACCTACCACTCACTTCAGAACGTCCGGGTGGTTGGGGGACAAGCGGCCCCTTGTTTGGAACCCGCCCGCAACTGCCCGGACACCCCCTCTCCCAAGTATAAAATCAAATCGAAACCGATGCCAAAATCGGTGGCGGAATCGTAGTGCTATGTGCTAGGTGTGGTGGTATGGCGCAAGCAAACCCCAATATCAGCGAAATTCGCCCGGTTATTCGGCAACTCGACGATGCAGCGATCAATCGAATCGCAGCAGGCGAGGTGGTGGAACGTCCGGCGTCGGCTGTGAAGGAACTGGTCGAGAATGCCATTGATGCTGGCGCCAGCCGGATCGCCATCGATATCGCCGATGGTGGCAAGACCCTGATCCGGGTCACGGATGATGGCTGTGGTATCTCGGCCCAGGATTTGCCACTTGCTTTGTCGCGGCATGCGACCTCGAAAATCGACGGGTCGGACCTGCTGAACATCCATACATTCGGGTTCCGAGGCGAGGCGCTGCCCTCACTCGGCGCTGTAGGTCGTTTGACGATCACCAGCCGAGTGCCCGGTGCCGAGGCCGCGCAAATCCACGTGGCCGGCGGCAAGATGGAGGCGGTGAAACCTGCCGCCCTGCGCATGGGCACGGTGGTTGAGCTGCGCGATCTGTTCTACGCCACGCCCGCCCGGTTGAAGTTCATGCGCACAGATCGGGCCGAAGGGCAGGCAATCACCGATACGGTGAAACGACTTGCGATGGCGGAACCTTCGGTGACGTTTACCCTGCGCGATGTTTCAGGCGGCGGCGAGGGGCGTGTGACCTTCCGGGCTGACCGCGAGAATGGCGATCTGTTTGACGCGCTGCACGCCCGTCTGGCCCGGGTGATTGGCCGTGAGTTTGCCGAAAACGCCCTGCGCATCGATGCTACGCGCGAGGGTATCCGGCTTTATGGCTACGCCGCTTTACCGACTTATTCCCGTGGCGCGGCGGTGGCGCAGTACCTGTTCGTCAATGGTCGCCCGGTCCGGGACAAGATGCTGACTGGCGCCCTGCGCGCGGCCTATTTCGATTTTCTCAGCCGGGATCGCCATCCGGCGGCGGCGTTGTTCATTGATTGTGATCCTATGCTGGTAGATGTGAACGTCCATCCGGCCAAGTCCGAAGTGAGGTTCCGGGATCCGGGCGTTGCGCGCGGGCTGATCGTGTCCAGCCTGCGCCATGCGCTGGCCGAGGCTGGGCATCGTGCATCCTCGACCGTGGCTAATGCAACGCTTGGGGCGATGCGTCCAGAACTGGCACAGGCGACCCCGGCGCGGGTCTATCAGATGGATCGGCCTTCCCCTGCGGCGCGCCAAGCCGCGTATCGGGCGCAGTCACCGGGTTTTGCCGAACTGGCCAATGATTACAGCGGCAGCATTGTCGAGCCGGCCCCGATCGAACCAGTCGACGAAGAACCACCGGCGCAGGACCTGCCTCTGGGTGCGGCTCGCGGACAGGTTCATGAGAATTACATCATTGCTCAGACCGCCGATGGCATGGTGATTGTCGACCAGCACGCTGCGCATGAACGGCTGGTCTACGAGAAACTCAAGGCTCAGATGGCCGAGAACGGTGTCGCCGCGCAGGCGCTGTTGATCCCCGAGATTGTGGAACTGTCCGAGGGCGACTGCGCCCGCCTAATGGCCGTTGCCGATGACCTGTCGCGCTTTGGGTTGACGCTTGAACCGTTCGGCGGCGGGGCCATCGCCGTGCGCGAGACCCCGGCCATTTTGGGTGAGGTCAATGCCCGCGCGATGATCCTGGATATCCTTGACGAACTGGCAGATCAGGGCGAAAGCCAAATGGTACAGGCCAAGATCGAGGCGATCCTGAGCCGGGTGGCCTGTCACGGCTCGATCCGCTCGGGTCGCCGGATGCGCGCCGAAGAGATGAATGCCCTGCTGCGCGAGATGGAGGCGACACCCCATTCCGGCCAATGCAACCACGGGCGGCCCACTTACGTGGAATTGAAACTGAGCGATATCGAGCGGCTGTTCGGGCGCAGTTGATCCGATGCTTCAGACCCGTTAAAAAGACCGAAACAAAACGAGAACATATTGAATCACATGATCCAGATCGCAGGCGTACAGATCCCAATAAATGACCCGGTTCTTCTGACCGTTGGTGGGGTTATCCTGCTGATCGTGCTGATGTTGTTCCTGTCGCTGCGCGCGGCCAATCGCTCGGCCCGGATGACAGAACCGCTGGCGCGGCAGATGGCGCATCTGGACCAGCATGTGCAGCAATTGGGGCAGGGGCAGGAACAGTTGCGCGGCGGGTTGCAGCATGTTTCGGACACGCAGGCCAATGCGCAGGTGCAGGTGATCCAGACAGTCGAGGCGCGATTGTCCTCGGTCCAGCAGCAGATGAACGACCGGCTGGCCGATAATGCGATGAAATCGGCGCGCGCGTTGGCCGAGATGCAGGAACGCATGAAGGAAACGCTGCATGGCTCGTCGAAACAGACCGCAACCTCGCTGACCCAATTGCAGGAACGTCTATCGGCGATCGACAAGGCGCAGGACAATATCACCAAACTGTCGGGTGATGTACTTTCGCTGCAGGATATCCTGTCGAACAAACAGACACGCGGCGCGTTTGGTGAGATTCAGTTGAATGATATTGTCTCTAAGGCGCTGCCGTCAGACAGCTTTCAGTTGCAGGCAACGCTGTCGAACGGGCGGCGCGCCGACTGCCTGATCCATCTGCCGAACCCGCCGGGCCCCATCGTGATCGATAGCAAATTCCCGTTGGAGGCCTATGAGGCACTTATAGGTTCGACCAATGATATGGAGCTAAAAGCGGCGCTGCAGATGTTCCGCAGCACCGTACGCAAGCATATCAACGACATTGCCGAGAAGTACATTCTGGATGGCGAAACCGCCGATGGCGCGCTGATGTTCCTGCCGTCCGAGGCCGTCTATGCCGAGCTGCATGCCAAGTTCCCCGAACTGGTGCAGGAAAGCTTTAACAAGCGCGTCTGGATCGTTTCGCCCACCACCTGCATGGCGACGCTGAACACCATGCGCGCGATCCTGAAAGATGCCCGCATGCGCGAACAGGCCGGGGCAATCCGCAAGGAACTGGGTGCGCTGCACAAGGATGTGGAACGTCTGGGCGATCGGGTGACAAACCTGGATCGTCATTTCGGCCAGGCGGCCAAAGATATTTCTGAGATCAAGATCAGTGCTGACAAGGCCGGGCGCAGGGCACGCCGACTGGACAATTTCGACTTTGAAGAGTTAGCTCCGGACGACTCGCATGACGTTGTTCCGCTGGCGCGCCAAGAAGGCTAAGCCTGCGCCTGTATCGGCGTCGCAAGATCAAGGGGCGCACTGGCAGAGATATGGCACAAGACACCCCGCCGTCAGAGATTGCCGAACTTCTGGGCAAGGCCGAGCAGGATGCCGAACAGATCGTTGGTCTGTTGCGTATGCTGGTGGCCTTTGGCCTGGGAGTGTTCTTTCTGGTCACCGTTCAACCGGTTCAGAACACAGGTCATGCTGTGTTGGAACGGCAATGGGTATCCGCCCTTGGCACCATGTTCGCCTATTTCGCGCTGGGCCTGATGACATGGACGGTTGCGCGACAAAAGCGCTTTGCCGGTTGGATGGCTTGGCCGGTTTCCGCAGCAGATTCGCTTTTTCTGGTTTTCAATGTCTGGCTGGGGATGCGCAATGTCGGCCTGTCCGGCGACGTGATGTTTGTGCTGCCAGCGGTGTGGCTGGTACCCGTGGTGCTGGCATTTGGCGTTTTGCGTGGCAACCCCAAGGTCATGGCGCTGCAAGTTGCGCTGCTTGTTCTGGGACTATTGTATCTGATCGGTCAGGATGCGGGGCTTTCGAGGGGGCAAGATACAAATCCGATCTGGCTGTTCCTGTCGCCGCCACCCAACCTGATCCGTCTGTTCATGATCACGCTTGCGGGTGTGGTCCTGATCGTTGCCGCCTATCGCGTAAATGCCCTGCTGTTTCAGTCGGTGACCGAAGCGCAGCGCCGCGCGAACCTGACCCGATATCTGCCTGCGCAAGTGGTCGGAGATCTGGGCGAAAGCGGTTTGTCAGCGCTGAAACAGGGGCGGCGGCAGCTGGCCGGAGTGATTTTCATAGACCTGCGAGGCTTCACCACCTTATCGCAAAACCTGCAGCCCGAGCAGGTGTCTGAGCTGATCACCTCGTATCGCAGCCGTGTCTCAAAGGTGGTTCGGCAAGAGAATGGCATCATCGACAAGTTCATCGGGGATGCGGTCATGATCGTTTTTGAGGGCGATCGCGCGGCTGAACGGTGTTTGCGATGTGGGATGGGGTTGTCGCACGAGATGCGCGATTGGAGCGCGGAGCGCAAGCAGGCTGACCTGCCCACGCTGGACACAGGCATCGGCCTACATTGGGGTGAGGTTTTTGTTGGTGTGATCGGTGATCAGGAGCGGCTGGAGTATTCGGTGTTTGGTGACACGGTCAACATTGCGGCCCGGTTGGAAAGCCTGACGCGTTCAACAGATATGACCCTGATTATGTCCGCCGCTTTGATCGACGCCGCTGGTGCCTCGGTGTCTGATACCGAACTGATATCGCTGCCCCCGGTAGAGGTACGCGGGCGCAGCGGTGCGTTGGATGTACACGGAATACCCCGGCGGGATTGCAGCGCCTGACTGCGTGTCAGATACGCAGGAAAGGCTGGAACAGCCGGGGCATTAGCTTGTTGAACTTCAATGGCGCGTCTGTGACGGCCAGACAGATGCAATCCTCGGCCATGTCGGCCACTGGAGTATGTTCCAGATCCTCATCCGCAATCTCAACATCGCCACGGGCAAAGCGATCGACCTCATCCGAGAAGGCGCCTTGCAGCACCATGGTCAACTCGGTCCCGTGATGTCCGTGATCTGGCACGGCAACGCCTGCCGGTATGAACAGCAGCCGCGCAGTGGCATCCTTGGACGTGGGCAGGATCGCCTGTTTCACGCCCATACCAATGGATTTCCACTGGATGTCATCCACGGTTCCGCCAACATAGTCCTGCAGTGGAGTCGGCAGCACGGCGCAGCCCGGTTTCGCGGGCTTGGGGGTCGGTGCGCCTTGGGCGATCAAAGCCATGGTGGCCGCAAGTGACGCATCGCTCATGCTAATGCTGTCTGACTGATCCTCAAGCACATGCCCACCCACAGCGTCAAAGCTTTCAGCACGCGCGCGACAGTGGTCGCACAAGGACAGATGGGTGGCGACGATCAGGTCGAACGCCTCGGGCAGCGTGCCAGCTGCGTAGGCCATCAGCAGATCATCCGTCAGGTGATGTTTGATCGGGTTGCTCATCTTACTCATCTCAATTCATCGCGTGGCGCAAGCGGTCCAGCGCCAGCCGTATCCGTGATTTGATCGTGCCCAGTGGCAATCCGGTCTGAGATGCAATCTCTCGATGGCTCAGATCTCCGAAGTACGCCTTCTCGATCAGCTGTCTCTGCGCGTCTGGCAACGCCGACAGGGCGGTGCGCAGCTGCGCGGTTTCTTGTTGTAACGCAAGGACGTCGTCCTGATCAGGCTCGGCCTCGGGCCCCCATCCCAGTTCCTCGGGTTCGGGGCGGCGCTGCTTGCGCAGGACGTCAATGCGTTTGTTCCGAGCAATCGTGAACACCCAGGTGGCCACTGTGGCCCGCGATGGATCGAACAGATGGGCCTTGTGCCACAAGGTTGCCATCACCTCCTGCGCGCATTCTTCGGCCATCGTGGCGTCAGACCCTGATTTCATCAGGAACGCCTTGATACGCGGCGCGAAATGCTGGAACAGCTCGGCAAAAGCCGCCTGGTCCTGCGCATCCCGGATACGCCTGACTTGGTCCACCCACTCGGTCCTGGTGTCGCAACTGCCGTTCGTTCCGTTCACCTGTCTACCCTTGATGCGTTTCTTCGCGCGCCAAGGCTGAGGGGCGGCCTGTTCAGCCGCAGGTTCGTCCAAGGTCACGGTATTGATCTCGGTAAACATAACCACATTACGCGGGGCGGCCCAAGGCGGATCACTTTCCTGAGACAAAATAATCCAATCCGCGCTAGGATTCGTATTGGGTATGTCAGCTCTCTGCGGAAAAGAGCGCCATTTTAACAGTTTACGGGTCAAACAGGATACGCGGCGACATGAAGAAAATCGACCATATCGCAGGCCATACCTATCATGGTCGCAAAGGTGCGATTGAAAATGCGTTCCGGTATTCGGTTGACTACATCCTGTTCGACCCCGAGGCGCAGTTGACAACACCCCTTCTGTTTTCGATGGATCGTGCGAATGTCTTCAACTGGCGGCGTACCGATCACGGAGGCGTGCCAAAGCAAGGTGCCGGTGCAAGCTGGTTGCGTGCCCGCTTTGATGAATTGGAGGTGCCGCAGCCTGCGCAGATCATGTTGCTGACGCAGCCTCGCGTGTTGGGCCATGTGTTCAACCCTGTCAGCTTTTGGCTTTGCTTTGACACTGACGCGCAGCTGTACGTGGTGGTTGCCGAGGTCACCAATACCTTTGGAACCCGTCACAGCTATGTCTGCCATAAGCAGGATTTTTCGCCTATTGGCCCGTCTGACCGTGTGGTGGCGGACAAGCTGATGCATGTGTCTCCGTTCCAGCAGATCGAAGGAAGCTATACGTTCCGGTTTGACTATCGCCCTGATCGCGTGGGCGTCTGGATTGACTACGAACGTGCGGATGGAGGGCTAGTTGCCACTTTGACCGGGCCACGACAGCCACTGACCAATCGTACGATCCTGTGGTCGTTGCTGCGCCGGCCCTTTGGGGCACGGCGGACATTTGCCCTGATCGTTTGGCAAGCGCTGAAGCTTTGGCTCAAGAAAGCCCGGTTTCGCCCGTTCCGCACCACCCCGGTGCCGGATCACCCGGTATCGCGCAGTCGGCACTAGGCGGGCTTTTGTTTGCGTAAGATCAAAGACTCGGGCCTTTAGAACGGGTCTGATGCTCTGAGACCGCGAACAGAAGGAGCTGGAAACATGCTGGAAATCTCGGCAAGAAAAGTCGCCCAGGTCGCCATGATGGGCCGTGAATTGGACCGTGCCGAAGGAGAGCTGCGCGCCTTTGTCGACCGGATGAGCGAGGATGAGCAGGCCGAGCTGGTCGCCGTCATGTGGATCGGGCGCGAAAGCTTTTTTGCCGAGGATTTGGCTGAGGCTGTCGCAACCGCAAGATCCGAGGCCTCAACCCCCTGTGCTGACTACCTGATCGGAACGCCGCATCTGTCGGATCATCTAGAGAACGGACTGGATGCGTTGGGGATTTCGGCCGAGGATGTGGAAAACGATCTGATGTAGCACTTTGTTTGTGTTGGGAGCGAGGGGCCAGCCCCTCGAGCTCCCCGAGGTATTTTTGAACAGAAGAAGGATTGGTCGGCCTGCTCTGGCAGGTGGTGTCAGGCCAAGTGATCCACAATCTGCAGGTGCTGGGCCAGGGTGTCGATTTCGCCCATCCAGTCTTGGACAAGTTTCGGATCGCTTGGGGCTGCGTGAACGCCAGCCGGTATCGCGCGGTTCAGGACGGCCTCGATGGCCAATGACACCGGGATCGACACCAAGCGGGCCATGGCGGTGCCGCGTTCATCGCCCCAGGCATCCATGACGTAGGTTTTGTTCCAAACCTCAATGCCGTCTTTCTCAGCTTTCAGGCCAACGCACAGCACCACGCGGTCGGGCTCGCCTTCGTCATAGGCGTTTTCGGCCCAGAACTGGTCCGACATCTCTTTCAGACGCGCGTCACCTTCGGGGCCTGAGAGGGTTTCGATCTCCGTGAATACGTCGGCCCAGGCGTCGGTCCAGCCGTTCAGGCGCAGGGTGCCGCGGACGAACTCTTTAACCGGCCAGTGATCCTCAAACTGGTATTCGGCCATGAAGGGCAGCGAGTCGCGATTTGGGTAGACCTCAAAGCTCTCGGGGGTTGGCAGCGGCGCGATATAGCTGCTGATCGCGTCCCATGGGCGGGCAACGTCCAGCGGGGCATAGTCGCGGATCGATTTAGACGGTGAGCGAAGCGCCTTGAGGACGCCCAAAGGCGACCAACTGAACTTGTAGCGGAAAGGGTTCGGGTTCTTGGGGATGCCGCCGCAATAAGAGATAAAGCTGAGGTGGTTCTGCGCATCAAAAGCGTCCGAGGCGCGGTAGTCGGCCACCAATGCATGCGCCATTAGATGGTCGATGCCCGGGTCCAGACCGACCTCATTGACCAAAGCCACACCAGCTTTACGCGCTTTGTCGTCCAACGCGCGCATTTCGGGCGCGATGTAGGAGGATGAGACGAAGTTCGCCTCTTTCGAGATCGCCAGCTCCGCCAGCGGCACGTGCCAGTCGCCCGGCAGCATCGAGACGATCACGTCGCCTTTCTCCAGCACCGCGCCCAAAGCGTCGATGTCGAAGGCGCGGATGTCGTCGGTCAGGTCTCCGACTTCGGCGCGGGCTTTGTCGACGGTCCGGTTCCAGACAGTGACCTTGTGACCGCCTTCGATCAGGCGGCGCAGGCCGGGGATGGCCGACAGGCCGGTGCCACACCAGTGAATCGTCATCGCTCAGAGTCCTTCGATATGAGTTTTGTAGGTTGCTTCTGCCCGACCCCAGACGCCGCTGTCCCGATCGGTGAGCGTCAGCAGAGAGGGCAGCAGTTGCGCGGCGTAGTCTTGCGAGCTTTCGACGGGCAGCATTGACGGCAGGTTGTCGATGGCCATCACATCCATCACCGGGTCGGTCGCAACGCGCAGAGCGGGGGCCTCCCACGTGGTGGCGCGGTTATAGACCGGGACCGGATTGTAGTCGCTATCTGGGTCGCAGGCCATGTCGCCGATAGCGGTCAGCTTGCGCGACGCGGTCAATGCCTCGCGCGGGACAAACACTGGCGTGCCAGGGCGTGCAAAGATGCAGTTCAGGAACAATTCATGGTCGAGGATTTCAGGGAACGGCCCACCGCTGGCAGTTTCGGCTATGTCCCATTTGGTGACGCTGACGCCCATCGCTTCGCACAGGTCCGCTGCCCCGGTGCCCACGCGGCCCAAGGCCCCAATGACGATGGCGCGGGGGCGGGTGGTCTCCGTAGCGTCGAGTTCCGCCAGCAGTTCGGCGTTCAGCGCATCTTTGTTCGAATAGACGCCGACTGGCGGACATTCTTCGCCGCGTTGTTGCGCGGCCCAAGTTTTCAGGGTGACACCTGCCCCGGCGTATCCAGCCCAGTATCCAAAGGCGGCAACCCGGCGACCATCTTCATCGATCAGATATTCCAGGTCGTATAGCACACCGCCCCCGGCCTTGAACCGCTGCAACAACGCGCGCCCCGAATGCTGACCCTTATAGGCATGGCCGAACATGATGTGGCGATGGGGCAGGGGCGAGCCATCTTCGGGCAACTCCTTGAGGCCAAAGATGATTGCATCCAATGGGGCTTCGGGCCAGGAATTTTCGGTCGCGATCTCGCAGCCTACGTCTTTGTACCCATCAATCGGAATAGCGCGGACCGAGCTTTCTTCGACTGTCACGCGGATACCCGCTGCGATCAGCGTGGCCGCGCCTTCGGGGGTCAGACCGACCCGTTCCTCGTTCGGGCGCTGTTCTGCCCGGACCCACAGATGTGTCATGCAGTTTCCTTTGCTCAGAGCATTCCGGCGGCGCGCACGGCCTGAACCGACCCCCGCGCCTCCATCGCTTCACGGAAAGCGACGATTTTGGGAAAGGTCGAAACATCTACCCCGTCGCCCTCAAGCCAGCTGCACACCACATAAAGGTATGCATCCGCTAGCGAGACCGCTTCACCCAGCACAAAAGGCCCGCGCAGCCCGTTGGCCGAGATGTAGTCACAAGACTCGGTCATCGTTTGCGCGACCTTGGCTGTCATGTCTTTCCAGCTGGATTCCTTGTCCGCCCAACGATGGCCGCGCTGCTTGTGCGCGTGGTTCACATGCATGGTTGAGGCGAGGTAGAACATCACCTCGCGCATTCGGGCGGCCATCACCGGATCGGCAGGCACCAAACCTGCCTCGGGCGCTTTGGCCGCGATGAACTCCAGCAGCGCGCCGGTCTCGGTCAGGATGCCTCCGTCGATCGCCAGCGCAGGAACCCGACCCTTAGGATTGATCTGTTTGTAAGCCGGTTTGGTCTGCTCGCCCCCGGCGAAATCCAGCTTGATGGCCTCATAGTCCAGTCCCGCCTCTTCCAGAGCGATGGCAACGGCAACCGAGATGGTGCGAGGGGCGTAGTAAAGCTGCATAGGGGTCTCCTTACAGATGCGTCTGTGCGAATTGCCGATCGGGCGTTTCCAGATGCGGAACGGCGTTGAACAGAACCGGGCTGAGATGCGCGCCAATCGGATGCAGACGATGCATCGACGTGTTCATGATGGCAAGTGCGACGCGGGCCATGGATGGGATATCCAGCCCCATCGCCTGCCGCACCACCATCGAGATCAACCCGCCTGAGGTGACAACGATGGCGGGCCCACCTTCGGTTCCGATGTCCCGCAGCGCATCGCTGACGCGGGTTTCGAATTGTTCAAAGGTCTCGGGTGCGTTTTCGATCTCGCCGTTGGCCCAGGCGGCAAAGGTTTTGGGCAGGTGTTCTACGAAGCCTTCGCGATCTGTAGGGATGGCAACGCCGTGTTGATCCTCGAACAACTGCGCGAGGGTGAAGTATTCGATCTCATTCAACCGCGGGTCACGGATCGGGTCGGTTAGTTCCATGCTCGCCGCTGTTTCGGCGTGCCGGGTCAGCGTTCCGCAATAGACGCGGGGATAATGGCTGCGCGTGTCGCGCAGATGCGCGCCCAACCAACGGGCCTGCTGATGCCCCAGATCGCTCAGCTTGTCATAGTTCGCCTCGTCCCGCGCCGCCGTGTTGGCCTGCCCGTGCCGCACCAATGTAATATGTGACATGTCGGTCCCTCTTATGCGGATGTCTTAGGGCAGGTTCCGGGCCGGGGCCAGAGGGGTTTCCTTCTGGTGGCAAAAAATCCTTACAGCTTCATGCGTTCTGGCTATGGTTGCCGCAACTGCGCTTTTGGAGGACCTATGAACATCGATCCAAATCGTTTTCTCGCCGATCTGCACAAGCTGCGCGAATTCGGGGCGTCGGGTATTGGCAAGGGTGTCGTGCGTCCTGCCTATTCCCCAGCGGATATTGCCGCACGAAAATGGCTGGCGGGTCGTATGGGCGAAGCAGGGCTTGAGCCGCATTTTGATCCAGTTGGGAACCTGTTTGGACTTGCCACGGGCACGTCGTTGCTGATGGGATCACATTCCGATAGCCAGCCCGAGGGCGGCTGGCTGGACGGGGCGCTGGGTGTGATTGCCGCGCTTGAAATCGCGCGGTCCAGCGATCAGCCGATCTCGGTTGTCAGTTTTCAAGATGAAGAGGGTCGCTTTGGCGTGACCACCGGATCAGCTGTCTGGTCAGGTGGGCTGCCGCTGGAACAGGCCGATCAGCTGACCGACGGCTCTGGCATCACCTTTGGCGCGGCTCGATCTGCGATAGTAGAGCTGTCAAAGGGTTTTGTCGAACCATCCCGGTTCCGCGGTTTCATCGAGATGCATATCGAACAAGGCCCCGCGCTGGACGCGGCGGGTCAACAAATCGGTGTTGTCTCCGATATTGTCGGAATCCGGGATATGTCGATCACCTTTGAAGGGCAACAGAACCATGCGGGTACCACGCCGATGCATCTCCGGCGTGATGCGTTTCAGGCTTTGTCTCTGTTTAACGCACGGCTCAATGACCGGTTCCGCAATGTGGTGACCCCTCAGACCGTCTGGACCATCGGGCGGGTCGATTTGCACCCCAATGCATCCTCCATTGTCCCGGGGCGCGTCCGGTTTTCGATGCAATGGCGTGATGGCGATGGGGACCGGCTGATCCGCATGGAGGAGATCATTCGAGCCACGGCGCAGCAGGTGGCGGACGAGCTTGGCATGACCCTCAGCTACGGCCCGATGCTGGGGCTTGAGCCGGTGGCCATGGACCCGACCCTGCGCGCGGCGCTGGAGCTTGGTGCGGAACAGGTCTCACCCGAGAACTGGCGCGGAATGCCATCGGGTGCGCTGCATGACGCCACCAATGTCGCCCGCCTGATGCCAGTTGCGATGCTGTTTGTGCCTTCGATCGATGGAATCAGCCATGATTTCGCCGAGGATACGACCGAGGATGACCTGATCGCTGGTCTTTGCGTGTTGGAACATTCTGTAAGAGCCTTGGCTGGGCGATCCGAATAAGAGATATGGAATATCTAGACTTCCCAGCGTATTGACCCCGGGGTAAGTATCCTTGGCGGGGTCGCGCCTTTGACTAATTTCGGTGAAGCGCAGGGCCAATTGCAACGAGTGTTGCCTAACGGAAAAAAGTTTCCTATAGGAACATTGTTAATGCATACGCCCGTATACCGGTTTGCCGCAGCAAAGCCCCACTGTCAGAATCCGGGGCTGAATCGTTGCAAATTTTGCAGCTTGGGTCAGACTGATGCGCATGCGTTGCGACCATTAGAGACGAAAGGCAGTACTCGCCATGACTTCACCGAAGCGCACGCCTTTGTACGATTTGCACGTTGAGTTGGGAGGTAAGCTGGTTGATTTTGCGGGTTGGGAGATGCCTGTTCAGTATCCGTTGGGGA
>NZ_JBQFYL010000006.1:0-191874 GCF_056541465.1 Ruegeria sp. AH12 | reverse complement strand
ACTGCAAAACCTGCGATATCAAGGACCCCAGCCAGAACATCACCTGGACCACACCGCAGGGTGGGGATGGCCCGAACTATCCCAATATGTAGGCAAAAACCGGTGCACTGGCAGGGTCGTGAAGGCTCTGCCATTGCCTCTTGCCAGCCAAGGCCCTAGCTTATCGGTCAGTCTATGATAGCAGGGCAGGATTTAGGTGATTACCCTTGTGCATCGCGCGGCATTGGCCGCGTTGCTTTTTTCGACGGTCGGTGTGCCGGTGTCTGCGGATACAGGGGCAGGGGCCTATCTGGCCGGTCGTCAGGCGATTTATGAAAGCGATTATACAGCAGCCGAGCAATACTATGCGCAGGCGCTGAAGTTTGACCCTCAGAACGCGCTTTTGCTGGAAAGTGTCGTGGTGGCACGACTGGCGCTGGGAGAGATCGAGCGCGCCGTGCCCATCGCGCAAACGATTGAAGAGGCTGAACTGCCCAGCCAGGCCGCCAGAATGGTGGTCGCCGCCAATCTGATTGTGGATGACAAACTGGCAGAGCTTTTGGCGCGCGACCCAGAAACAAAGGGTGTTGGTCCGTTGGTAGACGGGCTGATGATCGCCTGGGCCCAATTGGGTCAGGGTGAATTGACCAAAGCGATGGAGCAGTTCGACGCTGTATCTACCCAGGATGGGCTGCGCGAATTTGCGCTGTATCACAAGGCAATGGCACTGGCCTCGATCGGTGACTTTGAGGGGGCCGAGGCGATCTTTGCGGAAAATGATGGTGCGATTGCCCAATTCTCGCGCCGCGCAGCGATGGCGCGGACCGAGGTTCTGTCGCAGCTTGACCGAAACGCCGACGCGCTGGCGTTTTTGGATACCGTCTTTGCGGCGGGCAGTGACCCTTCGATTGAAGATTATGTCAGCCAGTTGAACGCTGGCGAGACACTGCCCTTTACCCATGTTCGATCCGCTCAGGATGGCATGGCAGAGATCTTTTTCTCGGTCGCTGCGGTGCTGAATACCGAAGCGTCGCCCGACTATGTGCTGCTGTATACCCGCGTCGCAAGCTTCCTGCGCCCCGATCATGTGGATGCAATCTTGCTGAGCGCAGAGCTTCTGGATGAATTGAAGCAATATGACCTAGCCGTCGATACCTATCGCAAGGTTCCGGCTGACAGCAATGATCACCATGCTGCCGAGCTGGGTCGGGCCGAGGTGCTCAGCCGGTCAGGCAAAACTGATGCTGCGATCGAAGTGCTTCAGAACCTTTCGGCAAAGAAACCCAATCTGCCCAGCGTTCATGTGGCGCTTGCGGATATCCAGCGGCAACAGGAAAACTATGCGGCCGCAGCAGCGTCCTATGACAATGCAATCGCCCTGACAGACGCCGCGTCAAGCGGGAACTGGTTTCTGCATTACGCGCGTGGCATCTCGCATGAGCGGTTGAAGAACTGGGATCAGGCCGAAGCGGATTTTCGGCGGGCACTGGAGTTGAACCCGGATCAGCCGCAGGTTCTGAATTATCTGGGCTATTCGCTGGTCGAACGCCGCGAAAAGCTGGATGAAGCGTTGGATATGATCGAACGGGCCGTCGCGGCGCGCCCGGACAGCGGCTATATCGTCGATAGTCTGGGTTGGGTCCTGTTCCGCCTTGGGCGCTATGACGAAGCCGTGGATCATATGGAACGCGCTGTTGCGCTGATGCCGGTTGATCCGGTGGTCAATGACCATCTGGGCGATGTCTACTGGGCCGTTGGCCGGGATCGTGAGGCCGAGTTCCAGTGGAAACGCGCATTGTCCTTCATTGACCCGGAAGAGACCGATGGCGAAGCGGACCCCGAGCGCATCCGCCGTAAGATAGAGGTGGGTTTGGATGCGGTATTGGCCGAAGAAGGCGCCGATCCTTTGAAGGTTGCCAATGGCAACTAAGGGCTTCGCGCCCGCCAAGATAAACCTGACACTGCATGTTACCGGCCAACGGGCGGACGGGTATCACCTGTTGGATTCGCTTGTGGCGTTTGCAGATGTCGGCGATCAATTGGAGTTTGAGCCGGGGCCCGATCTGTCGATTTCCGTTAGCGGAGAGCACGCGGCTGGCGTTCCCACAGATGCGCGTAACCTTGTTTGGAAGGCGGCTGAAGCCACGGGATGGTCAGGCAGCATCGCTTTGGACAAAGCGCTTCCGCATGGTGCGGGCATTGGCGGCGGATCGTCTGATGCCGCGGCCATGTTGCGCCATTCGCAAGGTCAGGGCATTGATATTCCATCCGATCTTCCAGTCTCTCTGGGGGCGGACGTACCGGTTTGCATGATGGCTAAGGCTGCGCGGATGCGAGGGATTGGTGAGCAGGTGACTGCTATGACTTTGCCTGAGTTGCCTGCGCTTCTGGTAAATCCCGGCGTTGAAGTGCCCACAGGGGCTGTATTCAAAGCCATGGAATCGCGTCAAAATCCACAGATGCCAGATGATATTCCGGTTTTTGAGGGCGTGGCTGATTGTGCCTTGTGGTTGTCGGATCAGCGAAATGACCTGCAAGGCCCAGCAATTGGCATCGCCCCTCAGATTGGGCGTGTTCTGGACGAATTGACCGGGACTCGGGAGGTGTTACTGGCGCGTATGTCGGGCTCGGGCTCAACCTGTTTTGCGCTCTATCCGTCTCTGAAAGCGGCCCATTTCGCAGCCTATGAGATTGGTGCAGCCCACCCCGATTGGTGGTGCCGCGCGACTCAGCTTAGTTGAGTCGAGACACCACGTAATCAGCCAGATCGCGCAGCAGGGTCCGCAGCTCGTGATCTGGTAGCACTTCCAGCGCTGTTTTGGCCTTGTTCGCCCAATCCAGCGCATCCCGACGTGTGGCTTCAAGCGTCTGATACTTGGCCATCAAGCTCAGTGCGTGATCCAGATCGCCATCTTGCTGTCGGCCTTTCTCGATGGTGCGCTCCCAGAACATGCGCTCGTCTGACGTGGCCTGTGCCACGGCCTTGATCACCGGTAGGGTCAGCTTTCGTTCACGGAAGTCGTCGCCGATATTCTTGCCGGTCGCTTTGCTATCGCCCTGATAATCCAGCAGATCGTCAGCAATCTGGAAGGCAATCCCTAGCGCGTCGCCATAATCGAACAGCGCCTCGACCTGTGGTTCTGCCGCACCTGCGATCACACCGCCCACTTCGGTCGCTGCCGAGAACAACGCCGCTGTCTTGCCACGCACGACTTGAAGGTAGACGGCCTCATCCGTGCCCAGATCGGTGGCGGCGGTCATTTGCAGCACCTCTCCTTCGGCAATGGTGGCCGAAGCATTGGCTAGAATGTCCAGAACACGCAGTGAGCCGGTTTCCACCATCAACTGGAAGCTGCGGGAAAACAGATAGTCGCCCACCAGCACGCTGGATTTGTTGTCCCACAAAAGGTTCGCCGTGGGCCGCCCACGCCGCTGGGCGCTTTCGTCGACTACATCGTCATGCAGCAGGGTCGCAGTGTGAATAAATTCAACCGTCGCAGCCAGACGCAGATGATGCTCGCCCGTATAGCCAAACAGCCGCGCTGCCGCCAATGTCAGCATCGGGCGCAGACGTTTGCCACCCGCTTCGACCAGATGTGCGGTCACCTCAGGGATGCGCGGTGCGTGCTCAGACGCCATCCGGGTTCGGATCAGCGTATTCACGGCCTCCATTTCGCCGGTCAGAATTTCAGCGAGCCGCTCATGCGGTTTCGAGATTGTGCTGACGTCCATCACACTCCTGATACAAGGCTCGACTTCTGTCCTGCCTTGCCCTTACATCCATCCCCATGAAAGAACTATTGCGCAGCACCGATCCGACAATCCTGGCCTTTGCATCCGCTCTTCTTGAGGGCGAGGATATAGACTGCTTTCAGATGGACGTAAATATGAGCATCCTCGAAGGCGGCATCGGAATCTTCCCCCGTCGTCTGATGGTCCGGGCGGATGACCTGACCCGCGCCGAACGCGTGATGCGCGACAATGAGATTCCTCTGGGGCGATGACCCGTTTTGAGGATCAAGACCTAAGCCAAAATGCGTTTTTGGGTGGCAAGCTGCACTTGTGGCAGCCTGTCAAAGGGTATCGCGCCGGGGTAGACCCTGTTTTGCTTGCCGCGTCGGTTCCGGCCACCAGCGGCCAATCAGTGCTAGAGCTTGGATGCGGGGCCGGGGCGGCCATTCTTTGTCTCGCTGCACGTGTACAAGGGTTGGAGCTCAACGGGGTTGAGCTGCAACCGGCTTACGCGGATTTGGCACGTCGCAATGCTGCGGATAATGCCATTGCGCTGGAGGTTGTAACCGCCGATCTGACTGCACTTCCGCCAGAACTAAAACAACGTCAGTTTGATCATGTGATCGCAAACCCGCCCTACTACCGTGCTGGTGCCCATAGTCCGGCCCATGATTCAGGGCGCAGTGTTGCCCTGGGCGAACAGACCCCATTGGCCAATTGGATCGATGTGGCCACTAAACGCCTTGCGCCGCGCGGGTATCTGCACATGATCCAAAAAGCCGACCGCCTGCGGGATATGCTGATGGGGTGCCGGGGCCAGCTGGGCTCGGTCGAAGTGCTGCCCTTGGCAGCGCGGTCAGGGCGTGAAGCCGAACTGGTCATTTTGCGGGCCCGCAAAGGCGGACGCGCCGCATTCCGCCTGCATGCCCCGCTGATTCTGCATCAGGGGGACCGACACGAACGGGATGGAGAAAGCTATACCCCCGAGATCTCAGCGGTGCTGAGGGATGGTGCAGCCATGGGGCCGTTTCATACCTCTCGGCGATGACCAGCCGAATTTGTCGGATTTATTGCAGATTCTGTGCGTCTGCAGCGTGACAGGGTGGAAACGATGTGCTCAACTTCTTACGTGACTTTTAGACACATAACCAAGGAGGATCGCCATGAGCGTGAGCGCACATCTGACGGAACTGAAGAAGAAGCACGAATCTCTCGGTCTAGAAGTGGAACAAGCCCAACGCTCGCCAGGCATCGATGATCTCCATATCGCCCAGCTGAAAAAGCAGAAACTCAAGCTCAAGGAAGAGATCGAACGCCTGTCAGCTTAACCAGTTAGGCTGGCGCGCGCCGCAATTACAGCGCCGCCGGTGATCAGTACCGCCGCGATCGCCAATGTCCATGTCGGCATGGCGATCCCGGCACCCACCAGCACAACAGTAGACAGCAAAGGTGCGGCGTAAGAGCTGGTTCCCAGCATCTGTATGTCGCCCTGTTTGACCCCGATATCCCACACATAAAACGCCAGCCCCACAGGACCCAAACTCAAAGCCAGCGTCGAAGCCCAACTGAGGGCGGTATCGGGCCAGACGGTGATTTCCAGTGCGAAATGCAGCACCCACGAGGCGATGGCAGTCAGCACGCAGAACACAGCAACCGAACTTGTGGGCGTTTCACCCAGTTTGCGGGACAGCACCGAATACCCCGACCATGTCAGTGCACAGAGGAAGGCCAGCGCGTATCCAGGCAGGTGGTCAATCTGAAAGCCCGCGCTGCCACCACCGGTGATGATCAGTGCGGCCCCTGCAAAGCCGAGGCAGGCCCCGAATAGATGGCCCGGTCTCAGGTGCTCGCCGGGTAGAAGTCCTGAAAACAGGACAATCAGGAGGGGCCAGAGATAGGCGATCAGCCCGGCCTCTGCCGCAGGGGCCATACGCAGGGCCGAGAAGTAGAGCGCGTGGTATCCGAACAGGCCCACGGTTCCGAATGCATAGATTTTCCAACTGATGCTGCGCAGTTTGGAAAACCCACCGGATCGCCATGTCCAGATCAAACCCAGAGAACCGCCGATGCTGAAACATATGGCGTTCAGCAACAACGGTGGGGTTGGGGCCGAGCCGACGGTGAACAGCGCCAGCAAGGCCCACAGCAGAACAGCGATGAATCCGATGGCGGTGGCACGGTTTCTGGTCATTTGGCTAAGACGTCTTCTACGGGAATGATAGTGAACTCATCCGAGATATGGGCGGTCTTTTCAATCTCGGTTGCGAACCAATCGCGGAACGCGGCGACCTGTGGCCGGTGTTCTGCACCGGGCAGGCACAGAAACCGAAACCGCCCGTTGGTTTCGATGGCGGTTTTGAACGGGGCGATCAATCGCCCCTCGGTCATGTCCTTGATGATCATTGCGCGCCGCCCCAAGGCGACGCCCACTCCGGCCACCGCAGCATCAATCGCGTGATCCGCATTCGAGAAATGCGCGCCATGTGTCGGCGTGAACTCCATCCCAACGGCCTTGAACCAGGTGGGCCAATCGGCTGGTGGTTTGAGAAACGCGATTGAATCATCGTGAATCAAGGGCGCATCACGCAAGCTTTCGGGGGTGGAAAACTGCTCTGCCAGCTCGGGTGTCATGACCGGCGTCAGCCATTCCTTGCGCACCGGCAGGCAATACAGCCCCTCGTCCTGACCAGAGCCAAAGCGGATCGCAACATCCACATCATCCTGTTCCAAATCCATATTGCGCAGGGTGGCCGAAAACCGAAGATCGATTTCCGGATGCGCGCGCGCAAAATCATAGAGGCGCGGGGCCAGCCATTTTGCCGTGAGCGCTGGCCCTGCAGTGACAGTCAGCGTTGTGTTGTCCTGCAATCTGCGCGTCGCAGCCCAGGCAGACTTGAGCGCGGCAAAACCGTCTGCCGTACCGGGGGCCAGTGCTTTGCCCGCTTCGGTCAATTCCACGGCGCGGTTTAAACGTCGGAATAGGGGGTGGCCCAGATGCTCCTCCAGCGATTTGATCTGAAAGGACAGCGCGGCGGGTGTCACGTTCAACTCATCTGCCGCCTTGGCAAATGACATATGGCGGGCGGCGGCGTCAAAGGCGCGCAAAGCGGTCAGAGGGGGTAGTCGGTCGGACATATCACTTAAGATTTACTTATCTGAACTAGCGAAAACTCTCGTTTGTACGTTTTGAAATCAAGCGTCATGTTGAGAGCAAGTCAAGTTCATCTTTAGCCAGGAGGATATGCCATGATCGAGATGACGACCAACCCGTCTGTTCAAGATGCGATCCGTCGCGCCCATGAAGAACGTAGCAAAGTCATTCACCAGCTCTGGGGCTGGTTAACCGGTTCCCGCTGATCACAGCGCGCGTGGTCTTACGGGATAAAGAAGGGCCGGTCCAAAAGGACCGGCCCGTTTTCTGTTGCTACTGAGTGTGATCAGACGAAGAACTGAGCACCGTTGGCCGAGATGGTCGACCCATTGATGAACTGCGAATCGTCCGATGCCAGGAATGCGACGCAGCGTGCGATTTCCTCTGGCTCACCCAACCGGCCTGCAGGGATCTGGCCGATGATGGATTCACGGACTTTCTCTGGCACGGCCATAACCATTTCGGTGGCAATGTAGCCGGGGCAGATCGCGTTGGCGGTGATGCCCGCACGAGCGCCTTCCTGAGCCAGCGATTTTACGATACCCAGATCGCCTGCCTTGGTTGCAGCATAGTTCACCTGCGCAAACTGACCCTTCTGACCGTTGATCGAGCTGATGACGATCACGCGGCCAAACTTGCGCTCGCGCATACCAGGCCAGACAGGGTGAACGGTGTTGAACACACCGGTCAGGTTGGTGTCGATCACTTGATGCCACTGCTCGGGCGTCATTTTGTGGAACGGCGCATCACGGGTGATGCCCGCGTTTGCCACAACGATGTCGATTGGGCCAACTTCGGCCTCGACCTTTTCGATGCCCGCTTTGGATTCGTCATAGTCGGCTACGTTCCACTTGTAGGTGGCGATGCCGGTTTCTTCGGTGAATTTTGCTGCGGCTTCATCGTTTCCTGCGTAGGTCGCTGCAACATTACACCCTTCGGCCTTAAGCGCCTTGGAAATTGCTGCGCCGATGCCGCGGGAACCGCCGGTAACGAGTGCTGTACGTGCCATTTAGGAATCCTCCAAATTTAGTCGTCTTGGTAATTCTGTTACTCTGAGAGATGGTGTTGCGCAATATCGTTTCGTAGCGGTTTAGGGCTTTCTGTCTGGCGATATTGTCGCATCTAGCGGATAAGCTTCGATTGTAACAAAAAAGGCGCCCGCGGGACGCCCTTTTCTATTTGGCTGTCAAAGCACTTAGTCGCGCTCCACACAAAGGGCGACACCCATGCCACCACCGATGCAGAGGGTCGCCAGACCCTTCTTGGCATCGCGGCGCTTCATTTCGAATAGCAGCGTGTTCAGAACGCGGCAGCCCGAGGCACCAATCGGGTGGCCGATGGCAATCGCGCCGCCGTTGACGTTTACAATGGACGGGTCCCAACCCATGTCCTTGTTCACAGCACAGGCCTGCGCGGCAAAGGCTTCGTTGGCTTCGACCAGATCCAGATCATCAACCGACCAACCTGCTTTTTCCAGCGCCTTGCGCGCGGCGTAGATTGGGCCAACACCCATGATCGACGGGTCCAGACCGGCGGTCGCGTAGGATGCGATCCGCGCCAGAGGCTCAATCCCGCGCTTTTCGGCATTCTCGACCGACATCAGCAGAGTCGCCGCGGCACCGTCATTCAGGCCCGAGGCATTGGCGGCGGTGACCGAGCCGTCCTTGGTGAAGGCCGGGCGCAGTTTGGCCATCGCCTCCATGGTTGCGCCGTGGCGGATGTATTCGTCCTTGTCCATCACGATGTCGCCCTTGCGGGTCTTGATGGTGAAGGGCACGATCTCATCCGCGAACTTGCCTGCTTTCTGCGCAGCTTCGGCTTTGTTTTGCGACGCAACGGCGAATTCATCCTGCTGATCGCGGCTGATCTGCCATTTCTCGGCGACGTTCTCGGCGGTCTGGCCCATGTGATAGCCGTTGAAGGCATCCCACAGACCGTCGCGGATCATCGTGTCGATATATTTCATGTCACCCATCTTGTGACCGGCACGCAGGGCGGCGGCGTGGGGCGACAGGGTCATGTTCTCCTGGCCACCGGCGGCGACGATGTCCGCATCACCCAGTTGGATATGCTGCGCACCAAGAGCCACAGCGCGCAGGCCCGAGCCGCACACCTGGTTGATGCCCCAGGCCGCGCTTTCCTGCGGCAGGCCCGCATTGATATGCGCCTGGCGGGCGGGGTTCTGGCCCTGAGCGGCCGTCAGAACCTGACCCATGATGGTTTCGCTTACTTCGCCCTTGTCTACCCCGGCGCGTTCCACGACCGCTTCCAAAACGGCAGCGCCCAGATCATGTGCAGGTGTGTTCGCAAACGAACCGCTAAAGCTGCCCACGCCTGTGCGTGCGGCGGATGCGATTACTACGTTGGTCATATAGTCAGTCCTTTACCGTCAAGGTCCTTTGGGAAATCCGACGGCGCAGGTGGCAGAGAGGTCTCTGACAAAACAAGAGCGCCCCAAGTTCCCCGCTCCAGCGCTGTATGGCATATCGCAATGCTGCATATGCAGCAACGGGCAGCTTGTCTCAGCAGTCGATATCCTAGGGCCGCAACTGCGGATTGTTGCTTAAGAGCCTGTTTTGGAGTTGTTTTCCTGTTTCCAAGGCGGGGCGATTGTGGGCGCACCGAACAGAAAACCTTGCAAACAGTCGACCCCGCTGTTGCGCAGAAACTCGGCGTCAGCCTGATTTTCAACCGATTCGGCAGTCACCAGTATCTCGAATTCCTGTGCGACCAGGATCAACGCGCGCACCAGTGCCTGATTATCGGGCTGTTCACTTATGCCTCGAATGAATTGGCCATCGATCTTTGCGGCGTCGAACAGAAACTCACGAAAATGACGCAATCCAAAATCGCTGGCGCCGAAATCGTCTAACGCAAAGGCAATGCCGCGTTCCTGCAGGCGATCCATCAGGTCGATCACAAGTTCCGGCACCTGCATGGCGGATTGTTCCGAAATTTCTAGGATCAGCCGCTCACCAACGCTCTCGTCCCGTTTCAGAAACCGGTCCAGCACCTTTGCCCAGCGCGCAAACCCGATCGAGCGGGCAGACATGTTGATCGACAATCGTATGTCGGGGTTTCGCACCAATGTCTGCAAGCCAAGTTCCAGCGCGATGCAATCAAGTTCTCGCCCCAAAGGTGTATTTTCGACCTGTGGCATGAACTCTCGCGCCGGGATCACGCGCCCGGTTTCGTCCAATACACGGATATAGCCCTCGTAGAAGGCAATACCGCCGGGCGAATGTGCCTGCACAACCGGCTGAAAGGCCAGCTTGCACTGTTTGTGCTTCACCGCTTCGGTCGCCATATTCACAACGGATCGATCCCGCGCCGAGATGGCCGAGCTTAACGGGTTGTCCGATCCTTCAGGTAGATCCGCAAGTTTCTTGTCCCGCATGAGTGCCGGTTCCCTGAGACTGTCCGAATGGTGTTTCGGTCCCAGTGTCAGGGCAAACAGGTGAATCTGCGGTTAAAGCGGGTGAATTTTCAGCGGGCCGAGTGTTGGGCGCGCGCCAAAGAAGCGGCGGCCCCAATCACCGCGCCGGTAAAGCCCAACAGCATCATCAGGAAACCCAACGCGATCAAACCGGCCAGAGCGCTGGCAATCGCAGCGACCATAGCCAACATCAGACCCAGCAAACCGACCAATGTCGAAAGGGTAGTCAAGCGGGTCATGTGCGGGTCTCCGGTCACTCGTTATCTCAAATCATGGACCCCATATGGCACCCGCGACCGATATTTCAAGCTGAGACAGGCATGATCACGCGCAGTTCAGAATTGTTTTGCCTTCAGATTGGGCAATTCATTGCCAAGATGCTGAAAACCGGGCGTTCCGCGATCTTCGGGATGCCGCGCCAGATGCTTTTTTTTGATCTGGTCTGAGCTGTCGCGACTGCCATCATGGCTGTATCCGGGCGGTGCGAAACAATAGGACAGTCTTTGGCGTAAAGTCAGGCCGGGTTGTGTGGCGTCGCGCCAAATACCAACCCATTCATGAAAGGCCACGCGTAACGGGTTGAACGTGCCGATATTGTGAACCAGGCCGTAGTCGACGCGATCATCGTCCTGCTCGGGCACAAAGGTGCCGAACATCTTGTCCCAGATGATGAAGACGCCCGCATAGTTGCAATCCAGGTAACGGGCATTGCGGCCATGATGTGCGCGGTGATGGCTGGGTGTATTCATCACCGCCTCGAACCAACGGGGCATTTTGCCGATGGCCTCAGTATGAATCCAGAACTGGTAGATCAGGTTCAACCCACCTACAAACAGCACCATGGCCGGGTGAAAGCCCAGCAGTATCAGTGGCGCGCGCACCACCATCATGAAGGTGAATGTATAGGTCCAAGTCTGCCGCAATGCGGTGGTCAGGTTGTAGTGCTGTGAACTGTGGTGGTTCACATGGCTGGCCCAGACCCAGCGAATGCGATGACCGAACCGGTGCACCCAGTAGTACCGCAGGTCATCCAGCACAAAGCACAGGATGATCACCGGAATCGAGGTGCCCAGATCAAGTGGCGTGATCTGCCACAGCCACATGAAGAATGCATAGGCGATGAACCCCAGCAGAAATCCCGAGGCGATGTTTCCAGCCCCCATGATCAATGAGGTCACCGCATCGCGAGTCTCATATCGGCCACCCCGGCCTTTGACAGCGATCCACAGGAATTCGGCCAGAATCGCGGCGATGAAAAAGGGAACGGCCCATTGGACGGCGTCGGGAAAGGTAATCTGGTCTGTCATGTGGGTTCCATGAGGTTACGCCAATGGCTGCGTTCGAATTCGTCCAGACGAACAAGGCATCTGGGTGTGGCAAAGTCGTGAAACTGGATTTCGAACCCTTCAGGATGGTCCAGCATGTCATAATCCAGCAAGTGCCGGGCGACGGTATCCGCGCCAAAGGACCAGATCAGACCGGGGCCGGATACGGTTCGGATCAGGGCTGTATGGCCATCACGGGCGATGGTCAGATCGATCACCTCATCGTCCGGAAAATGACGCAGCCATTCCTGACCTGTGTTTTCCTGTGTCAGCACGCGCAATTGCGATCGGCCTGTCAGGTGCAGCAACAGTGTGACACCAGCGATTCCTCCGACCACCAGCACCAGAAGAATTTCCAGCGGCATTCTGTCCTCCCACGGCCAGAGTGCAGCCGGCCTTTGCAGCTGTCAAAGGTGGCGTGGCGTAAGGCGGAATGGCGAAGGCGCGCAGCTGTGGTGGCTGCGCTCCTTAAGAACTTGGTCGGGTCAAAATGATCTTAGTTGCTGATCGTGTAGGTCCCGCCAGAATCACCCTTGCCCTTGTTGCGGGTGAACGTCACCTGATTGCCGTCCAGCGAAACGGTCTGGCAATCTTGCGGCAACGTATCGCTTCCAACCACCAGATTGCGGCACCAGAACCGTTTGTTCCAAACCCAGGCCCCGGCAACGTTTCGACCATCATCTAGCTTACCAGACAGTTTTCCGTCGGCCGAGATGACCAGGGTCGCGCCGTTTCCGGTCAGCGTTTTACCAGCAACCGCATCTAGAAATTGCTTCTGCTTTTTGATGTCCTTGGCGTCAGCAGCCATCGCCGCACCAAGTAGAATAGCGGTTGCGGCGGCAAGTGTTGTGATACTCTTCATAAAAAACTCTCCTGATTAAACGAGCAGGAGAGTATCATGATTCTAAAGGTTTAGAGCAGAATTTCTCAGCTTTCAGCGTTGACGAGAGCCGAGATAATCGCCTTCGCGCTATCCGAGTTCCATTCGGCATCGCCAATCAGTCGCGCGATCTCATTACCGTCCGGATCAAGGATCACGGTGATCGGCAGGCCAATCACGCCCATCTCACGCGCCACGGCCTGTTTGGGGTCCTGATGGCGAGGCAGATTGTCGATCCCGTTCTCGTCAAAGAACTTTTTGATCCCGGCGGGTGAGTTGCGCCCGGTGGCCAATGTCAGCACCTCGAACCTGTCGCCGCCGAACTCCTCCTGTAGCTCAGCGATCTGGGGCATCTCTTTGCGGCAGGGCGCGCACCAGGTGGCCCAGAAGTTAAGCAGGATGTACTTGCCCTTATAGTCCTCCAGAGACGCCGTGCCGCCATCATCTTCCAATTCGAATTCAACCGCTTCAACCGGTTTGGGCTCTTTGTGCAGGATCAGTCGCTTCAGGCTATCCTCGCGCAGCGGCCCCAATGTCTCGGCATCGGTCGCCAAAGCGGCGTTTGCACCCAGCGCTAGGGCCATATAAAGGGGGATCAGACGTAACACGCGCATATCAACTCCGGGTTTTCTTTCATGACCGATCAATCCTCGAACCAGATGTGGGGCGGCCGCTTTGCCGCCGGTCCAGACGCGATCATGGAGGCGATCAACGCCTCGATCGGGTTCGATCAGCGGATGGCAGCCCAGGACATCGCAGGCTCGCGCGCCCATGCCGCCATGTTGGCCGCCACAGGCGTTATTAGTGATAGTGACGCGCAGGCTATTCGGGAAGGGCTGCTCACCGTTTTGTCAGAAATCCAAAACGGAGACTTTCAGTTCTCAACCGCGCTGGAAGACATCCACATGAATGTCGAAGCGCGCCTGAAAGAGGTGATCGGTGAACCCGCAGGCCGTCTGCACACGGGTCGGTCGCGCAATGATCAGGTGGCGACCGATTTCAAACTCTGGGTTCGCGATCAGCTGGATGCCGCCGAAACCGGCCTTCTGGCTCTGATCCGCGCGCTTTTGGCGCAGGCTGAGGTTGGAGCCGATTGGGTTATGCCGGGCTTTACCCATTTGCAAACCGCGCAGCCGGTAACATGGGGTCACCACATGATGGCCTATGTCGAGATGTTCGGGCGTGACCTCAGTCGTGTCCGCGATGCCCGTGCGCGGATGAACGAGTCCCCGCTGGGGGCCGCCGCGCTGGCCGGGACCTCTTTCCCCATCGACCGCCACATGACGGCAGAAACGCTAGGCTTCGACCGCCCTGCTGCGAACTCGCTGGATGCGGTCAGCGACCGCGACTTCGCGCTGGAGTTTCTGTCCACTGCCTCGATCTGCGCCGTTCACCTGTCGCGCTTTGCCGAAGAACTGGTGATCTGGTCCTCGGCCCAATTCCGGTTTGTGACGCTCTCGGATCGCTTCTCGACCGGGTCCTCGATCATGCCGCAGAAGAAAAACCCCGACGCGGCGGAGCTGATCCGCGCCAAAGTCGGCCGCATCTTTGGTGCGAACACCGCGTTGATGATGGTGATGAAGGGTCTGCCGCTGGCCTATTCCAAGGACATGCAGGAAGACAAGGAACAGGTTTTTGACGCCGCGGACAACTGGATGCTTGCACTGGCTGCGATGGAAGGCATGGTCAAGGATATGAACGCCAACCGCGATAGCCTTGCTGCCGCTGCGGGGTCTGGTTTTTCGACCGCGACCGATCTGGCCGACTGGTTGGTCCGTGTGCTGGGCCTGCCATTCCGCGATGCGCATCATGTGACCGGGTCGCTGGTTGCCATGGCCGAACGCAAGGGCAGCGACCTGCCGGATCTGTCGCTGGAAGACATGCAATCGGTCCACGCGGATATCACCGATGACGTCTATTCTGTCCTCACCGTTAAAAACTCGGTAAACTCGCGCCAATCTTATGGAGGGACTGCGCCTGATCAGGTGCGGGCTCAGATCAAACGATGGAAGGCGTTGGTATGATGCGTATGTCTCGGATCATTCTGCTGATCTTGATCGGTTTTGCCTTGGCGGCCTGTGGTGCCGATGGCGAACCTGTTCAGCCGACCGCCAGCCTGGGCGTTGGCGTCGGGTCCAGCGGGACACATGTTGGCGGAGGCGTAGGCCTGCGCAAGGGCGGCCTCGGCCTTTATCTGGGTGTCTGATCCGAAATCCAACACCGTCAGTACAGACTCTGAGGAGAATGGTGTATGCGAACCGTCGGCCTAGTTCTAACGCTTGCCGTTTTGGCGGCGTGCGAACCCACATCTGCGTCGCGCCCTGATCCTAAGCCAGAGCCAAAACAGACTGGCATTTCTGTATCCGGCTATGCACGTGCCGGGATCTCGACCGAGTTCTAAATGGCTGCGTGCGGCTCTTAAGCGCCCGAATCCATTGAACCGGGGGGCCGTTTTGGTCTAAGCGCGCAGATATGGATCACTTTCTCTACCGCGACGGCGCGCTTTTCGCCGAGGATGTCCCAATCTCCGAAATCGCTGCCGCGGTCGGAACCCCGTTCTATGTCTATTCAACAGCCACCTTGCTGCGTCATTTCAAGCTGTTTGATGATGCGCTTGAGGGAACCGATCACCTTGTTTGCTACGCGATGAAAGCGGCCAGCAATCAGGCCATCCTGAAGACATTGGCACAGGCAGGCGCCGGGATGGATGTTGTTTCGGGTGGGGAATACCTGCGGGCCAAGGCAGCAGGCGTTCCGGGCGACAAGATCGTGTTTTCAGGCGTCGGCAAAACGGCCGATGAGATCCGGACTGCCCTGACCGGCGGCATCCGTCAGTTCAACGTGGAATCCGAACCCGAGATGCAGATGATCAGCGCGGTCGCGGCGGAGCTGGCGATGGTTGCGCCGATCACAATCCGGGTGAACCCGGATGTGGACGCGAAGACCCACGCCAAGATTGCGACAGGTAAGTCCGAAAATAAATTTGGCATTCCGATCTCGCGCGCATCCGAGGTTTATGCGCTGGCTGCCAGCCTACCGGGGCTTGAGGTGATTGGCATCGACGTCCATATCGGCTCGCAACTGACTGAGTTGGAGCCGTTTGAGTTGGCCTATACCAAGGTCGCTGAACTGACTGAACAATTGCGGGCCGAAGGGCACAATATCCGTCGTCTCGATTTGGGGGGCGGTTTGGGCATTCCCTATGCGCGCTCTAACGATGCGCCGCCGCTTCCTGTCGAATATGGCGCGCTGATCAAGAAAACGCTGGGCCATCTGGATTGTGAAATCGAGATTGAACCCGGCCGTCTGATCGCGGGCAATGCCGGGCTGATGGTGAGCAAGGTGATCTATGTGAAATCCGGCGAGGGTCGGGATTTTCTGATCCTTGATGGGGCAATGAATGATCTGATCCGCCCGGCGATGTACGAGGCGTATCACGATATCATCGCTGTACAGGAACCCGTGCCAGGGGTTGAACAACGGCCCTATGACATTGTCGGCCCTGTCTGTGAAAGCGGCGATACCTTTGCCAAGCAACGCAACATGCCGCCGCTCGCCCCGGGTGATTTGGTGGCGTTCCGCAGTGCGGGTGCCTATGGTGCGGTGATGTCCAGCGAATACAATACTCGCCCTCTGATCCCAGAGGTGCTGGTGCACCAGGATCAATTTGCAGTTATTCGTGAACGCCCAAGCTTTGACGAAATCATAAACCGCGATACCATACCTACGTGGCTTTGACGCAATAAGCGTGCGGGCCCGATCAGGAGACCCGCATTGCGCGACAAAATGAAACTGCCGATACCAAGACGATCGCTCTGGCTGACCCATGCGGGGATGCTGGCCGAGCAGGTTTTGCGCGCTTTCTGGCCGTTTTTCTCGATTTTGATGGCAGTTCTGGCTGCTTTGATGCTGGGACTTCAGGATCAAGTGCGCGTTGAATTTGTCTGGGCCGCAGGTGCAGTCAGCCTGATCGCGCTGAGCGTGGCTGCGGCTGTTGGGATTCGGCGATTCCATCGGCCGACGCGCTCTGAGGCGCTTGTCCGCTTGGACGAGGCATTGCCCGGACGCCCTATTCAGGCGTTGATCGATGATCAGGCCATCGGGGCGACGGATGCGGATTCAGTTGCTTTGTGGCAGGCGCACAAGGCGCGGATGGCGCAGCGCGTCTCTCAGGCTGAGGCGGTGAAACCTGATCTGCGCCTTGCATCGCGCGATCCATACGCCCTGCGCTATGCCGCGCTATTGGCTTTGGTTGTCGCCATGCTGTTCGGATCGCTTTGGCGCATTGGCTCCGTCGCCGAGATGACGCCGGGAACGGCGGTCGCGGGGCAAGGACCAACCTGGGAGGGCTGGGTTGAGCCACCGCGCTATACCGGCCTGCCAACACTCTATCTTGCCGATCAATCGGGGCCCGCTCTGTCCGTGCCTGCGGGCAGTAGCGTGACCTTGAGGTTTTATGGTGAGGTCGGTGCGCACAGCCTGACCGAAACAAGCTCGGTCACTGGAACCGAAGCTGCCACTGAACCAGAACAGGATTTTGTTGTCACCCAATCGGGGCAATTGCGGATCGAAGGACCCGCAGGCCGGGATTGGGCTGTTGACGTGATTGCAGATGCCCCTCCGACCATTGACGTGGCAGGTCGGGCTGAGGCCGAAGCAGGCGGGCAGATGAAGCTGCCGTTTCAATCCAGTGACGACTATGGCGTTGTCTCTGGCTCTGCCCTTATTGAACTTGATCTGGGCGCCGTAGATCGCCGGTATGGTTTGACCACCGAACCTGAGCCGCGCGAGGTGATCGAGATTGAACTGCCCATGCCCATCACCGGCGACCGGGCTGATTTTACCGAAGACCTGATCGAAGACTTCTCGCAACATCCGTGGGCACATCTGCCGGTGCGGATAACGCTGATGGCGCGCGATGCGGCGGATCAGCAATCGGAATCGCAACCCTATCTCACCGCCTTGCCTGCGCGCCGGTTCTTTGATCCGCTTGCGGCTGCTGTGATCGAACAACGGCGCGATCTGCTTTGGTCGCGCGAAAATGGTGCTCGGGTCGCTCAGGTGTTGCGGGCAGTTTCGCATCAGCCCGAGGGCCTGTTCCGCTCGGATACGGCCTATCTGCGACTGCGCGTGTTATTGCGTCGGTTGGAGACCTTTAATCAATACGGGTTGAAGCAGCCTCAGCAGGAAGAAATCGCGCAAGCCCTGTGGGATCTGGCGGTGCTGATCGAAGACGGCACCCTGGCCGACGCACTTGAGCGGATGCGCCGCGCGCAGGAACGCCTAAGCGAGGCGATGCAAAATGGCGCGAGCGATGAAGAGATTGCAGAGTTGATGCAGGAACTGCGCGAGGCGACGCAGGACTATCTGCAACAGTTGCAGCGTCTGGCGCAACAGAATGGCGAAGATGGTGAACGTCAGTCCGGGCAAAATGGCGAGTCGCTGCAGATGTCGCAGGATGATCTGCAGGCCATGATGGACCGCATTCAAGAACTGATGGAACAGGGCCGCATGGCCGAAGCCCAGCAGGCGCTGGAAGAGTTTCAGCAGATGATGGAAAACATGCGTGTCACCCAAGGTCAGGGTCAAGGTGGCCAGTCCGAGGGGCAACAGGCCATGGAAGGTCTGGCCGAGACACTGCGCGAACAACAAGGTCTGAGCGATCAGGCCTTCCGCGATCTGCAGGAACAATTCAACCCGGGCGGTCAGGCCGGTGAAAGCCAGGGCAACGAAGGCCGCAATGGTGGTCAGGGTCGGGGTCAAAGCCACGAAGGGCAGGGCGGTCAGGGGCAGGATTCGGATCAGGCTGGTGAAGGTCAATCCGGTCAGGGCAGTCTGGCGGATCGTCAACAGGCGCTGCGCGATGAATTGCGGCGCCAGGAACAGGGCCTGCCGGGTGCCGGCACGCAGGAGGGCGAAGCCGCCCGTGATGCGCTGGGCCGTGCGGGGCGGGCCATGGATGAGGCCGAACAGGCCCTACGCGGCGATGATTTGGCCGAGGCGATAGATCGTCAATCCGAGGCGATGGAAGCCCTGCGCGAAGGCATGCGCTCACTTGGTGAGGCGTTGGCCGAGAACCAGCAAAACCAATCCGGTCAAGGCACGCAGGAAGGCGAGGCCCAAGCGAATAACCGTGATCCACTGGGCCGAAACCCCGGTGCTGCGGGGTCGATCTCGACGGATGACAATCTTTTGCAAGGCGAAGATGTTTACCGCCGCGCGCGTGAGCTGCTGGATGAAATCCGCCGCCGGACTGGAGAAACCGACCGGCCTACGATTGAGTTGGAATACCTGAAACGGCTGCTGGAACGGTTCTGAGGCCGTTAGTTCTGTGACGCGCCTGATCCGGCCTGCGCCTCAAGCCAGATACGCGCCTGATCGATCAGCGATACGTAGGGTTTCAGCACTGGATCGGCCTGTGGGACGACTTCGCTGATTTGCTGCGCATTGCCGTAGATCAGATACAGGATCACCGCGATGATCAGAACCAATGCAAACCCGCGTACAAAGCCACCGGATTTGCGTGCTGGTTGAGCGGCATCCGGGTCTTCGGCCAACATGCTGGAGTTGATGGTCTCAACATCCGGCAACGCCTCTTTCTGACCGGCATCTTGGGATGTTTCTGATGCGGTTGGCGTTTTGGGTTCGACTTTCGGAATTGGTGCGACATCCAATGCGAGATCAGGCTGCGTTTCAAGGCTACTGCCTTCCTGCGCCCTGAGTTCGGATTCTCGTGCGGCCTCTTCCTGAAGAATATTGGCAACTGAGGGGTCGATATTTCCGGAAGTCTTCGTTTCAGCCGTGGCCACTTCCGTCTCTTGGTTGGAAAAGGCTTCCTCGACCGGTGACCTGTCACTGCCTGTGTCGTCTTCTTCCTCAGGTGTCGACGTCTCAAGCTCAGACAGCTTGGCTTTCAGTTCGGTGGTTTCCACCCCAGCTGTTTCATCGGCGGGATGTTTCGCCTGAAACCATGTCTGATCACAGGCGGAACATTGCACATCGCGACCTTCTTCGGGGATGACCTCGTCTGGCACCTCGTATTGGGCACTGCAATTCGGACATGTAAGACGCATGCTGCCTCCCCGGCCGGCAATTCGGCGGATAATAGTTTTTTCAGGCATATTATTCCGTTAAGACCCAACAGCAAAGCGCGATTTCGGTTTCAGGGTCCAAGTGTCACCAATTGGACTCGGTACAGGCATTGAAACCACATTCGCGCTCGGGCAAGAAGAGCAGCATAATAAAGGGGACACGTGTGATCGAGCTGGAGAATGTCAGCTACACCTATGGTGGCGGCGAATTGCTGAGCGACGTCTCGGTGCAATTGCAGCCGGGCTCGTTTCATTTTCTGACGGGTCCATCCGGGGCGGGCAAAACCACTTTTCTAAAGCTGTGCTATGGCGCGTTGTTGCCAACGTCGGGGCGTCTGAGCGCCTTTGAGCAGGATGTTTCAGCCTTAGACCGTGATGAGATGGCGTTGCTGCGCCGCCGGATCGGTGTTGTACATCAGGATTGTCAGTTCCTTGATCACATGACGCTGGCAGAAAACGTGGCCTTGCCGTTGATGGTTTCGGGCCGCGCCGAGGCCGAGGAACAAAGCAATCTGTCAGAATTGCTGGGATGGGTCGGGTTAGGTTCGCGGCTTGAAGCACATCCGCCCGAATTGTCTGGAGGTGAACGCCAACGTGCCGCACTGGCGCGTGCCCTGATCCTGTCACCCGATGTCGTATTGGCGGACGAACCCACCGGAAACGTGGATTGGGAGATGTCGCAGCGTCTGCTGCGCTTGCTGGTTGAGTTGAACAAAATGGGCAAAACCGTCCTGATCGCTACCCATGATCTAAGCCTGATCCGCGCCGCAAAAAGCCAGGTCCAGGCCCGCGTGCTGCGTATTTCACAGCGCCGGTTGCAGCTGGCGGGAGCAGATCTATGAGCAAAGGTGACATCCGAAACCTGCTGCGCCGCGACAGCCGCGCCGATCGGGTGGTGCCACCCACCGGTTATACCGCTCATCTGACGTTGTTTGTTTCTGGCGCGATGGCCTTTCTGACGGTTTTTGCGTTGGCCTTGTCTCTGGCCTCGGGCCGGATCGCGGATCGCTGGGCCTCGGAACTGGCCGGGGCGGCAACGTTGCGGATCAACGCCCCTGCTGAACAACTGGCTGCGCAGACCGAGGCCGCTCTGACCGTTCTGAACCAGACACCGGGTGTGGCATCAGCCCGTGCATTGACTGCGGATGAGCAAGCGGCGTTGCTTTCGCCCTGGTTCGGGCGGGACCTGCCGTTGGACACACTGCCCATCCCGCAGCTGATCGAGATTGTCGAAGGCGAGCCTGGGCTGGATGTTGCTGGCTTGCGCCTGCGCCTGGGGGCCGAAGTGCCGGGTGCCGTGCTGGACGACCACACGCGATGGCGCGAACCTTTGGTGGACGCGGCCGTCTCACTGCGACGGCTTGGGTGGATTTCGATCCTGCTGATCGGAGGCGCAACAGCTGCGATGATCACGTTAGCGGCCAATGCCTCGCTGGCGGCGAATGCGCAGATCATCGAGGTGTTGCGTCAGGTCGGTGCGCGCGACCGGTTCATCGCGGGCGCCTTTGTGCGTCGGTTCACCTATCGTGCACTGTTCGGTGCGGCGGTGGGCACGCTGCTGGGCATGATCGGCGTTTTGCTATTGCCGGAAGCCTCGGATGCCGGAGGGTTCTTGTCCGGCGTCGGATTTCAGGGGAGGGATTGGACGCTGCCGGTGGTGATCCCAATTCTGGGTGCCGTTGTCGCTTTCTTTGCGACCTGGACCGCTGCGCGCCGCAAGTTGAAGGAGCTTTCCTGATGTCCATGGCTGTTCAATGGGTCCGCTCGTTGGTCTTTATGTTCGTGATCTACCTTTGGATGCTGATCCTTGGCATCGTGTTTTTGCCCTATGCGATTTTTGCAAAACGGGGGGCATCAAGGGCCTGCAAAACCTATGCGCGCAGCACATTGTGGATGGCGCGCTGGATGGTGGGTATTCGCAGCGAAGTACGCGGTACACCGCCAACAGGCGAGGTAGTGATTGGTGCCAAGCATCAATCCTTTCTTGATATCATCATGATCTTCAACGCTATCCCGCATGGCAAGTTCATCATGAAACGAGAGCTGTTGTGGACCCCGATCATCGGCATGTATGCGCGCCGTCTGGGCTGTATTCCCGTGAACCGGGGCAAGAAGGGCGCCGCCGTGGCCAAAATGGTCAAGGACGTCGCTAAAGAATTCACCGAACCCGGCCAGCTGGTCATCTATCCGCAAGGTACCCGCGTCGCGCCAGGGGCGAAGAAACCTTACAAAGTAGGCACTGCTGTTTTGTACGAGGGGTTGGGTTTTCCCTGTGTCCCTGTGGCGACAAATGCAGGCGTGTTCTGGCCGCGTACAGGTCTCATGCGCAAGCCCGGCCTTGCGATTGTTGACTTCCTTGAACCCATTGAACCCGGCGTAGAACGCGAAGAGTTTCTGGAACGTCTAGAAAACGTAATCGAAACACGTTCTGACGCGCTGATGCAAGAAGTGGGGTTTGATCCGGATGCAGTTCATTGACGATCTGAGCACGTTAGAAGGGCTCTACGGCACACCGGGCGCGCCATCTTTGCGTAAGGTGGTGCGACAGCTTACGCCACTTTATCGTAAGTGGATTATGGCGTCCCGACTATGCGTTCTGAGTACGGTTGGTCCGGAAGGCGTGGATGGCAGCCCGCGCGGTGACGATGGCCCGGTGGTTCTGGAACTGGATCCCGCTACGCTGGCCCTGCCGGATTGGCGAGGAAACAACCGCTTGGATTCGCTGCGCAATATCGTGCGCGACCCGCGCGTGTCGTTGATGTTTTTTGTGCCGGGTGCGAATAATGTGGTTCGTTTGAACGGATCGGCACGGCTGACGGCTGATGAAGATTTGCGCGCGCGGTTCGAAAAGCACGGCAAACGCCCAGCGACAGTTATTGTGATTGACATCCAGGAAATCTACACCCAATGCGCCCGTGCGCTGATGCGGGCTAAAACCTGGTCAGGCGATGATGAATCCCGAGGTCTGCCAACGGTGGGAGAGATCCTTGCCGAAGCGTCGGACGGTGAGGAGGGCGGCGCACGCTATGACCAGGAATGGGCTCCGCGCGCCGCCAAAACGATGTGGTAGGCATAGCGATCAAACCGCCGCCGCCCCAATTTTTTCAACCTTCGAGATCCAGCGCTCGACGCTGCCGGCTTTTGGATAGCTGGCACCTGCGAAGTAAGTGAACTTCGTTGGTTTGAAACCGACAAACCCCAATATCTGATCACGCACCTGACGGATGAGCGCTTGGCGATAGATCAGGCGCATGAACCAGCCTGGCGTGTCCGAGGTCAGGATTACGCGCGCAGTGCGCCCGGTCAGCATTGGGGCTGGAAAACCGAGTTTCGTCGTGTTGCGCGTGTCGAACGTGCGACCTGGGATGAACATCCGGTCGATCAGCCCTTTCAGTTTCGCGGGCAATCCACCCCACCACATAGGCGCAGTGAGGACCAGATGATTGCTCCACTCGAAATCCTGCAGAACCTGTTCCAGTTCGGGTTCGAGGGGTTTGAAATCGTGATAATTGCCCTGACCGAAATCCAGATCAAACTGAAGATCGCTTAGGTGAACGACGCGCACGTCATGACCGTTCTGGCGTGCCGCATCGCCATATGTCTGCGCAAAGGTGCGCGACAGGCTGTTTTCACCGGGGTGCCCGTCCAGGATCAGAATTTTCTTCGGGTGCATTGGGATTCTCCTAAAAGTGACCGTGGTCATCTTATAGAACCAAAAAATGACCACGGTCAATAATAAATTTGACCGTGGTCAAAAAATATGCAATCTGGGCTCATGCAAAAGACAGTTCAGAAACGCACACTGAAAACCCGCGCCCGCCTGATGGCGGTGTCGGAAGAGCTGGTTCAGAAAAACGGGTACGAGGCCCTGCGGGTCGAAGAGGTGGTGCAACTGGCTGGCGTCGCCAAAGGCACGTTCTTTGCCCATTTCCGCGACAAAGATGCGTTGATGGAGATCATGATCGCGGACAAGTTGAATGCCTGTCTGGATCAGGCTGACGACGGGCCAAAGCCCGGTACCGTCGCCGAGATCATCACCGCCCTTGAACCGGTTCATAGTTTCATGACGTCCGAGCGGTATGTCTTCGATCTTTTGATCCGATATTCTGGGGCCGCCGCCATCGCGGAGATCGGGCCCATCGCGTATTGCTTTGAGCGGTATTTTCGAGTGGTGATGATGTGGCTTGATGCCGCCGAGATGCGCAAGGATGTGCCATCAGAGCTATTGGCCGAGGGCGTGCAGGCTTTTGCGATTCAGGCTATGTCTCTGAGATTCTGCGCGCTGCATTCTGCGACGACATTTACCGACAGACTGGAAACCTATCTGCAGGCGTGGCTGACCCCAGCGCGCTGATCGCGGCCGGGGTCATGAGCGTTAGCTGTGGATTGGTCCGTCACCGCAGGCCAGTGCCGCCTCGCGCACGGCTTCGGAATAGGTCGGGTGGGCGTGGCAGGTCAGGGCGAGGTCCTCTGCGGAGGCACCAAACTCCATCGCCACGCAGACCTCATGGATCAGATCACCGGCCGCCGGGCCGATAATATGTGCACCCAGGATACGGTCGGTGTCCTTGTCGGCCAGAATCTTGACGAACCCATCGGCGGCAAAGTTCGCCTTGGCGCGACCGTTGCCCATGAACATGAACTTGCCAACCTTGTAGGCACGGCCCTGTTCTTTCAGCGTCTCTTCGGTCTCGCCAACATTGGCAACTTCGGGCCAGGTGTAGATCACACCCGGAATGACGCCATAGTTGACATGACCATGCTTGCCCGCGACCTGTTCGGCTGCGGCCATGCCCTCATCCTCGGCCTTATGCGCGAGCATTGGGCCTTCGGTCACGTCGCCGATGGCATAAATACCGGGTACATTGGTCTGCCAGTCGGCACCGACCTTTATCTGACCACGCGGTGTCATTTCGACGCCCAGAGCATCCAGCCCCAGACCGTCTGAGAACGGCTTGCGACCGGTGGCAACCAGTACGGCGTCTGCGTCGATCACATGTTCGCTGTCATCCTTACGCAGTTTGTACGTGACTTTGGCTTTTGTCTTAGTGGCTTCGGTTTTCTGAACTGCGGCCCCCATCACGAATTTCAGACCCTGCTTCTTCAGGATACGTTGGAATGTTTTCTGCACCTCAGGGTCCATGCCCGGAGTGATTACATCGAGGAATTCGATCACCGTGACCTCAGCCCCCAAGCGCTGATAGACCGAGCCCAGTTCCAGGCCGATTACGCCCGCCCCGATCACGACCATTTTCTTGGGGATTTTGCCCAACGACAGCGCACCGGTCGAGGTCACAACAACCTTTTCATCCACTTCGACGCCAGGCAGTGAAGCCGGTTCCGAGCCCGAAGCGATAATGATATTCTTGGCTTCGTGCAATTCGTCACCCACCTTGACCTGGCCTGCAGCCGGGATCGAGCCCCAGCCTTTCAGCCAGTCGATCTTGTTCTTCTTAAACAGGAACTCGATGCCCTTGGTATTGCCTTCAATTGTCTCTTCTTTGTAGGCCTGCATCTGCTTCCAATCGACCGAAGGGCTTTTGCCCTTCAGACCCATTTTGGCGAAGTTATGTTCGGCCTCGTGCAATTGATGACTGGCATGCAATAGCGCCTTGGATGGGATGCAGCCTACGTTCAGGCAGGTGCCGCCCAGCGTCTCACGTCCTTCGACCACGGCGGTTTTCAGGCCCAACTGGGCGCAGCGGATGGCGCAGACATAGCCGCCGGGGCCTGCTCCGATTACGATGACGTCATAGTTTGCCATGAGGGGTCTCCTTGAGAAGTCGGGCTGTCACAGGGTTTGGGCCTATGAACAATTTGTACAACAGCGGGGTCACAATAACACCGCCAAAAGCATGAGGGTTGTGGCCAGAAATCCGACCAACCAGATCAGTGTGCGCCAGGGTCTGAGGCCATAGTAATATGCTGGCACATACAGGACGCGCGCAGCCAGATAGATGTACGCGCAGGTGGTCGTGAAGCCACCGGATGACCCGCTGAGTGTGGCGACGACACAGGCGATAGCAAACAGGATCAGCCCTTCGAAGTGATTGTTCAACGCGCGGTACAGACGCGCAGTTGTTTTGGAAAGCTGATCTTCCAACCCGCCGCCCAAGCGGCTTCGGTCGCGGGCAGACGTAGTCTTGCCGGGTCCGAGTTCCAGATTCGCGGGGACTGCCATCACCACATACTGAACAACCTGCAAAAGTGCGGCCAATGTCAGGGCTGTGAGTTCAGGGGTCACGCTTGAGAAACTTTTGTTGTGTGGCCCGACGTCGTCGCGCCCGGGCCATACTTGGGGTCTATGTCCAGCGGCAGTCGCATTCAAACGGGTGTCAGTATCTTAACCTGAATATGGGCCACGCCGCCGCGTTCGTGATGCATGGCCAGTTCTTCGGACTCGATGAAATTCTGCGCACGCTCCAGATCAGTGACTTCAAACAAGGCCACTGCGTGATCTTTCAGATTGGGGTCACGCCAGATGTGGAGGTCGCGGATACCCGCGGCCTCTCTCATCTTTTGATCCTCGCGGAACACCTTAAGCCAGACATCGAAATCTGCGACATCGGCCTGCCAGAGAATATGCGTTGCCATAGCTACAGGTCCATCAGCAGGCGGCGCGGGTCTTCCAGAGCCTCTTTGACGCGGACCAAGAAGGTTACCGCGCCTTTGCCGTCGACGATCCGATGGTCATAGGACAGCGCCAGATACATCATCGGGCGGATCACCACCTGACCGTTGATCGCCATCGGACGGTCCTGAATCTTGTGCATGCCAAGGATGCCCGATTGCGGCGGGTTCAGGATCGGCGAGGACATCAGTGAGCCGTAGACACCGCCGTTCGAGATGGTGAAGGTGCCACCTTGCATCTCTTCCATGCTCAGCTTGCCGTCACGGGCGCGTTTGCCTTTTTCGGCAATCGCTTTTTCGATCGCGGCAAAGGACATGCTGTCGGCATCGCGGATGACTGGAACCACCAGTCCTGTCGGTGTACCGGCGGCTACACCCATATGGACGAAGTTCTTGTAGACGATGTCGGTACCGTCGATCTCGGCATTCACTTCGGGCACTTCTTTCAGCGCGTGGCAGCAGGCCTTGGTGAAGAAGGACATAAAGCCCAAACGCACACCGTGCTTCTTCTCGAACTGGTCCTTGTACTGGCTACGCAGGGCCATCACCTCGGTCATGTCGACCTCGTTATAGGTGGTCAGCATCGCTGCGGTGTTCTGGCTGTCTTTCAGGCGCTTTGCGATGGTCTGACGCAAGCGGGTCATTTTGACCCGTTCCTCGCGCGCAGCGTCGCTGGCCGCAACCGGCGCACGTGGGGCCGGAGCAGGCGCTGCCGCAGGTGCGGGGGCCGGGGTAGCAGCGGTTGCAACAGCACGCGCCACATCGTCTTTCATAATCCGGCCATCACGACCGGTCCCAGTGACCTGATCAGCGGACAGGCCAGCCTCGGCCATGGCTTTTTCAGCAGAGGGGGCATTCGCCACGTCTTTGCCGGTGCTGGCTGCTGCAGGGGCGGTCGCTGCTGCGGCAACCGCCGGAGCCGCACCAGCCGCTGCACCCGATATCACCGCCAGTTTCGCCGAGGCATCTACAGTTGTACCTTCGGGGGCCACAATCTCTGCCAGAACGCCCGCTGCGGGGGCAGGCACCTCGACCGAGACTTTATCGGTTTCCAACTCGCATAGCATTTCGTCCTGCGCGACGCTGTCGCCAACCTGTTTGAACCAGGTCGACACGGTTGCCTCGGTCACGGACTCGCCCAGTGTTGGCACCATCACGTCGACACTGCCCGCCGAAGCCGCGGGCGATGCTGCAGGGGCAGGCGCTGCGGCCGCGGGGGCAGCCGCAGTGCTGTCACCGTCTGCGATGGTGGCCAGCAACGCATCGACGCCAACCGTCTGGCCTTCGGCAGCAACGATCTCACCCATCACACCGGCGGCGGGGGCGGGGACTTCGACGGTGACCTTGTCTGTTTCAAGCTCACACAGCATTTCATCCACTGCGACCGCATCGCCCGGTTTCTTAAACCATGTCGCAACTGTGGCTTCGGTTACTGACTCGCCAAGCGTGGGAACACGAACTTCAATCGTCATCGTTTACTTTCCTTCAATGCTCAGCGCTTCGTTCACCAGCGCTTGTTGTTGGGTTTTGTGTTGGCTGGCCAGACCCGTCGCAGGCGAAGCCGATGTGGCGCGGCCGACATAGAGTGGCCGTGTGTGTTTTGCTTTGATGCGGGACAGGACCCATTCGATGTTGGGCTCGATAAAGGTCCAGGCACCCTGATTTTTGGGTTCTTCCTGACACCAGATCATTTCAGCGCCTTTGAAACGCTCAAGCTCATTGATCAGAGAATGCGCAGGGAACGGATAGAATTGTTCAATTCGCATCAGGTAGACATCGTCGATGCCACGTGCGTCACGTTCTTCCAGCAGGTCATAATAAACCTTGCCGGAACACATCACGACCCGCTTGATCTTGTCGTCCTTGACCAACTTCGTATCCGAATTGCCATGCTGCGCATCGTCCCACAAGACGCGATGGAAGCTGGAGCCGGTGGTGAATTCCTCAGCCGTGCTGACAGCCAGCTTGTGGCGCAGCAGCGACTTGGGTGTCACCAGGATCAGCGGCTTACGGAAGGTCCGGTGTAGCTGCCGACGCAGGATGTGGAAATAGTTCGCAGGCGTCGTGCAATTTGCCACGATCCAGTTGTCCTGGCCGCACATCTGCAGGAACCGTTCCAGTCGCGCCGAGCTGTGTTCCGGGCCCTGACCTTCAAAGCCGTGCGGAAGCAAACAAACTAAACCAGACATGCGCAACCATTTGCTCTCGCCCGAGCTGATGAACTGGTCGAACATGATCTGCGCACCATTGGCGAAATCGCCGAACTGCGCCTCCCAGAGGGTCAACGCGTTGGGTTCGGCCAGTGAATAGCCATATTCAAAACCCAGAACCGCGTATTCCGACAACATCGAATCGATCACTTCGTACTGCGACTGACCCGCGCGAATGTTGTTGAGCGGATAGTAACGCTCTTCATTCTCCTGATTGATGAATCCAGAATGGCGCTGACTGAAGGTCCCGCGCGTGGCATCCTGACCCGACAGACGCACGGGATAGCCTTCGGTCAGCAATGAGCCAAAGGCCAGAGCTTCTCCAGTCGCCCAGTCGAAACCTTTGCCGGTCTCAAACATTTGTTTCTTGTGTTCGAGCAGACGGCCAACGGTTTTGTGCATCGCAAACCCATCCGGTGTGCGCGAGAGTGCAGCACCGATCTCGGCCAAAGTATCCGGCGAAATGGCGGTTTCACCGCGCATGTATTCGTCTTTGTTTTTGTCCAGATGCGACCACCGCCCGTCCAGCCAATCGGCCTTGTTGGGTTTATAGTCCTTTCCGGCTTCGAACTCGTCGTTGAGGCGGGCCTGAAAGGCGGTTTTCATATCCTCGATCTCGCCTTCGGGGATCAGCCCGTCCTTGACCAGACGTTCCGTGTACAGCGATAGCGTCGTCTTATGCGTCTTAATCTTCTTGTACATGATCGGGTTGGTGAACATGGGCTCATCGCCCTCGTTGTGACCAAACCGTCGATAGCAGAAGATGTCGATCACCACGTCTTTGTGGAACTTCTGGCGGAATTCGGTTGCCACTTTGGCAGCGTGTACAACCGCTTCGGGATCGTCGCCGTTCACGTGGAAGATCGGAGCTTCGACCATCAGCGCGATATCTGTGGGATAGGGGCTGGAGCGCGAGAAGTGCGGTGCGGTGGTGAAACCGATCTGGTTGTTCACCACGATATGCATGGTGCCGCCGGTCTTGTGCCCGCGCAAACCGGACAGGCCGAACCCTTCGGCGACCACACCCTGACCAGCAAAGGCCGCATCGCCGTGCAGCAGAATGCCCATCACCTTGGTCCGGTCGGTATCGTTCAGTTGATCCTGCTTGGCGCGGACCTTGCCCAGAACAACCGGGTTCACGGCCTCAAGGTGGCTGGGGTTGGCAGTCAGCGACAGGTGCACGCTGTTGCCGTCAAACTCACGGTCGCTGGAGGCGCCGAGGTGGTACTTCACATCGCCCGAGCCATCCACGTCTTCGGGCTTGAAGCTGCCGCCCTGAAACTCGTTGAAAATCGCGCGGTAGGGTTTGCCCATCACATTGGCGAGAATGTTCAGACGCCCACGGTGCGGCATGCCGATGACGATGTCCTGAACACCCAAGGCTCCGCCGCGCTTGATGATCTGCTCCATCGCGGGGATCAGGCTTTCGCCCCCGTCCAGACCAAAGCGCTTGGTGCCCATGTATTTGACATGCAGGAATTTCTCGAACCCTTCGGCCTCGACCATCTTGTTCAGGATCGCCTTGCGGCCTTCCTTGGTAAACTGGATTTCCTTGCCATAGCCTTCGATGCGTTCTTTCAGCCAGGCGGCTTCTTCCGGGTTCGAGATATGCATGTATTGCAGCGCGAAAGTGCCGCAATAGGTGCGTTTCACGATCTCGACGATCTGGCGCATGCTGGCCATCTGCAGGCCCAGAACATTGTCGATAAAGATCGGGCGATCCATGTCGGCATCGGTGAAGCCATATGTTTTCGGGTCCAGCTCCGGATGGGTGCTGGCCGCCCGCATGCCCAGCGGGTCGAGATCAGCCGCCAAATGGCCCCGGATCCGATAGGCCCGGATCAGCATGAGGGCGCGCAGGCTGTCCAACACGGCGCGCTTGATCTGGTCTTCGCTGACCTGAACACCGGTGTCGGCTGCCTTTTCCTGAATCTTCTTGCCGGCGGCCTTGGCATCAATCTCGGCCCACTCACCTGTCAACGCGCCCGTCAGATCATCTGTCGGCATAGGCGGCCAGTCGGTGCGTGCCCAGGATGGTCCTTCGGCCTCTTTCTGAACATCCGGTGTGGCGTCACCCATCTGCCGAAAGAACTCGACCCATGCCGCATCTATCGCGTTGGGGTCTTTTGTGTACTGGGCATAAAGCTGCTCCAGATACTCGGCATTATGCCCCTGCATGAAGCTAGAGGCATGAAAGGCAGTGTTGGGCGTATGTTCGGTCATTGGGCTACCTCATATGGGTTGGGACCGTATTGGTTGGTGCCTGGTTGGCTGGGGCGGGACAGCCACCACAGCACCAGGAGGGGCGACACAAACAGGATCAGCAGTGTCGGAATGACAATCAGCAGCGTGGCGCGGGTGAACAGGATGTCCAGATTGCCGCCATGCTGGAAACTGGAGGCGAGCCCGATGCCGAAGAACAGGGTCGCAAAGGCCCCGAGGATCAGCAGGATTGGCAGCAAAGCGTAGAGGCCACTGCGCCCGGTATCATGCATCCGCCGCCAAGCGACGGCGAGATGGGGGAAGAAGACGATCAGGCTGACGATGCTTTGCACCGGTTGGGAGGACGTAGCTGCGACGGATTTGGATGTTTCGGTTTCGGTCACCGCAACTTGGGTGAAGAACTGCGCATCGATGATCCCGGCAATGACGCTCCAGATCACGATGAACAGGAAAAAGAACCAGTATTCGGGCCGCGAGGCGCGACCTGAAAAGGTGAAGAATTTCGAGAAGCAGGTGCGGATGGCGTCGGAGAAGGTCATATCTAGTCACTCACCCAAGTATTCCACCACACGAAAAAGAAACGACAATACCGTTCTGCTTGCCTCGATTGGCGTTGAAAACAGCTCGGTCGCTGCCAACCAACCCGCAAACATAACCAACCCGTTTTATGATCATATCTTTGGTGGAGCCTTTATTTGCTCGAAACCGAAAATGGTACTTTTTGCTTGCGGACAAATTAAGCTCGGAAAACCCTTTTTCTTTGGCGATGTGGTGCGTTTCGCAGGTCTCATCCCGGAGGAATTGCCCTCCGTTGGTCCAGCCGATAAGAACACTACACTCTTTTGCTTCGGCGGGCCCTGATGCAGAGAATGCAAATAGTATCGCCAAGAGCAGAGTATATAGATATATCAAATACGAGAAGGGCGGGCGCTTCTCGCCCACCCTCGGGCCGGGCGCTGCCCTACAAGCATATGCCCGGTCTTTGGTCACTTACCCAATCGCTTCCAGCACAGCCTCACCCAGCTGTGCCGGGCTTTCGGCCACGACGATACCGGCCGAGCGCATGGCTTCGATCTTGTCCTCGGCACCGCCTTTGCCTCCAGCGACAATCGCGCCCGCGTGGCCCATGCGGCGGCCCGGAGGGGCTGTGCGGCCTGCGATGAAACCCGCCGTGGGTTTTTTGCGGCCTTTCTTGGCCTCATCCGCCAGGAATTGCGCGGCTTCTTCTTCGGCCGAGCCACCGATTTCGCCAATCATGATGATCGACTTGGTTTCGTCGTCAGCCAGGAACCATTCCAGTACGTCGATATGCTCGGTGCCTTTGATCGGGTCGCCGCCGATGCCCACACAGGTGGACTGGCCGAGGCCCACATCGGTGGTCTGCTTGACGGCCTCATAGGTCAGCGTTCCCGAGCGGGATACTACGCCGACCGAACCGCGCTTGTGGATGTGGCCGGGCATGATGCCGATCTTGCAGGCGTCGGGCGTGATGACACCGGGGCAGTTCGGGCCGATCAGGCGCGACTTGCTGCCTTCCAGCGCGCGCTTCACCTTCATCATGTCCAGAACCGGGATGCCTTCGGTGATGCAGACGATCACTTCCATCTCGGCATCAATCGCTTCAAGGATCGAGTCAGCCGCGAAAGGCGGCGGCACATAAATCACCGAGGCGTTGGCTTCGGTTACGTGCTTGGCCTCGTGGACCGAGTTGAACACGGGCAGGCCCAGATGCTCCATCCCGCCTTTGCCGGGCGTTACACCGCCGACCATCTTGGTGCCATAAGCGATGGCCTGTTCGCTGTGGAATGTGCCCTGCGAGCCGGTAAAGCCCTGACAGATCACTTTGGTATTTTCGTCGATGAGGACTGCCATTTTTTGGAGTCTCCTATTTCAGTTTCTCTGCGGCGACGGAAAAGAAGCCCGTCGCCTTATCGAATTTTTGAATGCGCCAGCCATGGTTTGCGCGCTGCGCGGGCAACCAAGGATCAGCAGCGCCATATCCTTGTCCGGGAACACCATTGACTACGATCACATCGACCCAACCATCGAACTCCGAAACCGCACGCTCAAGGTGGTTCGCACGCTTTTTGTGTCCGGGTAGGTTTTCCCAATCGGTCGTGCCGGGTGTCGCCCGTGTCCAAAGATCAAGGCGCGGAGGTGCAGGGGCCCATTGAACTTCGGATTTCCAGAGCGTGATGCAGACTCCATCATCTTTCGCGGCGCTCCAATCCTGGCGAGGATTGGGCACGTCGTAACCGAGTGAATTGAAGGCTTCTACATATTGCATCAAGTTCTCCGGGGCTCCGCCCGTTCGCGCCTCAAACGCTCCACCGGAGCGTTTGCCGGGACTAATGCCCCGGATCGGCGTTCACCCCTTAACCGCCTTCACGATCTTCTCGGCACCGTCTTTCAGGTTGTCCGCCGCGATCACGTCCAGGCCAGAGGTGTTGATGATCTCTTTGCCCTTCTCGACATTCGTGCCTTCCAGACGCACGACCAGCGGAACCTGCAGGCCGACCTCTTTCACCGCGGCGACAACGCCCTCGGCGATGACGTCACAGCGCATGATGCCGCCGAAGATGTTGACCAGAATGCCTTTGACGTTCGGGTCCGAGGTGATGATCTTGAACGCTTCGGTCACTTTCTCTTTGGTCGCACCGCCTCCCACGTCAAGGAAGTTGGCAGGCTCAGCTCCATAGAGCTTGATGATATCCATCGTCGCCATCGCCAGACCGGCACCGTTGACCATGCATCCGATCTCACCATCCAGCGCGATGTAGTTCAGGTCGTATTTGCTGGCTTCCAGTTCCTTGGGGTCTTCCTCGGTCGTATCGCGCAGCTCGGCGATATCCGGGTGGCGGTAGACCGCGTTACCGTCGAAACCGACTTTGGCGTCCAGCACTTTCAGGTCGCCGCTGTCCGACACGATCAAGGGGTTGATCTCCAGCATCTCCATATCCTTCTCGACGAAGGCGTTATAAAGCTGGTTCATCAGTTTGACGCATTGCTTGACCTGCGCGCCTTCCAGACCCAGCGAGAAAGCAATTCGGCGGCCATGATAGGCCTGATAGCCAGTGGCCGGGTCGACCGAGAAGGACAGGATTTTCTCAGGGGTGGCGGCGGCCACTTCCTCGATATCCATGCCGCCTTCGGTCGAGCAGACAAACGAAATGCGGCTGGTCTGACGATCCACCAGCAGGGCCAGGTACAATTCGCGTTCGATGCCTGAGCCGGCCTCAATATAGATGCGGTTGACCTGCTTGCCTGCGGGGCCGGTTTGGTGCGTCACCAGCGTGCGACCCAGCATCTTCTTGGCCTCTTCGGCGGCTTCTTCGACCGATTTGGTCAGACGGACGCCGCCTTTTTCACCGGCATCCGCTTCTTTGAAGCTGCCTTTGCCGCGTCCACCTGCGTGGATCTGTGCTTTGACAACCCAAAGGGGGCCATCCAGTTCACCGGCTGCGGTTTTGGCTTCCTCGGCGCGCAAAACCGCGCGACCGTCGGAGACCGGAGCGCCATAGCTGCGAAGAAGCGCTTTGGCTTGGTATTCGTGAATATTCATCGAAACTGTCCCGTCTGACTACGATTAAACCGTTATAGGGGTGTCTAGCCGGCAAGTTTAAAGGGTTTTTTGACAGCAAAGAGGTTTTTCACGAAGATTTTCACTATTTGTGATCACGCTTTTTTGGCGTGTGATCACAAATTGACAGGCCCTTGGTTTTGATTCGAATCCCACAATGCACATGCGGAAAACATATTCAAAAAAGGGGGTTTGCGACGGTTGCGCAAACATCTGCAACATGGCGGACGGGCCTGGCACAAAAAAACCGGCCCGCACGGGGGCCGGTTCTTGGAAGCTTTCAGTAAGCCTATGCCAGCGAACTGTCGATGCCTTTGCATGCATCGATCAGGCCCTTCACGGCGTTGACCGAATTGTCGAAACCAGCCTGCTCGTCTTCGTTGAGCTTGATGTCGACGATACGCTCAACACCACCGGCACCGATCACGGTTGGAACGCCGACATAAAGCCCGTCAACACCCAGCTCACCATTGCAGTAGGCGGCACAAGGCAGAACGCGCTTCTGGTCTTTCAGGTAGGCTTCGGCCATTTCGATTGCCGAAGTAGCCGGTGCGTAATATGCCGAACCGGTTTTCAGCAAACCAACGATTTCAGCGCCACCGTCACGGGTACGCTGAACAATAGCGTCCAGCTTCTCTTGTGTTGTCCAACCCATCTGAACCAGATCAGGCAGCGGGATACCGGCAACGGTCGAATACCGTACCGAAGGTACCATGGTGTCGCCATGGCCGCCCAGAACGAAGGCGGTGACGTCGCGCATTGAGACGTTGAATTCTTCCGACAGGAAATGCGCGAAACGCGCCGAATCCAGCACGCCCGCCATGCCGCAGACTTTGTTGTGCGGCAGGCCCGAGAATTCGCGTAGGGCCCAGACCATCGCGTCCAGCGGGTTGGTGATGCAGATCACGAACGCGTCGGGTGCATGATTGGCGATACCTTCACCGACCGACTTCATCACTTTGAGGTTGATGCCCAGAAGGTCATCGCGGCTCATGCCCGGCTTGCGGGCGACACCAGCGGTGACGATGCAGACGTCCGCGCCTGCGATATCGGCATAGTCGCTGCTGCCGGACATCGACGCGTCAAACCCTTCGGACGGGCCGGATTCGGCGATGTCGAGCGCTTTGCCTTGGGGCAGCCCGTCAGCGATGTCAAACAGGACTACGTCACCCAGTTCTTTGACAGCTGCAAGATGCGCAAGCGTGCCGCCGATGTTCCCCGCGCCGATCAGCGCAATCTTGGGTCTGGCCATTTGGAATATCTCCGGTCGGTTTTGAAATCGCGGTTGTGCTAGTCCTTTAAACGCCGCAACGCAAGGCCTGTGCGGCGCGGCATGCAACCGCATACCGTTTGCCTTGCCCTTGGTGGTTGCGCTAAACGGCTAGTGAGACAAGCCAATTCGCAGGCTGCCACATGTTCGAATTGAATTTGATGTTTTTTGCCGTGGCGATCCCTGCGGTCATCTTCGCGGGTATTTCCAAGGGCGGGTTCGGGTCGGGCGTGGCCTTCGCGTCTTCATCGATTCTAGCCATCATCCTGAGCCCGGGTCAGGCGCTGGCGCTGATGCTGCCGATCCTGATGATCATCGACCTGGCGACGTTGAAACCCTACTGGAAGCGCTGGGATTGGCCAAGTGCACGCCTGCTAATACTGGGGGCAATACCCGGCGTGATATTGGGAACGGTTCTGTATCGCGCGACCAATGACGATGTCTTACGCCTTTTGATAGGTGCGATTTCGATCGGGTTTGTGATCTGGCATGTGGCGCGTGCAAAGGGCTGGATTGGCGGTTTCACGAGGCAGTTGCCGCCATCGGCAGGTTTGTTCGCCGGATTGGTGGCGGGCTTCACAAGCTTTGTCAGCCACGCTGGCGGCCCGCCCGCCGCCGTTTATCTGTTATCACAGCGCCTAACAAAGACCCAGTTTCAGGCCTCGACCGTACTGGTCTTTTGGGTCGTCAACATCGTGAAGTTTGTACCTTACGCCTATCTGGGCCTTTTCACATGGCACACCGCTTGGGCGAACCTTCTGCTGTCGCCTTTCGCACTTTTAGGTGCATGGCTTGGGGTTCGGGCGCATTTCATGCTGTCCGAACAGGTGTTTTTCAGGATTACCTATGTTCTGCTGACGCTGACCGGCTGCAAACTCATCTGGGATGCTTTGGCTTAGGCATTTGGCGGCAAGGCTTCGGCCAAAGTCTCATAGGACTGTCCCGAGGCGACAAGGCAGGTTGCGCCATCCGGCAGCGTGACGGTAATGGTCCAGCTACCTGTTTCATCAGAGGCGAACAATTCCATCACCGCGCCCTGGCCAGCAATCCCGATCCCTTTACGTGTTTCGCCATACCCTTCCGACAGGCGTTTGATTATGTCTGCGCGCGGGGCGCAGTTGCGGCTCTGCGCGTTCACGTGCTGTGCGGTCAGCACCATAATCCCCAGCCCGATCGTCATGTTCAAAAATGATTTCTTCATCTCTGGCCCCTTCTGTCTGATCTGAGGACCAGCTTGCGAACAAGGGCGGGAGATTTGGTTAAACCAAAGTGCGTTGCGTCACGAATAGGCGCTTATGCTGCGATGCGGCAAATTTGACCTTGAAGTTTCTCTTAAAAAATGCCCCATTCCGCGCAACATTATTGCTCAGGGAGAGGTCAATGGACCCGCGTCAACGCCCGTATCGTTCGGTTTTGTATATTCCAGCCTCGAGAGAGCGGGCGCTGGACAAGGCACGCACTCTGCCCGTGGATGCGATTATCTTCGATCTTGAAGACGCGGTAGCCGCTGACGAAAAACCCAACGCACGCGAAACGCTGAAGGCGGCGTTGGCTGCCGGTGGCTATGGCGCGCGGGTCAAGATCGTTCGGATCAACGGGTTGGACACCGAATGGGGCCGTGCGGATGCTGAGGCCTTGAGCGATATGGACGCGGATGTGGTGCTGCTACCAAAAGTGAACTCCGCCGCGGATGTGGATGCCCTGGGCGCCATCACCGGTGATCTGCCGATCTGGGCGATGATGGAAACGCCACGCGGTATGCTAAACGCAGCCGAGATTGCCGCCCATCCCCTGATGACCGGGTTTGTGATGGGTACCAACGATCTGGCCAAAGAGCTTCAGACCCGTTTCCGCCCTGATCGTCTGCCGTTGATGACCTCGCTGGGCCTATGTCTGCTGGCTGCAAAGGCCGAAGGCCTGATTATCGTGGACGGGGTCTATAACGCGTTCAAAGATACCGAAGGTCTGGCCGTCGAATGCACGCAAGGCCGGGATATGGGCTTTGACGGGAAGACCCTGATCCATCCGGCGCAGGTTGAAGTGACCAACGCCGCCTTTGCCCCGTCTGAGGCCGAGATTGACCTGGCGCGCCGCCAGATCGCCGCCTTTGAAGAGACCGAGGCGCAGGGGCAGGGCGTCGCCGTTGTTGATGGCAGGATTGTTGAGAACCTGCATGTTGTAACTGCCCGCGAAATTCTGGCAAAAGCAGAGGCGATTTCAGCTTTGCAAGCGGGGTAAGCCAGCATGGGCTTTGTTCTTCTGATTTTGGGCGTGGCACTATGGTGGGCCGCGCATCTTTTCAAACGCGTGGTGCCCGAACAGCGGGCAGCAATGGGCGATGCAGGCAAAGGCGTGGTGGCGCTGGCGCTGGTTGCCTCGATTCTGCTGATGATCTTCGGCTACCGCATGACCGATTTCATCTATGTCTGGGCGCCACCGACCTTCCTGATCCACGTCAACAACCTGCTGGTTCTGATCGCGATCTTTATGATGAGCCCGGCTGGCCAGAAAGGCCGTCTGCTGAACAAGATGCGCCATCCGATGCTGGGAGGGTTCAAGCTTTGGGCGTTTGCGCATCTGCTGGTGAATGGCGATCTGGCCTCGATTGTCTTGTTCGGCGGTCTTTTGGCCTGGGCCGTCGTTGAAGTCATTGTGATCAACAAATCCGAACCTGATTGGACGCCGGGTGAACCCGGTACATACGGCAAGGATGCGATGTTCTTTGTTGCCTCAATCGTTTTGCTTGGCATCATCGGATATATCCACGGGTTGGTCGGCCCATCCCCATTTGGTGGATAGGGGGAACCAGTAATGGCAAAGCTCTATCGATTGCTGACCGAGGAAGACACCTCCGCGTTCTGCCACAAAGTATCAGATGCGCTGGCTAAAGGGTGGGACCTGTATGGCGACCCATCCTACGCGTTTGACGCGGAAAACGGTGTCATGCGTTGTGCGCAGGCCGTGACCAAAGAGGTCGATGGCGATTATTCACCTGACATGAAACTGGGACAGCAATAATGGCAAAAACCAATCCGGGTCGCTTTTTCGAGGACTATTCCGTTGGGCAGGTCCTGCCCCATGCGGTGCCCCGTACCGTGACGGATGGGGAGCGGGCGCTGTATCACGCGCTCTATCCGGCGCGCCACGCGCTTTATTCCTCGGACGAGTTTGCGCGGTCTTGTGGGTTACAGGAAAGTCCGTTTGATGATTTGGCGGCGTTTCATGTGGTGTTCGGCAAGACCGTACCGGATGTCTCGCTGAACGCGGTGGCCAATCTGGGCTATGCCGAGGGCCGCTGGATAAAGCCGGTCTATCCCGGCGACACCTTGCGCTCGATCTCTGAGGTGATCGGGGTCAAGCAGAATTCGAACGGCAAAACGGGCGTGGTCTGGGTGCGTACCCGTGGTCTGAACCAGCTGGACGAGGTGGTGATCGACTATGTGCGCTGGGTTATGGTTCGAAAGTCGAACCCGGATGCGCCGCCGCCGGAAACCGTTGTACCCGACCTGAAAAAGGTTTTGGCACCGGAAGATTTGGTGATCCCCGAGGGGCTGGATTTTTCGAACTATGATTTCACCTTGGCGGGCGAGCCCCATCGCTGGGGTGACTATGAAATCGGTGAGACAATCGACCATGTGGATGGAGTGACCATCGAAGAGGCTGAACATATGCTGGCCACTCGTCTGTGGCAGAACACGGCCAAAGTGCATTTTGACCTCACCTTCCGACCCGAGGGACGATTGATCTATGGCGGTCATGTGATCTCGATGGCGCGAGCCTTGTCCTTTAACGGGTTGGCAAATGCGCAGATGATCGTTGGCCTGAACGGTGGCGCCCACGCGAATCCTTGTTTTGCGGGTGATACCATCAAGGCCTGGTCAGAGGTTTTGGACAAAGCCGAAACCAGCGTTCCCGGCGTCGGGGCTATCCGCTTGCGATTGGTTGCCACCAAAGGCGGTGCGCCGTTTGAGTTGCGCAATGAAGACGGCAAGTACCAGTCGCAGGTTCTGTTGGATCTGGACTACTGGGCGCTCATGCCAATGTGATTTCGTGCAGACCCTGCGATACATGCTAGGGTACTGCTATGATCCTGTTTCGCGCCTTGATCGCTTGCCTGTGTTTAGCACCACCCGCTTGGTCTTGCGATTTGGCATTGGCTTTGGCTGTCGATGTTTCGGGGTCGGTCGACAGTGACGAATATCGCACCCAGATGGATGGGCTGGCGGCGGGGCTGCGCGACCCGATTGTGTCCGAAGCACTGGTGCGCGGGCAGGCGCGGTTGATGCTGGTGCAATGGACCGGTGCATCGCGTCAGCGGGTAACTATTCCCTGGACTCGGATCGATAGTTTCGACGCACTGGATGGGTTTGCCAGCCAAGTCGCGCAAGATCCACGCATCTGGCGAAACTTCTCAACGGCTATAGGCGAAGCGTTAGAAATGACGCTGGCCAGCTTTGATGCTGTGGACGATTGCAAACGTTTGTTGATAGATATTTCTGGCGATGGGGTCTCGAACGAAGGGGTCGAGCCTAGTCAGATCCATCGCCTGCTGCGTGCCCGTGGCGTAACCGTGAATGCGATTGCCATCGAAGAATCTGAACCGGATCTGACGGCCTATTTCTTTGAGAATGTCATCGTGGGCGAGGGTGCTTTTGTTGTGTCTGCCGCCGGGTTTGCTGATTACCCTGAACGTATTCGAAAAAAGCTGCTGCGAGAGGTAACACAGCAATCAGCCGACTTGAAATAGGCAAGGCAGATTCGTGATCACATTGCTTTCCTACTGAAATCGCTAACATAGGCAGCGCTGAATGTCATTTGTGATCACGGCTTTTATTTGCGTGATCACATTTTGAAGAAATCATCCATTTTGCGGTAATTTTACCTGTTTTTGCGGGTGCAGCACGTGACAGACCACCAAAAACCGGTAAAACGACAAGTAGCCAAAGTAAGAGGAGCCGCCATGGCCGATGTCAATCGGGGCAACCGCCCGCTCTCGCCACACATAATGATTTATCGTCCACAGATGACCTCGATATCGTCGATCATGGTTCGACTGTCCGCTCTTGCGGTGTTCGCAATCGCCGCACTTGTTGTTTGGTGGTTGCTTGCTGCTGCCACGTCTGAGGCCGCATTTGCTGGCATCGACGGCTTTCTGCGCAGCTGGTTTGGTCAGCTTATCCTGACCGGTGGCGTTTGGGCGCTGTGGTATCACACGCTGGGCCGTCTGCGCCACGTGGTTTGGGATTTCGGCTATTGCCTGGATGTTTCGGTGTCCGAAAAGATGGGCATTGGCATGTTTGTCGGGGCGACCGTTCTGACCATCATAACCATGGCTTTGGTGTAAGGAGGATGGCGATGCAATACCTTACCGACCGCAAACGCGCGCAAGGCCTGGGCGCTGGGAAATCCGGAACGCAAACCCATTGGCGCACCATGGTTCGGGCGATGATCCTGGCCATTCTGGTGCCCCTGTTCATCTTCACTTTTGGTTATGGCATCGGCGGAACCTACGAAGAGGTTCTGGCCTATTTCGCCCGACCCTTCCCGGCCATCATCACTGCACTGACACTGGTCGTTGGTCTGTTGCAACTCATGTATGAGGCGCAGGAAACCATCGAGGACTACGTGCACGGGATCGCGGAAAAGATCACACTCGTTGCGATGTGGGCGTTTGGCTACACGCTGATGGCTGCGGGGCTGTTTGCCCTCGTCAAGCTGGCCCTGTGACGACGCGCGGTAAGGATCAGAGATAATGACAGCAGCATATGAATATGAAACCCACGAATATGACGTCGTGGTTGTCGGGGCAGGCGGCGCCGGTCTGCGCGCAACGCTGGGTATGGCAGAGCAAGGCCTGCGTACAGCCTGTGTAACCAAGGTTTTCCCGACCCGCTCGCACACGGTTGCAGCGCAAGGCGGGATCGCCGCGTCGCTGTCCAACATGGGCCCGGACCATTGGCAGTGGCACATGTATGACACCGTCAAGGGCTCGGACTGGCTGGGTGACACCGACGCAATGGAGTACCTGGCGCGTGAAGCGCCCAAGGCGGTCTATGAGCTGGAGCACTACGGCGTGCCCTTCAGTCGGACCGAGGAAGGCAAGATTTATCAGCGCCCGTTCGGTGGCCACACGACCGAGTTTGGCGAAGGCCCCGCCGTGCAGCGCACCTGTGCCGCCGCCGACAGGACCGGCCACGCGATCCTGCACACGCTGTACGGCCAGTCGCTGAAGAACAACGCCGAGTTCTACATCGAATATTTCGCCATCGACCTGATCATGTCCGAGGATGGGCAGTGTCAGGGCGTTGTCTGCTGGAAGCTGGACGACGGCACAATGCATGTCTTCAACGCCAAGATGGTTGTGCTGGCGACCGGCGGCTATGGCCGGGCGTATTTCAGCGCCACCTCGGCCCATACCTGCACCGGCGACGGTGGCGGTATGGTCGCCCGCGCGGGTCTGGCCTTGCAGGATATGGAATTCGTGCAATTCCACCCGACCGGCATCTACGGCTCGGGCTGTTTGATTACCGAAGGCGCACGGGGCGAGGGTGGCTATCTGACCAACTCGGAAGGCGAGCGGTTCATGGAGCGTTATGCGCCTCAGTACAAGGACCTCGCGCCGCGCGACTATGTCTCGCGTTCTATGACGATGGAAATCCGCGAAGGCCGCGGTGTCGGCGGCGAAGGCGATCATATCCACCTGAACCTGTCGCACCTGCCTGCCGAAGCTTTGGCCGAGCGTCTGCCGGGCATTTCGGAAAGCGCCAAGATTTTTGCAGGCGTGGATGTCACCAAGGAACCGATCCCTGTCCTGCCGACCGTGCACTACAACATGGGTGGTATCCCGACCAACTATTGGGGTGAGGTTCTGAACCCGACCGCCGATGACCCGACCGCCGTAGTGCCGGGCCTCATGGCCGTTGGTGAAGCTGGTTGCGCCTCGGTCCATGGTGCCAATCGTCTGGGCTCGAACTCGCTGATCGACCTTGTGGTCTTTGGACGCGCGTCTGCGATCCGCGCCGGTAAGGTTGTGGATGCCGAGGCTCCGAACCCGGTTCTGAACCAGGCATCGGTCGACAAAGCCTTTGATCGCTTTGATACTGTGCGTAACGCCCGTGGCGCGATCCCAACCGCTGATCTGCGACTTGAGATGCAGAAAACCATGCAGGCTGACGCAGCCGTTTTCCGGACCGCCAAAACCATGGCCGAAGGGGTCGAAAAGATGACCGCGATTGCCGCCAAGATGGACGATCTGCAAGTCACCGACCGCTCGCTTGTTTGGAACAGTGATCTGATGGAGACGCTGGAGCTGACCAACCTGATGCCAAATGCTCTGACCACTATTGTCGGGGCTGAAGCGCGCAAGGAATCCCGTGGTGCGCACGCCCATGAGGATTTCAGCGAGCGGGATGACAAAAACTGGCGCGTTCACACCGTTAGCCGTGTTGACGGCACCAAGGTGGACCTCAGCTATCGTCCGGTGATCGTTGATCCGCTGACAAACGAGGATCAAGGCGGCATCAGCCTCAAGAAAATCGCGCCTAAGGCGCGGACCTTCTAAGGAGCGTATTGACCAGGCAATGGTGTGCGAACGCCACATACCCAAGGACAACGCCCTGACCTTCCGCCGTTTGACTCCGCATGGTGCCCGGAGGCGGTCATGACGGTCGAGGTGCTGCATTCTGCCCAAACCGATCCGAAAATCATTCTGATCGGTTTAAACCGCTGCGCGACGACGTCGTTCCACAGGCTGTTTCAGGACAGTGGTATTCCGTCGGTGCATTGGGTGGATCAGCAGGGCGATAATCTGGCGCATCGCATGATGACCAATATCGCCATGGGCCGCAAACCACTGGATGGGTTTGGTGCTGTTCGGGCATTTACCGACATTTCCTTTGTGAACGCGCGTTTCATGCTGGATGGCACACGGTTTTTCCGCGAATTGCACGCCGCATATCCAGACGCCTATTTCCTGCTGAACACGCGCAATGTGGACGATTGGATCGCCTCACGCGCGCGCCACAGCAATGGCGGATATCTGGAACGGTGCTGCAAAGCCAACGGCCAGACCGCCGACGACGTCAAGCAAGGTTGGCGCCGTATGTGTGACGTGCATCATGCTGAGGTGCAGAAGTATTTCGCCGGAAACCCAAGGTTTCTGCGCTTTGACATTGACCGGGACGAACCAAAGGCCATTGCCGACTGGCTGTCCCCGGATTTTGACGTGAACATTGCCCATTGGGGGCATCATAATCGCGGCGCATCTGATCGCGCCCGGACAGGCTGAATGGAGAATTGACATGGTTCAACTGACCCTGCCCAAGAATTCCCGGATCACCACCGGTAAGACCTGGCCCAAACCGGAGGGCGCGAAAAACCTGCGCAAGTTCCAGATTTACCGCTGGAACCCCGATGACGGCCAGAACCCGCGTGTCGACACGTATTTCGTCGATATGGATACCTGCGGGCCAATGGTTCTGGACGCGCTGATCAAGATCAAGAACGAGATTGATCCGACCCTGACCTTCCGCCGGTCGTGCCGCGAAGGGATCTGTGGCTCCTGCGCGATGAATATCGACGGGATCAACACGCTGGCCTGTATCTACGGCATGGATGAGATCAAGGGCGACGTGAAAATCTATCCGCTGCCGCATATGCCGGTGGTCAAGGACCTGATCCCCGACCTGACGCATTTCTACGCGCAGCATGCCTCGATCATGCCGTGGCTGGAAACCAAAACCAACCGTCCCGCGAAAGAGTGGAAGCAGTCCATCGAAGACCGCAAGAAACTGGACGGCCTGTATGAATGCGTGATGTGCGCCAGCTGCTCGACCTCGTGCCCGAGCTATTGGTGGAACGGCGACCGCTATCTTGGCCCCGCAGCTTTGCTGCACGCCTATCGCTGGATTATCGACAGCCGTGATGAAGCCACGGGTGAGCGTCTGGATGAGCTGGAGGATCCCTTTAAGCTGTACCGCTGCCACACGATCATGAACTGCGCTAAGACCTGCCCCAAGGGCTTGAACCCGGCGGCGGCGATTGCGCAGATCAAAAAGATGATGGTTGAACGTTCGGTTTGACCGAAAAATCGCGCTTGCCGAGTTGCGGCAAGCGCATGTCCCTGTTGCGAAATCAACCGATGTCGACGGGCGCAAAACACCCTAGATTTGCCATAGGGAGGAGTGATGGGATCAAGTCAGGATCACTCCGATGAAAACAACACCACAAACCCCAAAACCAACCGCCAAGGAAGCGTTGGAAATGCTAGAACAGGCATGGGCTTACTACACGCCAGAGCCGTCGACTGTTCAGTCGCGTGAACCCGAGCTTTTTGAGTACGCAAACGCAGCCTGAAGGCTTGCCATCGACGGATAGAATGGGCGAAACAGAGACATGCCCATTCTATTGCTTCTTCTGGCCGCCGGGGTGTTTGCGTATTTCTTTTGGCGATCCCGCACCTCCTCGCTGACGCGAGAATGCCGATGGCGGCAATATCGCGATGAAGGTTTGTGGGTCTGCGCCTATTGTGGTGCAAAGACGGAAAGCTCGGATAGCCCGACCCAGTGTTTACGACAGTCTTCAGGCCAATAGAAATCGGGCAGAGGCCAACTCTGCCCGTTCTAGTTCAGCCCGCGTTCGGAAACGCGGCGTGTAGGGCAATCTCGACCATATCGCCAAAGCTGCTTTCGCGCTCGGATGAGGGCAGGGCCTCACCGGTCAGCAGATGATCAGACACGGTTAGAACGGCCAGTGCCCGGCATTTGTGCCGGGCTGCAAGGATGTAAAGCTCAGCGGCTTCCATCTCGACGCCCAAGATGCCGTGGCGCACCATCTGTTCGTTCAGATCGGGGCGTTCGTCATAGAACACATCCGATGAATAGATGCCGCCGATATGGGTGGGCGTGCCTTTGGTTTTGGCTGCCGCAGCTGCCGCTTGCAGCAGGCCCCAATCCGCGCAGGGGGCAAAGTTCAGCTCTTTCATGATCCCGCGCGACGGTGTGCTGAGCGTTGTCGACGTCATTGCCAAAATGACATCGCGCACATTTACGCTATCTTGCATCCCGCCGCATGACCCGATCCGGATCAGTGTTTTCGCGCCATAATCCCGGATCAGTTCATTCACATAGATCGAAAGCGACGGCATCCCCATGCCGCTGCCCTGGATCGTCACCGGATGGCCCTTCCAGCTGCCGGTGAAGCCCAGCATGCCCCGAACATTGTTGACCTGCTTGACGTCGTCCAGAAACGTTTCAGCCGCCCATTTTGCCCGATACGGATCGCCGGGCAAAAGGACGGTTTCTGCGATTTCACCTTTTTCTGCGCCAATATGAATTGTCATTTCGGCACCTACCTTGCTTAGATTTCCAGATCGGAAATATCTGCGCCAGATTTCAGCGCATCATGAATCCATTGCGGTTTCCGGCCGCGACCTGTCCAGGTTTGTGCCGGATCGGCCGGGTTGCGATATTTTGCTTTTGCCTTAGTGCCCTTAGCGGTGCGTGGTGCGTCATCGGACAATTCAGAAAGCGAGAAGCCAAACTCAGCCGCGGCTTTTTCTGCCGCTTTCAGCGCTTCTTTGCGTTCACGTTTCTCAGCGTTTATCAGCGCTTTTTCGACATTGTCGCGCAAAGACAACAGCTCTTTCCGCGACATTTCTTCAAGATTGATCCCCATTGGTATTCTCCGTCCAGTATTTTGGTGCTTTACGCAAAGACGCGTGCGCATTCACGCAACGCGATACCCTAACTCCAAAGAATTGGGAATAGAAACGGGGAATTTACTGGATTAAATGTCCGTTATTCTGCGGCAAGGTTTTGCGGATCCACCAATTCGACAATATCTCCCATGATCGAATTCAATTCGAAATTCTTGGGGGTATAGACTTTGGCGACACCCATGGCCTTAAGCTTTTCCGCATCTTCATCCGGAATAATTCCGCCAACAACGACTGGGATGTGATCCAGACCCACCTTGTGCAGGCGGGACAAGACGTCTTCGACCAAGGGCAAGTGGCTGCCAGACAGGATAGACAGCCCGATGACGTGCGCGTCGTCCTCGGCAGCGGCGGTGACGATCTCTTCGGGCGTCAGGCGGATACCCTCATAGCTGATGTCCATGCCGCAATCCCGTGCGCGGAAGGCAATTTGTTCCGCGCCGTTCGAATGGCCGTCCAGTCCGGGTTTGCCGACCAGGAATTTCAGGCGGCGACCCAACTTGTCACTAACTGTATCGACGGCAGCGCGCAGATCGTCCAAACCTTCGGTTTTGTTTGAGACGGAGCCTGACACACCGGTCGGACCACGATAGGTGCCATAGACCTTACGCATTTCTTCGGCCCATTCGCCGGTGGTGACACCCGCCTTTGCTGCCGCAATTGAGGGTTCCATCACATTGGTACCGTTCTGCGCAGCCTCGCGAAGCGCGGCCAGGGCGGCGGCAACCGCAGTATCGTTGCGCTCAGCGCGCCAATCGTTCAGGCGGTTGATCTGCTCCTGCTCGACAGCCGGATCAACAACCATGATCCCGCCATCTTCGGTTTGCAGGGGCGAGGGTTCACCCTCGATCCACTTGTTAACCCCCACAACAACTGTCTCGTTGCGCTCGATCCGGTTCAGGCGTTCGGCGTTGGAATCGACAAGGCGGGATTTCATGTACTCGATCGAGGCGACGGCGCCGCCCATCGAATCCAGGTTCGCCAGTTCGGCGCGCGCGCCGTTCTTCAGTTCTTCGACTTTGGCGTCGACTGCGGGGTTGCCATCAAACAGATCACCGTATTCCAGCAGGTCGGTCTCATAGGCCAAAATCTGCTGCATCCGCATCGACCATTGCTGATCCCATGGGCGCGGCAGGCCAAGCGCCTCGTTCCAAGCAGGCAGTTGCACCGCGCGGGCGCGGGCCTTTTTCGAAAGGGTTACGGCCAGCATCTCGATCAGGATGCGATAGACGTTGTTTTCCGGCTGCTGCTCGGTCAATCCCAGCGAGTTCACCTGAACGCCATAGCGGAAGCGGCGGAATTTCGGGTTCTCGACGCCGTAACGTTCTTGCAGAATCTCATCCCAAAGGTCGACGAAGGCGCGCATTTTGCACATCTCGGTGACAAAGCGGATACCGGCGTTCACAAAGAATGATATCCGTCCGCACAGCGCCGGGAAATCCTCGGCCGGAACGCGCGGGCGCAGTTCATCTAGCACTGCGATGGCAGTGGCCAGTGCATAAGCCAGTTCTTGTTCAGGTGTCGCGCCGGCTTCTTGCAGGTGATAGGAACACACGTTCATTGGGTTCCATTTGGGCACGTGCGTATAGCAATACTCGGCCACATCCGCGATCATCTTCAGCGACGGTTTGGGTGGGCACACATACGTACCGCGGCTCAGGTACTCCTTGATCAGATCGTTCTGAACTGTGCCTTGCAGTTTCGAGACATCGGCACCCTGTTCCTCGGCCACCGCGATGTACAGCGCCAGCAACCAAGGGGCTGTCGCATTGATCGTCATCGAAGTGTTCATCTGTTCCAACGGAATCTGGTCGAACAGAACCCGCATGTCACCCAGATGGCAGATCGGCACGCCCACTTTGCCAACCTCGCCCCGTGCCAACGTGTGGTCACTGTCATAGCCGGTCTGCGTCGGCAGATCGAAGGCCACCGACAGGCCGGTCTGACCTTTGGCAAGGTTTCCGCGATACAGCGCGTTCGAGGCTTTGGCGGTGGAATGACCGGCATAGGTTCGGATCAGCCAAGGGCGGTCTTTCTGCGTCTGCGTCATCGTCGGGCCTCGTGTCTCGAAGGGTAACAAAATTACGTCTAGGGGTTCTAAAGCGCAATTTTCAGGTCATGTCAATTCGCTGCGTTGCGGCATTTCAAGTTTGTTCAGATTGTGAGCCGCTCCGATTAGTGGCACTGTGCTGACATGACTCAGACCGTGGAGCTTCCGCTGTGGCTTTTTTTGTTGATCGTGGTCTTTGCCATGGTCACCTTTGCCTCGCATTTTCTGTTCCCCTCGGTGCGCTGGTTTTTTCGGCGTCGTTTGGAACGTGCTGTATCGCGTTTGAACAAACGCCTGCAAAGACCGATCCAGCCGTTTAAACTGGCGCGGCGGCACGACATGATCCAGCGGCTAATTTATGATCCTCAGGTTGGCCAGGCCGTTCAGCAGCATGCGCATGAAGAAGGCCTCCCCGAAGCGGTGGCCTTTGAACAGGCGCGTCGCTACGCGCGCGAGATCGCGCCATCTTTTTCGACCTTTATCTATTTCAGCTTCGCCATTCGTCTTGCCCGCCTGCTCAGCAACACGTTCTACGATGTCCGCCTCAGCTATATGGACGAAGCAGCGATCAAGAGGATTGATCCAGAAGCGACAGTCGTCTTTGTCATGAACCATCGCAGCAATATGGATTATGTGCTGGTCACCTATCTGGCTGCGCAGCAATCCGCGCTGTCTTATGCGGTGGGTGAATGGGCGCGGGTCTGGCCCCTCAGCCGGTTGATCCGGGCCATGGGGGCTTATTTTATCCGTCGTAAGTCTGGCAGCGACCTGTATCGACAGGTTCTGGCCAGCTATGTCCGTCACGCGACCGAGGCCGGGGTGACACAAGCCATGTTCCCGGAAGGGGGGCTTAGCCTGACCGGCGCTTTGGGGCGGCCAAAGCTGGGCCTGTTGAAATACATCATTGATGGAACTTCGCCCGAAGGTCGGGATGTGGTGTTTGTGCCCGTCGCCCTGAACTACGACCGGGTTCTAGAGGATACGATCCTGACCCGTGCCGCATTGGGGTCTGAACGGCGATTTCACGCTCGGATCGGGGTGATCACGCGCTGGATTTTGAAACAGATCTGGCGCCGCTTGATAGGCCGTTACAAGCGGTTTGGCATGGCATCTGTAAGATATGGCAAGCCGATTTCGCTGAAACAGTTCAGTGAGGAAGGCCGGAGCGATTTGATGACAGATCTGGCCCGCGAACTCATGAAGCGCATTGGCGCTGCGATCCCCGTGGTCCCTGCACCGGCTGCCTGTGCGTTGCTACGTGACAATGGTCCGTTGTCCGAGCAAGAATTGAAAGCGCGCATTGCAGGGTTGATGAAGGCAGATGACGATCGACTGTCCGAAAATGGCGAGGCGGTGGATGATGCACTAGATCAACTGGTCGAGCGTCGAATCCTGAGCCATGATGAAGGTATCTTCAGCCTGTCAGATCAACGCGTCGATCTTCAAAACTATTACGCGGCATCCGTTCCGGCGCGTGTGATTTCTGGGAATACTGCAGATGCGAAGGAATTTTCTGCATCTGCTGGGTCATAAAATTTCAAATTTCACGCAAAAGCGGTTGCAATATTACTCAAGCGCCAATATTCACATTTTGAGACGCGCGCGATTCTGCGGCGCGGCAAAGGTATTGAGAGAAGGAGGCCAGCATGGCTTTGGACACCGAAAGCGGTATCGCGTCGTACGAGGCACCCGAAAAGGATCTCTATGAGATGGGGGAAATCCCTCCGATGGGGTTTGTGCCCAAGCAGATGTACGCCTGGGCGATCCGCAAAGAGCGTCACGGAGAACCAAATACCGCGATGCAGCAGGAAGTGGTTGATGTGCCCGAGTTGGACAGCAACGAGGTTCTGGTCCTCGTGATGGCGGCGGGCGTCAACTATAACGGCGTCTGGGCCGCACTGGGTCAGCCGATCAGCCCGTTTGACGGCCACAAGGCCCCGTATCATATCGCTGGTTCGGATGCGTCGGGGATCGTCTGGGCCGTGGGTGACAAGGTCAAGCGCTGGAAGGTCGGCGATGAGGTGGTGATCCACTGCAATCAGGACGATGGCGACGACGAGGAATGCAATGGCGGCGATCCGATGTACTCGCAAAGCCAGCGCATCTGGGGCTATGAAACGCCTGACGGCTCGTTCAGTCAATTCACTCGCGTGCAGGCGCAACAGCTGATGCCGCGCCCCAAGCATCTGACTTGGGAAGAAGCTGCATGCTATACGCTGACGCTGGCCACCGCCTATCGGATGCTGTTCGGGCACGAGCCGCACGATCTGAAACCCGGTCAGAACGTTCTGGTTTGGGGCGCATCGGGTGGTCTGGGCTCGTATGCGATCCAGTTGATCAATACCGCAGGTGCGAATGCAATCGGCGTGATCTCGGACGAAAGCAAACGTGACTTTGTCATGGGCCTGGGTGCCAAGGGCGTTCTGAATCGCAAGGATTTCAACTGCTGGGGCCAGCTGCCCACGGTCAATACTCCGGAATATGCCGAGTGGTTCAAAGAGGCCCGCAAGTTCGGCAAGGCGATCTGGGACATCACCGGCAAAGGCAACAATGTTGATATGGTGTTCGAACATCCTGGCGAAAGCACCTTCCCCGTGTCGACCTTCGTGGTCAAAAAGGGCGGTATGGTCGTGATTTGTGCCGGAACCACCGGGTTCAACTGTACTTTCGACGTGCGGTACATGTGGATGCACCAGAAGCGCTTGCAGGGCTCGCACTTTGCGCATTTGAAACAGGCGGCGGCCGCGAACAAGCTGATGGTCGAGCGTCGTCTGGACCCGTGCATGTCCGAAGTGTTTACGTGGAACGACCTGCCCGAGGCGCATATGAAAATGCTGCGAAACGAGCATAAGCCCGGTAACATGTCGGTCCTTGTTCAGGCGCCACGTACTGGCATGCGCACGTTGGAAGAGGTTCTGGACGCGCGCGGATAAGTCATCCACAAGTCGACTTTCAGCGCCCGCGAATCACCGTTTCGGTTCGCGGGTGTTTTGCTTTTTGGACCAGATTTAATGCTATCAACGGGTTGCAGAACCAACCCTCGCTGCTTTTGGGGAGTAGAAACCAGTGAATAGGCTGAAAAACATCACACATGTTATGGTTGTGTTAACTGTTCGTTAACTGTTTCAGAGAGACCCTGATGGCGCAGAATGAGTGGATTTTGGACGTATTGTCGGACCTCAACGCGTTCGCAGTTGCGAATGGGTTGACCGCGTTGGCTGAACAGTTGGATGACACCCGGCTGATCGCCGCCGCCGAGATCGCGTCCATCAAGGATAAGGCACAGGCGCCGGCGGATGGCAACAAAACTCGATTTGAGTCAAATCCTGCAGGATTTGGAAAACACCAGCACGCTTGACGAGCTCAGCGTCGTTGCCTTTCGACTACGCGATCATCTGAAGATCGAACATCTGACATACCACTGGGTTGACGGGGCCGGAGATCAATACGGCTGTACAACCTATTCTGATGCCTGGGACGCACGGTACCGGGAAAAAAACTATCACCGTATCGACCCTGTCATTCTGGGCTGTTTTCAACGATTTCATCCGGTTGATTGGAAGTCTCTGGACTGGTCTGGGAAAGTGTCAAAGGCGTTCTTGCAGGACGCGCTGGATCATGGGGTTGGCAATCAGGGATATTCGATCCCGATCCGTGGGCCTAATGGGCAGTTCGCGCTGTTTACTGTCAATCACAGCTGTGACGATAAAACCTGGCAAAACTTCATTGCAGATTATGGGCGCGAATTGATTCTGGTGGCCCATTTCATCAACCGCAAGGCACTGGAGTTTGAAACGGATCGGCAACCCGAATCGACACGCAGCTTGTCCCCGCGTGAGATCGACGCGATGACATTGCTGGCTTTGGGCTATAGCCGTGCGCAGGTGGCGCATTCCTTATCGATTTCTGAACATACGCTGCGGGTTTACATTGAAAGCGCCCGCGCAAAGCTGGGCGCGCAAAACACAACCCATGCGATCGCCACGGCACTTAGCCGAGGATTAATAGTGGTTTAAGCCCCGTGCGACCTGAAAACAGATAATTAACCACGACTCTGTACCCCTTTCGTTCCTGCACAGGACGACAAGGGGAAAAAGTCATGTTGCGTTATCTGTATGCCGACGAGTTGCATAAATTTCCAACTCTGGCCGAGGGGATGTTTCTGGATCGCGCGGATCAGTTCAAAACCCGATTGGGTTGGGATGTTCACGTGAATGCAAAAGGGGAAGAGCGGGATCAATACGATGATCTCAACCCGCTCTATGTCATTTGGGAAGAACCCGATGGCAGTCACGGTGGTTCAATGCGGGTTTTGCCGACCACCGGACCGGTGATGATCAACGAAGTATTCGGTCATCTGAACGAGGGGGAACCGATTTGCAGCCCACTGATCTGGGAGGTGACGCGGTTTTGTCTGTCTCGAACGGCCAGCCCGCATACAGCCGGCGCCATTATGCTCAGCGGTGGTGAGATGATGGAAGGGTTTGGTCTGACCCATATCGCTGGTGTCTTTGATGCCCGTATGATCCGGATCTACCGGATGATTGGTTCATCACCGATTGTCCTGGGCACCGAAGGCGCCGGGCGCGATCAGATCTCTGTGGGCTTGTGGCCTTATTCTGCGGATGATTGCAATCGTGTTGCGGCGCGGGCGGGTATACCGCGCGAGCTGTCCAGACTGTGGTTCAAAACGGCGTTTGGTCCCGGAAAACACCATCGGTTTGCCTTGTCCGCATAACGAACGCGAAAACACCATTCCATATCTGGTGATGGCTGGCGCGGCCTTGTAGGGTCGCGCCATGTCTTTGCCGCACGTGACCTTTTCTGAAGACCAGGCCGCCGCCTATGACAGCATCGCCGAGATGCTGCGCCAAGCCGGTGTAGACTTGGAAGATGACGCTTTGCTGAAGCCGCCGGGGGCCGGTAAGTCTGGTGTGATGGCCGTGATTGGTAAGGCCGGTTCGGGTAAGACCCTACTGTTGGCGGAACTTTACAAGGCATTGGCAGAAAGCGGTGTTCAGATCGTCTCGGGCGACTATGAAAGCCGCAAATCCCGGGACAAGCGGACGCTTGCGATTCTGGCCCCGACCAACAAGGCCGCCAGTGTGCTGCGCTTGCGCGGCGTGCCCGCCACCACCATTCACCGCATCCTCTATACACCCGTTTATGATCCGGAATACGAGCGCATCGCGGAATGGCTGGCCGGAAATGGCGAACGACCCGAGATTGAAGGCCTGACTGATGAGGCGCTGGATCGCGCAGCAGCCTTTTATGAAAACAACAAGTCGATCCCCGGTGCACTGGCTGCAGCTGGGTTGCGAGGGTCGGATTTCATCACCGGTTGGAAACGTCGGGATGAGCCGCTGGATATCGGTTTTGTTGACGAAGCCTCGATGCTGGATGACCGTCAGTTTGAAGACCTGAAAGAGATTTTTCCGACCTTGCTGATGTTTGGTGACCCGGCGCAGCTGGCCCCTGTCAATCAATCCGGCAGCATGGTGTTTGAAACCCTGCCCGAGCCGCGCAAGCTGGAATTGCACCGGGTCCACCGGCAGGATGCCGACAATCCGATCCTCGATCTGGCCCACGCGCTGGCGGACCCGGCCATGGGGTTTGAAGATTTCGAGCGGATGGTCGAAGACACCGCGCGCCGCGATGACCGTGTGGTGTGGGGGCAAAGGGTCGAGGTCGACCTGATGGCGCGCAGCCCGGTTCTGGTCTGGCGCAATGCAACACGTATTCGGCTGATCCAGGCCTTCCGCCGGGTCCATGGTGCGCCGGATACCGAATTGCTGGAAGGTGAGCCTCTGATTTGTGACGGTATTGAGCTACCGCTGAAACATCGCAAAAAGCGGCTGGATCTTGAGGCGCGCGGCCTGATCAAAGGCGCTCAGGTCATCTATCTGGGACCGGGGCGCAAACCGGGGTTTTCGCGCCTGCATGTAATGGGGGCAGAAGACCCGCAGGTCAGTGCCGCCTCGATTGTGCAGATTGAACAACCGGATGAAGAAGAACCTTTTATCCCCTATGCGGCTCGCATGGGTGCAACTTTTCTGCATGGTGCCGCAGTGACAATCCACAAGGCGCAGGGATCACAATGGGATACGGTGCAAGTCTTTGCGCCAGATATCTATGCAGCGGCCCGTATGGGCCGGACAGAGGCCGGGCAACCCCTTTGGAAACGGTTGGCCTATGTGGCGATCACACGGGCGCAGGAGCGGTTGATCTGGGTTGTCCGAAACCGGTTATCGAAACCCACACATCCATTGCGTGTTGATGACCTGAAGGCTATCCCGGCAGCCTCACTGACGCTGGAGGCGGAAGAGACGTGAAAACAATCATAGTCACCGGAGCGAGTTCGGGCATTGGCCAGGCCACGGCAGAGCTGTTTCTGGCCGAAGGTTGGACAGTAGGATTGCTGGCTCGCAGTGCTGACAAGTTGGCAGCAATTGCCGAAGGTCAGGCGCATGCGATACCGCTGGTTGCGGATGTCACGGACTCCAAGGCCGTCGATCACGCTTTTCAGGCGTTTGAGGATCAAACCGGTCGGTTGGATGTGCTGTTCAATAATGCCGGAATTTTCGCACCCGGCGGCACGATCGATGAAATCGCGTTGGAGGATTGGTTCCACAGCGTCAATGTGAACGTGAACGGCATGTTCCTGTGTGCCAGGGCGGCGTTTCGAACCATGCGCAACCAATCCCCGCAAGGTGGTCGCATCATCAACAACGGCTCCATCGCGGCTCACGTGCCGCGTCCGAACTCGGTACATTATTCCGCCACCAAACACGCGATCACAGGGCTAACGCGCAGCCTGTCTCTGGATGGGCGCCGTTTCGGCATTGCATGCGGTCAGATTGATATCGGCAATGCCCGCACGCAGATGGTTCAGGGTCTGGTCGATGCGGCCATTGCCAGCGGCGAAACGCCCGACCCGACCATGGATGTTCAGGATGCCGCGCGTTCGGTCCTGCATATGGCCAACCTTCCGCCTGAGGCGAATGTCCAGTTCATGACAGTGATGGCCACCACCATGCCTTATATCGGCAGGGGTTAGGCTTTTTACTTTTCGCGCAGCAATCTGAACGCGGTTGAGGCACCCCAACCCGCTACGATTGCGATGACCAGCGACATCAGGCCATACCACACCGGTTGCTCGCGCGACATGGTATAAAGAAACCGCTCCAGACCCACTTTTCGCACGTCAATCGTTGTCTCATAGCGCGACACGACCTCGCCGTCTCTTGTCAGAAAGATACGCGCCACATAGTCACCTTCGGTCAGGTCTGCAGGCATCGCAACCGAGGTGCGAAACAGTGTTTGTTCATCCACTGCCACCGTATTCTCACGGATGGAATACAGGTCTTCGCTTTCCCGAATGCGCACGACAGCTTCGGCAAAGTCCTGAGCGCCTTGAATATTCATCGCGGCGCCAACAGACCGAATGGCCCGCTCAATAGAGATGCGATAGCGCAGGTCTTCGGTGTCGGTGATGATATCGTCAAACGGTGCGCTGGTGGCGACCGCATAAAAGCTGGGCGCAAGGTCGACCAGCACGCTGTCGGTGTTGACCCAAATCCCAAGCCGGCGCGCCTTGCGGCGCACGGTGATCGGCTCTGATGGGCCTGCCAAGGCGACGATAACCTCAACCGGGGGACCTTCGGGGATCGGGGCCTCGCGTTTGATGGCGCCGAAGATCAGAATCTCGGACCCGTCGAAATTCGCGGTGATCGCGACGCGATCCTGACTGAGCCCAAGAACCACCTGTTCCTCTGCAGCGGCGGCAGGCAAGCACATCAGACAAAGGGCGGCAAAGAACGCGCGGACCATCATCAATGCCCTCCGCTTGCGCCGAGGGAGTATAGCTCGCTCGGTTCCAGAAGCAGATCAAGCGCCAGCTTGCCACAGACCACAAGGACCAAAGCCGCCAGAAGAACGCGCAGTTGTTCGGCAGGCATACGGGCTCCGATCACGGTACCGATCTGCGCGCCGATCACGCCGCCCACCAGCAACAGAACGGCCAGTACAATGTCGACCGTATAGTTGGTCGTGGCATGAAGCATGGTTGTGAAGGCGGTGACGAAAATGATCTGGAACAATGATGTTCCGACCACAACTTTCGTCGGCATGCCCAGCAGATAAATCATGGCGGGAACCATGATAAATCCTCCGCCCACGCCCATGATGGCGGACAAGATGCCAACACACAGCCCGACGACAACCGGCGGGATGACCGAGATATATAAGCCAGAGGTGCGAAAGCGCATCTTCAGAGGCAGCGAGTGCACCCAGCCACGTTGGCGTCGTTTGGCAGGCCCACCTGTGCCTTTCTTCACCCGCCGCAGGGCGCGCAGGCTTTCGACGAACATCAGACTGCCGATGACGCCCAGAAAGACGACGTAGCAGAGGGTGACCAACAGATCGACCTGGCCCAGGCTTTTGAGATAGTTGAAGATCACTACACCCACGGCGGCCCCGATAAGGCCACCCACCAGAAGCACCGTGCCCATCTTCAAATCTACGGTTTTTCGTCGAAGATGCGCCAGAACACCCGAAAACGAAGACGCGACGATCTGGTTGGCTTCGGTTGCAACAGCGACCGCCGGGGGAATGCCGATAAAGAACAGCAGTGGGGTCATCAGGAACCCCCCGCCAACGCCAAACATACCGGACAGGATGCCGACCATCCCCCCCAGCCCGAGTAGAAGAAAGGCATTTACAGAGACTTCGGCAATGGGAAGGTATATTTGCATGGTTTCTTCTAGGCGCGCCGGAAACGATTGCGCAACGATGCAATGCTGTCGCGGCGGGAACGGGTTGGTAACTGGATTCGACCCGAGTTCTGAACAGTCACAAGCCCAACGTCAACAGCGTGCCAAGGCCGCCGAGCTGTGAATTCTATCCGAGACCAGAGGTTCATACCCTCTTAGAGCGGTTGCGGCATGCAAAATCAACTCCGCATGCCGCTTTGCAGCGAACAGGACCCAAATTTGTTCCAAACTGGACCTATCAGCGTTCCTTCACATAGGGTTCGCCGCCTGCACGTGGGGGAACAGCCTTGCCGACAAAGCCTGCCAGGATCACCACGGTCAGGATATAGGGCAGGGCGTCCATCACCTGTACCGGGATCACGACCCCGCCCAGATCGATGTTCTGGAACCGCAGGGCGATGGCTTGTAGCAGACCGAACAACAGGCACGCCCACATAGCATGCCATGGGCGCCATTTTGCAAAGATCAGAGCTGCCAATGCGATGAACCCGCGACCGGCTGTCATTTCTTTGACAAAACCCGCCTGCAAGGCCGTAGCAAGATACGCCCCAGCAATCCCGCAAAGGATGCCGCAGATGGCAACGGCCGCAAACCGCAAGCCAACGACCGAAACGCCTGCGGTGTCGACCGCTGCCGGGTTTTCACCCACCGCGCGCAGGCGCAGGCCAAACCGGGTGCGATATAGGATCCACCATGTGAGAGGCACCATCAGGAAGGCGACGTAGACCAGTATTGAATGCCCAGATAGAAGCTCCGAGTAGATCGGACCGATGACCGGAACGTTGCTTAGCGCCTCTGCAAAGGGGAACTCGATCGGTTCAAAGCGGCCTCCGCCAAACAGGGACGGGGTGCGACCGCCTTGCTGAAACCAGCTTTGCGCTATCAGAACGGTAAGCCCCGAGGCCAGAAAGTTGATCGCCACACCCGATATCAGTTGATTGCCGCGGAAGGTGATCGACGCCACGCCGTGCAAGGCCGACAAGATAAGCGACGCACCGATACCTGCCAAAAGGCCCAGCCAGACTGATCCAGTCACTGCTGCAACGGCTGCCGAGAAGAAGGCAGACATCAGCATCTTGCCCTCAAGCCCGATGTCGAAGATGCCAGCTCGTTCCGAATAGAGCCCGGCCAGACAGGCAAGCAGCAGAGGTGTCGCAAGGCGAATGGTCGAATCGAGGACCTGAATGAGGGTGATAAAGAACTCCATCACTCCGCCCCCTTCCGCAGACCCAGGAACAGCTTTTCAAGCGGCATACGCACCATATTGTCCAGCGCCCCTGTGAACAGGATAACCAGCGCCTGAATGACGACAATCAGTTCGCGCGGGATCGAGGTCCAAAGGGCCAGCTCGGCCCCACCCTGATACAGGAAGCCAAACAGTAGCGCGGCAAGGAACACGCCAAACGGATGCGAGCGTCCCATCAGCGCGACGGCGATACCGATGAACCCGGCCCCTTCGGTCGAGTTCAGGACCAATCGCTCCGCCTCGCCCATCACGTTGTTGATGGCCATCAGGCCGGCCAGCCCGCCCGAGATCAGCATGGCAATGATGGTGATCCGGACCGGCGAAATCCCGGCATAGACCGCGCCGGTTTCGGTTTTGCCATAGGATCTAATCTCATACCCAAGGCGCGTGCGCCAGATCAGGGCCCAGACCACGACACAGGCCAAGATCGCCACGAAGAATGAGATATTGGCGGGTGCGCCCCGGAACATCACGTTCTCAGCGGTTGAGAACATGGATTGGAACGTCGGCAGATGTACCGCCTCGGGGAACCGTGCTGTGGCCGGGTCCTGCGAGCCCTGCGGACGCATCACATTGACCAGCATGTAGTTCAGAAAGGCAGCAGCGATAAAGTTGAACATGATCGTGGTGATCACGATATGGCTGCCGCGCTTGGCCTGAAGATAGGCAGGGATTGCGGCCCATGCCGCACCGAACAGGGCGGCCCCAAGAGCTGCGGCAACCAGCGCAATACTCCAATGCGGCCAGGGAACATACAGACATACCATGGCTACGCCAAGACCGCCCAGCATTGCCTGTCCTTCGCCGCCGATGTTGAACAGCCGCGCATGAAAGGCCACGGCCACGGCCAGCCCGGTGAACATGAAGTTGGTTGCGTAGTAGAGCGTATAGCCCCAGCCATAGGTCGACCCCAGCGCGCCCGTAACCATCAGGTTCACGGCTTCAACCGGGTTCTCACCAATGGCCAGAATGACCAGCGCCGATAGGAGCGTGGCCAACAGCAAGCTGATCACCGGGATCAGAACCACATCGGCCCATTTAGGCATCTTTTCCATGCTTTAAGCGGCCTCTTCCGCAACACCGGCCATCAGCAGCCCCAGTTCTTTTTCATCGGTCTCGGTAGGCAAACGTTCACCCATGATATGTCCGTCGAACATCACCGCGATCCGGTCAGACAGCGAGAAGATCTCTTCCAGCTCGACCGAGACCAGCAGGATCGCTTTGCCCTGATCGCGCAGGGCGACGATTTGTTTGTGAATGAATTCGATTGCGCCGATATCCACGCCGCGTGTCGGTTGACCAACCAGCAGCAGATCAGGGTTCCGCTCGATTTCGCGTGCAACGACGATTTTCTGTTGATTGCCACCCGAGAAGCTTTTGGCGGCCAGCCACGGGTCGGGCGGGCGCACGTCAAACTTAGCGATCTTGGCTTCGGTATCGGCGCGCAAGGCGGCGTTGTCCATGAACAGGCCACGCTTGTAGGCGGGATCGCGGTGGTAACCAAAGGCCACATTCTCCCACGCGTGGAAGTCCATCACCAACCCTTCGCGCTGGCGGTCTTCGGGCACATGGGCGATGTGCTGGGCACGTCGCGCCTGCCCGTCCGATCCGGCACCGCTGAGCGCCAGCGGGGAGCCATTCAGTTTGATCGAGCCCTGACCGGGGCGCATGCCGCCCAGAACTTCCAACAGTTCTGACTGACCATTGCCCGCAACACCCGCGATGCCGACGATCTCACCCGCGCGAACGGTCAGGTCGATGCCTTTGACGCGCTCAACGCCTGCGCTGTCAAACACCTGCAGGTTCTCAATTTCCAGTATGGGCTTGCCCGGTTGGGCGGGTACTTTGTCGACTTGCAGCAGTACCTTGCGGCCCACCATCAGTTCGGCCAGTTCTTCGGGGCTGGTCTCGGCCGTTTTCACAGTAGCCGTCATCTCACCGCGTCGCATGACCGACACGGTATCGGTGTTTTCCATGATTTCACGCAGTTTATGCGTGATCACGATGATCGTTTTTCCTTCGGTCCGCAGCCGATCTAGGATGCGGAACAGCTGATCCGCCTCAGACGGCGTCAGAACGCCGGTTGGTTCGTCCAGAATCAGAATCTCGGCCTTGCGATACAGCGCCTTAAGGATTTCGACCCGCTGCTGCATCCCGACACCGATCTCGTCGATGCGTTTGTCGGGGTCTACGAACAGTTCGTACTCTTCTTCCAGCGCTTTCAGCTCTTTGCGGGCTTTGGCCAGAGACGGGGCCAGCAGCCCGCCATCTTCGGCACCCAGAACGATATTTTCCAGAACGGTGAAGTTTTCGACCAGCTTGAAATGCTGAAACACCATGCCGATGCCCGAGGCGATAGCGGCCTGGCTATCCGGTATCTCGGTCTTGGTGCCGTTGATCCAAATCTCACCTTTGTCGGCTTTGTAAAAGCCGTAGAGAATACTCATCAGCGTGGACTTGCCCGCACCGTTTTCACCGATGATCCCGTGGATCGTGCCGGGAGCGACGCTGATGGAAATGTCTTTGTTGGCTTGAACCGGCCCAAAGGCTTTGGAAATCCCTTTGAGCTCAATGGCGGGGACGGTCATGTCTTGTCCTTGGGTTGCCGAAAGGGCCGCCTTTGCACATGGCGGCAGAGAGGAAACGGGACGGAAGGCCAAGCCTCCGTCCCGCGAAAGATCAGAACTGCAGTGCTGGGCAGCTGTCGTTCTCGTAGTAGCTGACAACGGTCACATTGCCGTCGATGATGTCCTGACGCGCCTTGTCGACCGCGCCTTTCATGTCATCTGAGACCAGCGCGGCATTGTTATCGTCCATTGCGACGCCCACGCCTTCTTCGGCCAGACCCATTGCGAATACGCCGGTTTCAAGGCCTTCGCCCGCGCTCATCGCGTCATAGACGGCCACGTCCACGCGTTTCAGCATCGAGGTCAGAACTTTGCCCGGGTGCAGGTGGTTCTGGTTGCTGTCCACGCCGATCGACAGGATGCCTTCGTCGGCTGCGGTTTGCAGAACGCCGACACCGGTGCCGCCTGCGGCTGCATAGATCACGTCAGCACCCTGGCTGATCTGCGCCTTGGTCAGCTCGGACCCTTTAACCGGGTCGTTCCAGGCTGCCGGGGTGGTGCCGGTCATGTTGGCAACAACTTCGATATCCGGGTTCACCGCTTTGGCGCCTTGTGCATAGCCGCAGCCAAAGTGGCGGATCAGAGGAATATCCATACCGCCGATAAAGCCAACAGTGCCGGATTCCGATGCCATCGCGGCCATCATGCCAACTAGATATGACCCTTCATGCTCGGCAAATCCGATTTGACGGATGTTTGGGGCATCCAGCCAGGTGACGTCAACGGCGACAAATTTGGTGTCAGGATAGTCACCGGCAACGGCCGACAGCGGATCGGCCATGGCAAAGCCCATGGTGATGATCGGGTTAGCACCGGCTTCGGCAAAGCGGCGCAGCGCCTGTTCGCGCTGGGCTTCAGATTGCAATTCGATCTCGCGGTATGTACCGCCGGTTTCCTCGGCCCAGCGAGTAGCGCCGTTATGGGCCGCCTCGTTGAACGATTTGTCGAACTTACCGCCCAGGTCAAAGATCAGCGCCGGCTCGGCCAGAGCTGCGCCAGCTGTCAGTGCGACCGCCGCAGCGGCACCCATCAAAGATTTCATCAGGGTCATTTTTTACTCCCGTTGGTTTTTGTCGGTCCGGAACCAAGATAGCCCCGTTTACCCACTCAGAGCGAGCATAACCGTTGTGATGACGGGAATTAAGGGTGTTTGCAACCGGCAGGGTCAAGTGGTTTTTGACCAGTTGGTCCAAAATTTGTGTCTTAGTTAAGGTGCAGCAGGCGTTCCATGATGATTGCGTCGCAGTTTTTGCCGGATTTTCGGGCATAGTAGCCCTTTCGCTGCCCACAAGGCCGGTATCCGCACCGTTCATACAGCGCAATTGCGGGCAGGTTGTCGGCGGCCACGTCTAGAAAGGCGCGTTTTGCGCCAAGCGTTTTGGCCTTAGCATGCCAGTCCGCCATGCATTGCAGGCCAAGACCCCGCCGCTGATACGCGGGGTGAGTCGCAATCGTCAGCAGTTCCGCTTCATCTGCGATGACCTGAAACAGGGCGAAAGAATCACTTGATCCAACGCAGTGCGTAAACGGGTTTGCCAGCAGGTCGGCAAACTCTGCCGCTGTCCACGGGCGGGATTGTGTGAATGCAGCCGCATGCGTTTGGGCCATCTCGTGTGGGGTCATTCGTCCAGGAGCACCGGAGGTTGATCGCTGGATGGCGCGGCATCAGCAGCCCGGACATACAGCGGGGCAGGTAGGTCTGACACGTCTTTCCAGCGACGCGCAGCAACCTTGGCAATTGCCTCTGCCTGCGCTGCCGGATCGGAGCAAAAGAACAGCTGTCCAAGCGTGCATGCCTCGACTTTGGGCATCAGTTGCGCTGGGCCGTCGCCTTGCTGCAGATAGACCTGTTCGCGCGGTGCCTGAATGGCCGCGATCTGACCGCTTGGTGCGATTTGGACCAAGGCATCGAAGCCTGAAACTCCGACGGCCGGAACACCTAGCCCCAATGCTAGCCCCCGCGCTGCCGAGACCGAGATTCGAATGCCGGTGAAGTTCCCCGGTCCGACACCGACCCCAATTGCGTCAAGATCGGCCCAGATACAGCCAGCTTGCTCCAAAACCTCTTCCAGAAACGGCATGAGCCGTTCGGCCTGTCCGCGCGACATGGCCTCGGCGGTTGACACAATGATTTGCCCATCCCGCAGCAAAGCGGCCGCGCAATGCGCGGCCGATGTGTCAAATGCCAATATTGTTGGGTCAGACGGCAACCGGGCGAACCTCGGTCACTTCGGGAATATAGTGGCGCAGCAGGTTTTCGATGCCCATTTTCAGAGTCAGTGTCGAAGACGGGCAGCCCGCACAGGCGCCTTGCATATGCAGATAAACCACGCCCCGGTCAAAACCGTGGAACGTGATGTCACCCCCATCCTGTGCAACCGCAGGCCGGACGCGGCTGTCCAGCAGGTCCTTGATCTGATCCACGATTTCCGAATCCTCACCGGTGTGTTCCGCATGGCCCGAGGCCGCCGTTGCGTCAGCCCCCATGACCGGTTGGCCGGACTGAAAATGCTCCATCACCGCGCCAAGGATGGCGGGTTTGATGTGATCCCATTCCACAGAGTCAGATTTGGTGACCGTGACGAAGTCATTGCCAAAAAACACGCCAGTCACACCGCTGACACCAAAGATACGCTTGGCCAAGGGGGATTTCTCACCCGCTTCGGCAGTTGGGAAATCCGCTGTTCCCGCTTCCAGAACCGTCTGGCCGGGCAAAAACTTCAACGTAGCCGGGTTCGGGGTGGATTCGGTCTGAATGAACATGGGGCAGCTCCATCTGAGATGCCTCTGATATGCGCGTGGCGCTCGTAGAAGTCAAGATTTGGAACGGTTCTAAATTCGAGTTGCGTAGTCCAACGCCTCGTTCAATCTGTCGTCACCCCAGAACAGTTCGTCGCCGACGCAAAAACTCGGGGCTCCAAAGATGCCCTTTTCCTTGGCGCGTTCAGTCTGCTGGAACAAGGCGGATTTGATGTCCGGCTCAGCGGTTCGGTGCAGCAAATCTGGCGATAACCCGGCCTTGTCCAAGCAGGCCAAAAGCGTCGCTTCGTTCGAGATATCGCGCCCATCTCCAAACTCAGCATTGTAGACCGCACATACAAGTCGGGCCTTATCAGCGGGGTCGTCGATTGCCAAAACAAGCCGCGCCGCGCGCAGGCCATTCTGGGGAAAAGGGTCGGGTTTCTGAAATGGCAGGCCCCGTGCGGAGCATAACCTTTCCATATCACGCCACATATATGCGCCCTTGGCAGGGTAGAGGTTGAACGGCGATGTGGTCCACCCCTGTTCCGCAAAGATTGGCCCCAGCAGAAAGGGCTGCCAATCGACCACTACGCCGCGATCAGAGGCTGCCTGTTCGATACGCATGGCGCTGAGATAGGAATAGGTCGAGGCGAATTCGAACCAGAATTCGACCCCTGCCACCATATCAGGTGATTTCCTCAAGTTTTTCCTTGCTTAGATCGCCGGGTACTATCGTGATCGGAATCGGCAAGCTGCCAGAGCTTTTGGTTAACTGGGTGATCAGGGGGCCGGGACCTTTCTTGTCGGTTCCTGCGCCCAGAACCAGCACCCCGATCTCAGGGTCTGATTGGACATGTTCGATGATCTGAGGCACGGGATCGCCCTCGCGGATCGCAAGTTCAGGATCGACGCCCTGTTTGTCGCGCATCCATTTGGCGAACACCTCATAATGCGCATGGATACGCTCGCGCGCTTCTTCCCGCATCACTTCGGCCACGCCGATCCAATGGTTGAACTCATCCGGCGGGATCACCGACAGGATCGTGACACCGCCACCGGTGTGCGAGGCGCGCATGGCGGCAAAGCGCATCGCGTTCAGGCATTCGCGGCTATCATCCAATACGACCAGAAACTTGCGCATGGGGGTCCTCATTCATTTCGGGGATCATGCCCGACCAGATGCGTGCTGGCAACTCGGGCAAATACCGGGTGATCGGTTAGCCTTCGCTTGCAGCCCAATCCCAATAAAGCGCACGGGCGCGCCGCGCGATAGGGCCAATCTGATATTGCGTATCGTCCAGAGCAGTCACAGGCGTCACTTTGTTCATGTTCCCGGACATGAACACCTCATCCGCTGCGTGAAAATCATCAAAGCTCAGGATGGTTTCATGGATCGTGACACCATCCGCGCGCAAATTCGCGATATGGCGCGCGCGGGTGATCCCGGCGAGAAACGTGCCGTTCGGGATTGGGGTGAACACCTCTCCATCTTTGGCCATGAAGATATTGGCGGTTGCAGTCTCGGCAACATTGCCCATCGCATCCGCCACCAGAGCGTTTGAGAAACCCTTGGCCTTCGCTTCGGCCAACATGCGGGCATTGTTGGGATACAGACACCCGGCCTTGGCGTTTACCACGGCAGACTCCAGAACTGGCCGCCGAAACTGCGTCGTTGTCAGCGTGGCAGAGGCCGTTTCGGGCGCCATCGGGATTTCCTCCAGGCAGATGGCAAATCCTGTGCTGTTCTGCTGCGGCACGATTGCGGTGTGATCGCCATCGATGCCCCAATACATCGGACGAATGTACACGGCGCTGTCAGGGGCATAGCTTTGCAGCCCCTCACGCACCAATTCTACCATGCGTTCAGGAGTTACGGTCGGGGTTAGCATCAGCGCTTTGGCGGATCGGTTGATGCGCGCGCAATGGGCCAGCAAGTCTGGCGCCATGCCGTTGAAATAGCGCGCCCCGTCAAAGACAGAGGATCCCAGCCATGCACCATGATCTGCCGCGCGCATGATAGGCGCGTCCCCATCATGCCACTGCCCTTCGAAATAGGTGCGGATGTTTTTGCCCGTTGCCATGACGCCCTCCCAATCTTTGGGCAAACCTAGGAGGGCGTCAGGCGAAGGTCCAGTGCAATCAGCGCGTCGACGCGCCAACCATTCCCACGATCTCGTAGGTCTGTCTCAGGATCGGCACGGTGATCTCTCGCGCGCGTTCGGCACCACGGGCCAGGATGCGGTCGATCTCGGACTGATCATTCATCAATCGAGCCATCTCGGACGAGATGGGCGAGAGCTTTTCGACCGCAAGATCGGCCAGCATCGGTTTGAAGTCTCCGAATTGCTTGCCGCCCACATCTGACAGCACCTGTTCCACGCTTTGATCCGAAAGGGCCGCGTAGATATTGACCAGATTACGCGCCTCGGGCCGGTCGTCCAGACCGTCAGCTTCGGATGGCAGAGCGTCCGGGTCCGTTTTGGCTTTGCGGATTTTCTTCGCAATGGTGTCAGCATCGTCCGTCATGTTGATGCGGCTCATATCTGATGGGTCGGATTTGGACATCTTCTTGGACCCGTCCCGCAAGCTCATGACACGTGTGGCGGCCCCTTCGATCACCGGCTCGGTGATTGGAAAGAAATCCACGCCAAAATCATTGTTGAACTTGATTGCGATGTCGCGCGTCAGCTCCAGATGCTGTTTCTGATCATCCCCCACCGGTACGTGCGTCGCGTGGTAAATCAGAATGTCAGCCGCCATCAGCGACGGATACGCGAACAAACCCAGCGAGGCGTTCTGCGTGTTCTTGCCCGCCTTGTCTTTCCACTGAGTCATGCGTTGCATCCAGCCCATCCGGGCGACACAGTTGAAGACCCAGCCAAGTTGGGCATGTTCCGGCACCTGACTTTGATTGAACAGGATCGATTTTTCGGGGTTCAGGCCAGACGCGATGTACCCGGCGCACAACTCTCGGGTCGCGTGGCGCAGCTCGGCCGGGTCCTGCCAGACGGTGATCGCATGCAGATCGACCATGCAGTAAATAGTCTCAAACTCGTCACTCTGCATCCGCACCCAGTTCCGAAGTGCACCGAGATAGTTGCCAAGATGCAGATTGCCCGAAGGCTGCGCGCCGGAAAACACGCGCGGCGTGAATTGGGTCTGGGTCATCGAAGGGAACTCCCGTCTGGAAAAGTCAGCCCTCGTCGCTTACCCATGAGGGTAAGGGACGTCAACAGCCGCGAAAGGCCCGGCAGATGAGCAGTGAGCATTATACACCCGCCGTGAACCCTCTGCCGCCTGTCGTCGTGGCGCTGGTTCTGTTCATCATGGGGATCGAGCTGGCTTTTATTCTGGGCGAACGCGGCCTGATCGGCGGGCCTGGGGCCATAGGCTGGCGCACGCAGGCGATTGACAGTTATTCGTTCTTTGTCAGCCAGTTTGACCGGATGTTGCAGACAGGACAGTGGCGCACCGACTATCTTATGCGTCTGGTCACCTATCCGTTTGTCTCGTTCAACTTCACGCAATCCGTCTTTGTCTGCGTCTTCGTTCTAGCCATGGGCAAGATGGTTGCCGAAGTATTCGGCAGCGTCGCGATGTTGCTGATCTTTGTGCTGTCTGGTGTCGGCGCAGCTGTGGTTTATGCGTTGATCCTGGCACCTGGCGCGTATCTGGTTGGCGGGTTTCCACCAGTCTACGGCTTGATCGGCGCGTTCACATGGCTTTTGTGGCGCAAGCTGTCTTTGGTGGGCGAGAACCAGGCAAGGGCGTTTCAATTGATTGCGGTGCTGATGGGAATTCAGTTTCTGTTTCGATTGATCTTTGGCGGTGCGCCGGATTGGATCGCCGATCTGGCCGGATTTGCCACCGGGTTCGGATTATCGTTCTTTCTGGCACCGGGTGGTTGGGCCCGGATCAGAGGCCGCATTCGGCGGGATTGATCAGGACCGGCGCAAGGCGCGTTTGAACTCGGCCAGCTTGAAAGCCCCCAACAGATATCCAAGCACAAAATACGTTACGGCTGCGACGCTGATCAGAGCCAATAGGGCAAGATAACGCCAGCCTGCCAACGCGAAGGCCCAACCAAACAACTGGATGGCAACAAACAACACGACACCCATTCCAACCGAGGCCGCAACAATCCGCCAGGCCCGCTGTTTGAACCGATCATCGAACCGCGCCTCATCCCCCATGCGGCGGGCGCCAATGGCCAGTAAAGCGACCATGGCCCATCCAGCGGCGGATGCGGCAATCGCTGGCGCAATCCATCCGACCAGCGGATATAGCCCGAAGGCCAAAGCCGCATTGATGACCATGGCGACGGCAGCATAGCGGAAGGGCGACCGCGTATCCTCGCGCGCAAAGAAAAGGGGTTGCAGAAGTTTCTGCAGCATAAACGCCGGAAGCCCGACGCCATAGACGGCAACGGCCAGCGCAGTAGCGGCGGTATCCTCGGGGCTGAATTGGCCCCGTTCGAACAGGACCGAGACCAGAGGGATCGGGATGATCAGAAAAGCGATGGTTGAGGGCAGCGTGAGCAGCAGCATGAACTCCCCAGCGCGGGAAAAGGCGTTGCGCGCGCCATCCTTGTCATCCGCGCGCAGGCGGCGGGACAGATCAGGCAGCAGGACGATACCGATAGCAATTCCAACAACGCCCAAGGGAAGTTGATACAGCCGATCCGCCGCAAAAAGCCAACTGACAGCTTTCTCGGTTTTCGAAGCAACCAGTTGTCCAACCACCAGATTGACTTGTGTGACACCCATGGCCAAAGCCGCCGGTATGGCGATGCGAACCATGTTGCGCATCTCGGGGCTGAGCCGGGGCACGCCGGGGCGAATGCGGATGCCGGCTCGTTCCGTCGCCACCCAGACCAGCGCCAATTGCGCGATGCCGGCGATCGGGATCACTGCGATCAGCCAGCGAATGATCTCACCCCCGGACAGCGCGCCGAAAATCAGGGCCGTGCACGCAAAAATGTTCAGCAAAACGGGGGCGGCAGCGGCGGCGGCAAAGCGTCCGGTTGCATTGAGAACGCCAGAAAACAACGCCGCAAGGGACATAAACAGGATGTAGGGGAAGACGACATAACCATAATCGACGGCCAGATCGAACCGTTCATCGCCATAAAACCCTTCGGCCGTCAGCCAGACAAGACCGGGCATGAACACCATCGCCAGGCCAACCAGCGCCAATACGGCAGCACCCAGCAGGTTGAAGGCATCCTGTGCGAACCCTTCGGCGTTTTCATCGCCTTCCAACCGTTTCGAAAACATCGGCACAAAAGCTGCATTGAACGCGCCTTCGGCGAAGAACCGGCGGAACATATTGGGCAGGCGGAACGCGGCGACAAAGGCATCCATAACCGGTCCGGGACCTATGTAGGCGGTCAGCAGAATCTCTCGTAGAAACCCGAGGATACGGCTGGCCAGGGTCCAGAACCCAACCGTGAACAGGCCCGAAAACAACCGGATTTTCTTCATGAGACCGCGCGCTCGGCGCCTTCGGTGATGGCTTTACGCAGCTTTGCCTCAAGCCCGCGTTGCTTGCTTTCCGAGTGGTACTTCAGGCCAAACATATCTTTCACATAGAAAGCATCTACAACCTGTTCGCCATAGGTCGCGATCACCGCATTGGCGATATAGACGTTCGAGGATGCAAGCGTACGGGTCAGATCATACAAAAGCCCTGTCCGATCACGGGTATCTACCTCGATGATCGTGTAAATTTCGGACCCCTCATTGTCGAAGGTGATATGGGTCGGCACGTTGAAGGCGCGTTCGCGCTTCTTGATCTTGTCGCGGGATTTCAGTGCTTCACCGGCGACCACCTCACCTTTGAGCGTCTTCTGGATCATCTGCGTCAGGCGCGGCAGGCGCGAGGCTTCGAATGGGTGACCCTCGGCATCCTGTATCCAGAACGCATCGGTGACATAGCCGTCCTTGGTGGTGTAGCTGCGCGCGTCCACGACATTGGCACCGACCAATGCCAGCGCACCTGCGATCCGTGCGAAAATGCCGGGGTGATCGCCCATCGCAAAACAGGCACGGGTGGCATCGCGGTCCTCGTCTGGGTGCAGGCGGATTTCCATTGCCCCTGGATCCCCACTGATCTCCAGCGCGCGCAACATCTCGGCAAATTCGACATGAGCCGACAGAGGCAGACCCTGCCAGTAAGGCGCATAGTGACGACCGGTTTCTGTCTTGAGGTCTGTCTTGGTCCAGTCGGCCAGTTTGGCCCGCAATGCCTTTTTCGCCTCGGCTCCACGATTGGCGCGGTTCAGGACCTCCAGTCCGGTGTCCAGTGCGCGTTTGGTTTCAGCATGCAGCGCACGCAGCAGAGTGGCTTTCCAGTTGTTCCAGGTGGTTGGCCCGACGCCGCGAATGTCACACACCGTCAGCACAGTCAGCAGGTCCAGCCGCTTGACCGTCTGCACCGCCTTGGCAAAGTCGCGCACCGTGCGCGGGTCCGAGACGTCTCGTTTTTGTGCCATGTCTGACATCAGCAGGTGATACCGCACAAGCCATTCGACGGTTTCGCATTCGGTCTTGTTCAACCCAAGACGAGGGGCCACTTTGCGGGCGATTTGCGCCCCAAGGATCGAATGATCTTCGGGTCGCCCTTTGGCAATATCATGCAGCAACAGCGCCACATACAGAACCTTGCGATTGACGCCGCCTTCCAAAATCGATGAGGCCAATGGCAAAGCTTCAACCAATTCGCCACGTTCAATCTGAGCCAGGTTCGTAATGCACTGGATGGTATGCTCGTCCACCGTGTAGCTGTGATACATATTGAATTGCATCATCGCCACGATGGGCTCGAACTCGGGCAGAAAGGCCGATAGCACGCCAAGTTCGTTCATGCGCCTTAGGGCGCGTTCGGGGTTGCCGTGTTTGAGCATCAGGTCCAGGAAGATGCGCTGCGCTTCTTTATCGTTGCGCATGTCTTCGTCGATCAAGTGCAAATTCGCGGTGGCAAGGCGCATAGCGTCGGGATGGATCAACATACCAGTCCGCAGCCCTTCTTCAAACAGGCGCAGTAAGTTGACCTTGTCAGACAGAAACGCATTTGGGTCGGCAATGTCCAGCCGCCCATGCACAACCTTGTAACCGTCTTTGACCCGTGGGCGTCGACGGAAAATCCGTTCCAGCAGCGGGGCACCTTTCACATGCGCCGCTTCCAGCTTGGTCAGGAAGATTCGCGTCAGTTCACCCACGCGGGTCGCTTCGCGGAAATACCTCTGCATGAAAACTTCAACCGCGCGTCGCCCGGCACGGTCTTTGTATCCCAAGCGCTCGGCCACTTCGACTTGCAGGTCAAAGGTCAGCTGTTCCGTTGCCCGGCCGGTCACCAGATGCAGATGAGATCGAACGGCCCACAGGAAATCCTCGGCCTCGACAAATGTTTGGAACTCCTCGGGTGTGAACAACCCCAAAGGCACCAGTTCGGCCACGTCCTGGACACCGTAGATATATTTGGCGATCCAATACAGCGATTGCAGGTCGCGCAATCCGCCTTTGCCCTCTTTCACATTGGGCTCGACCATATAGCGCTGGCCCTGCTTCAGGTGCCGGGCGTCGCGTTCTTGCAGCTTGGCTTCGATAAACTCGCGCTCGGTTCCTTTGAACAGCTCAGATTTAAGCCGTTTGTCCAACTCATCCGCCAGCGCCTTGTCACCCGCCAGATAGCGTTGCTCCAGCATAGCTGTGCGGATGGTGAAGTCCTCAGTCCCGAGGCGCAGGCAGTCTTTGATCGTGCGAGAGGAGTTCCCGACCTTTAACCGCAGGTCCCACAGGATATAGAGCATGGATTCGATCACGCTCTCGGCCCAGGCGGTGATCTTGTAGGGCGTCAGGAACAGCAGATCCACGTCGGATGCGGGTGCCATTTCGCCCCGCCCATAGCCACCAACCGCCAGAACGGCGATCCGCTCGCCTTGCGTGGGTGTGGCAAGCGGGTGCAGCCGTTCGCTGGACACGCGCATTGCTGTGCCCACCAACTGATCGGTTAGGTAGGTATACGAACGCGTCAAGGGGCGCGCCTCAAATGGGCGCGTTGCAAAGGCATCGGCAATCGCTTTGCGCCCTGCTTTTTGAGCCTCCCGCAGGATACGCACCGTTTCTGCCCGCATGGCGGTATTGTCCGCGCAGGTCTCAAAAGCAGCAGCCAAGTGTTCCGTGACATTGGCGCTGTCGAAAATGTCGTTGGCGGGGCAGATCAGTTCAGCATCAGGCGCTGTGATCAGGCCGGGGCGGTCAGAAACCGGCGCCAGCGAAGCTTTGTGGGGCAGGGTCAATCACAACCACCTGTTTGTTCTGGATCGTGGCCACGGCCAGACCGCGTTCATTGGTGCCGTTCGGACGCAGGCGGAAAATGCCACCCACGCCCTGGAATCCGGCGCTCTGGGTCAGGGCTGCTCCGGTCAGTGCATTGGATTTGCCTTGTGCAACCAGCGCGCCAATCGCGGCGATCCCGTCATAGGCCAGGCCGCTGATCGGATGCGGTGCTTCGCCATAGGTCGCGTTATAGCGCTGACGATAGGATTGCGCCTTGGATGGGTCGGGCAGGGCAAACCAGCCCCCCTGAACCCCTGGAAGTTCAAGTGTTTGAGGCGGGATATCCCAACGCGTCAGGCCGATGAACTGCGTTTTAGCAGGGGACACGCCCGCTTCGGGCAAAAGCTGTGTCAGCAAAGGCAACGCCCCGGCTGTTGTCGCTGTCAAGAAGACCGAGTCCGCTCCGGAAGAATCGACGGTCGCCTTGATGGTCGGCACCGCGGTAATCACCCCTTGTTGCGAGCGGTCATAGGAAACGGTGCCCGCATTGTTGACCGGGCTGCTGCCTAAGGCAGAGGCAATTGCAGATTGCCCCAACTGGCCGGCTGCGTCGTTGCTGTAGACGATCACGGTTCCGGTTTTGCCTTGAGCGGCCGAATAGTTCACCAGCCGGTTCGCTGTGTTCTGGAAGGTGGGTCCCAGAACAAAGACATTGCCTCCGGCGATGCTGGTATTGTTCGAGAAAGACAGGACATTGACGTTTTTGTTCAACACGGCCAAGCCAGCGGCATTTGCGGCCTGCGCGTAAACCGGGCCAATAATGATCTTTGCACCATCTGCCACAGCCTGTTGCGCGACTGTCGATGCGGTGCTCGCATTTCCGGCCGTGTCATAGACCCGAAGGTCGACTTTCACGTTGGGCAGATCAGACATGGCAAGCCGAGCGGCATTTTCGAGGCTTTGTGCCAATGCGGCGTCACCGGCCTGACCTGAACCGCGCGGCACCAATAGGGCGACGGGAACGGGATCGGATGTATCGATTGATGGACCTCCGCCAAGGCCGCCGGGCTCACAGGCCGCCAGAAATGCTGCGGTGGCCAGCGCGGCTGCGGCTTTCGCCAGTTTGCTTACGGGCTTGCAAACAGTAAACATCTAAAAGAAAACTCCCTGATCCGGCAGCGCGCGACGCCGCTGTTCTGTCGATCCGAGATAATAGACGTCACGCGGTGAGGGTCCAGCTTTGAATTTCCAAAAGACCAGATTGGCTGCGGGCCTGTATTTTGTTGCCACACCCGTCGGAACCGCGCGCGACATTACGCTCAGGGCTTTGGACGTCTTGGCCTCTGCCGACATGATCGCAGCCGAAGACACCCGCAGTCTGCGCAGACTGATGGAGATTCATGGCGTTCCACTGGAGGGGCGGCGTATTCAGGCCTATCACGATCACAGCGGTGCAGGAGCGCGCGGCAAGATCATGGATGCGCTGGAACGAGGGCTTTCAGTGGCCTATGCGTCCGAGGCTGGAATGCCACTGATTGCGGACCCCGGCTATGATCTGGGGCGGCAGGCATCCGAAGCCGGCTATACCGTGACCTGCGCGCCCGGCCCGTCGGCGGTTTTAACCGCGCTCACGCTGGCCGGATTGCCTACGGATGCCTTCTTTTTTGCGGGATTTTTGCCAAATGCGTCTGGCGCGCGCCGCAGCCGCATCGAATCGCTGCGTGATATCCCAGGCACGCTTGTTTTTTACGAATCGCCAAAGCGTGTGGCGGCGTGTCTGTCTGATCTGGCAGACGTTCTGGGACCGGACCGCCAAGCCGCGCTTTGCCGCGAATTGACGAAAAAGTTCGAAGAGGTGCGGCGCGGCAGCTTGGGCGAGCTTTCGGAAGCCTATGAGGGCCAATCCGTCAAAGGTGAAGTTGTTCTACTGGTGGATCGAAGCCATTCGCAAACCGTTAACGAGTCTGACGTAGAAGAGGCATTGATACAGGCCTTGCAAACCCATTCGGTACGGGATGCGGCGGATCTGGTGTCGCAAATGTACGAACTGCCGCGCCGCCCGATCTATCAAAAGGCTCTGAAACTGGGAAAGGGTTAAGATGGCGCAGCACTCGGATCAGGGATCGGTTTCTTATCACTCAGGTCAGGCCGCTGAACTGCAGGTGGCGATGGACTATGAACGCCGCGGATACTCGATCGCGCATCGACGCTGGCGCGGCGCAGGTGGAGAGATTGATTTGATCGCACGTAATGCGGATGGGCTGGTGTTCATCGAAGTGAAGAAAAGCAGCAGTTTTGACAGGGCCGCTGCCCGGATCACGCGGCGGCAAACGGAACGAATTTGCGCCTCTGCCGCGCAGTTTCTGGAAAACGAACCAGGCGGGCAACTGACAAATGTCCGGTTTGATGCCGCCCTGGTTGATCACTCGGGGGCTGTTCAAATCATCGAAAACGCCTTTGGTCAGGCCTAAGCCCCATTGAACCCCTTGGCCGGCTGGGCCATGTATCTGGCATGAAGTTGAGGGACATGCCATGAAAACCGCCTTTCAAATGGACCCAATCGGGGACGTGGACATCAATGCCGACAGCTCTTTCCGCCTGGCGGAAGAGGCGCAGGCCAGGGGTCATGAGCTGTTCTTCTACGGCCCGGACCAATTGGCCTATCAAGAAGGCAGGATCACGGCATGGGGTCAGGATATGACGGTTCAGCGCGTCCCCGGCGACCCGGCGATACTTGGGCCAGAGCGCGAAGTTGATCTGGCCGATTTTGATGTCGTCTGGCTGCGTCAGGACCCTCCGTTCGATATGCACTATATCACGTCGACACACCTGCTGGACCGGCTCAAGGGTCAGACCCTGGTGGTGAACGATCCGTTTTGGGTGCGCAATTATCCTGAAAAACTGCTGGTGTTGGATTTCCCGGAATTGACACCGCCCACCACGATTGCGCGGGATTTGCAAACCATCAAAGCGTTCAAGGAAAAGCATCAGGACATCATCTTGAAGCCGCTTTATGGCAATGGCGGCGCAGGCGTGTTCCGCTTGGATGCGGGTGATCGTAACCTGACCTCTCTGCATGAGTTGTTTACCGGCTTTTCGCCTGAGCCGTTGATTGTGCAGAAATTCCTGCCTGACGTAAGAAATGGCGACAAGCGTGTGATCCTTGTGGACGGAGAGGCCGTCGGCGCCATCAACCGTGTTCCGGCCGAAGGTGAGACCAGATCGAACATGCATGTGGGTGGTCGGCCCGAGAAAATCGGACTGTCTGAACGTGATCTGGAAATCTGCGCTGCAATCGGCCCGCTTCTGAAAGAAAAGGGTCAGATTTTTGTCGGCATCGACGTGATCGGAGATTATCTGACCGAGATCAACGTCACTTCCCCGACCGGGATACAAGAGCTTGAGCGGTTCAATGGCGAAAACATTGCCGAAAAGATCTGGCAGGCGATTGAGGCCAAAGTTTAAGCCATCACCTTGGCGCTGATGCGAAAGCTCAGCGCTTCGGCCACGTGAGGGCGTCGAATATTGGGAGCACCTTCAAGGTCTGCGATGGTGCGCGCGACCCTAAGAATGCGGTGAAACGCGCGGGCTGACAGGCCAAAGCGGTCGGCGGCCTTAAGCAACAGCTCTTTCCCTTCGGCATCGGGCGCCGCAACTTCTTCCAACAGCTTGCCTTCTACGTCGGCGTTCTGACGTACCGAATTGTGGCCCTCGAACCGGGCGGCCTGCACCGCCCGTGCTTGTTCGACGCGCGCGGCGACGGTGGCTGAACTGTCGCCCGAGGGCGGCAGATCGAGATCGGTGAACGCGACCGGAGGCACCTCGATCCGCAGGTCAAACCTGTCCATCAGCGGGCCGGAAATGCGGTTTAAGTAGTCCTCACCGCAACCGGGTGCACGCGAGCAGGCGCGGGACGGGTCGGTCAAGTACCCGCATTTGCAAGGGTTTGCTGCTGCGATCAGCATAAAGCGGCAGGGATATTTTATATGGGCATTGGCGCGGGCGACCATGACTTCGCCGGTTTCAATCGGCTGGCGCAGGGTCTCCAGCACTGCACGGGGGAATTCGGGGAACTCATCCATGAACAGCACGCCATTATGGGCCAGGGAAATCTCACCTGGCTTCGCGCCTTTACCGCCGCCGACAATCGCCGCCATTGAAGCCGTGTGATGTGGTTCCCGAAAAGGCCTGGCGCGGCTGATCCCGCCTTCGTCCAATAAACCGCAGAGAGATTGGATCATTGACGTTTCCAAAGCCTCGACTGGGGTCAAAGGGGGCAGAATCCCGGGCAGGCGGGCCGCTAGCATAGACTTCCCCGATCCGGGCGTGCCGATCATGATCAGATGGTGCCGCCCGGCGGCCGCAATCTCCAACGCGCGCTTGGCCCGTTCCTGACCCTTTACATCGCGCAGATCACGTGGGCTGGTTGCAAGGGTCACCTCGCCCGGTTTTGCGGCAGCAAGTGGCGTCTGGCCCGAAAAGTGGCGCACAACATCGCCCAATGAACCAGCCCCGATCACCTGGGTTGCATCGACCCAAGCCGCCTCGGCGCTGGAGGCGCGGGGGCACAGCAAGGCGCGATCTTCGGACGCGGCGGTCATCGCGGCAGGCAGGGCCCCGACAACAGGAACCAGTGACCCATCCAGCGACAATTCACCCAAAGCGACCGTTCCTTCTGCCGCGTCGGCAGGGATAATCTCAAGCGCTGACAGCAATGCAACCGCGATGGGTAGGTCGAAATGGCTGCCTTCTTTCGGCAGATCAGCTGGGGACAGGTTGATGGTGATCCGTTTCGAAGGCAGCGCGATGGCCATGGCGCTTAGCGCGCTACGCACCCGGTCGCGGGCTTCTGAGACGGCCTTGTCGGGCAGGCCCACGATGGAAAATGCAGGCAGTCCGGGCGAAACGGCGCATTGCACCTCAACCGGGCGGGCATCAACCCCTTGAAACGCAACAGTATGGGCGCGGGCGACCATGGCAATCCTGTTCTTGGTTAACAGGACGTTGCTGCCATGGTTGCGGTTTAGGAATCGTTAACGGCGTCTTGCATGGCGATGAATTTTGGCCAGGCCTCGGGGTCTGCGGCAGTTTTGTCGCGGCAGAATGCGTTGCAGAAACCCCAGCATTGCCCATCGAGCTCCAGAAAATTCGTCACTGGTTCCTCGGAATACGGGCAGCGCGCATTCAAGGAAGGGCCGGTTTCGACAGTTTTGGCAGTTGAAACACCACCAATTGGCCAGGGTGAAGAAACGGAGCCATGATTGTAGGGAAATGGATCATACTCAACCGTCAGTCCCATGGCTCGCCATTGCCGTACCGATTTTTCCCCAAGTAGAAAATGGCAATAGTCGCGATTGGCACCAGACACCGGCAGACCATAGCCCACAATCCTTGCTGCGACCGGGGTGTAAAACACATCCGCAAGCGAATAGGCTCCGAACAACGGGCCATCTGTAGCCCCGGATATCTGGCGGGCATGGGCCCACAGCGTTTCAACACGCGCCAGATCGGCCAGCGTATCCTGTGATGGGTTGAAGTCTTGCCAGGCGTGTTTCAACTGCATGGGGCAATCTTCGCGCAAGGCGCTGAAGCCGGCGGTCATCTCGGCGCAGAGCCAACGGGCCGTTGCCCGTGCTGCCGCATCTTTTGGCCAAAGCCCGGCATCGGGATGGCATTCAGCGAGCGTCTCGGCCATCGCCAGGCTTTCACCCACGACCGTTCCGTCGGGCATGCGCAAGGCAGGCACTAGCCGCGCGGGTGCGAGGGTTTGCATATCCTGCGCCATCGTGCCGGAATACAGCCCGATCATATGGTTTCGATAGGGCAGGCCAAACTTTTCTAGCATCAGCCAACCGCGCAAGGACCAGCTGGAAAACAGCCTGTCACCGATAAAGAGATCATAGGTCATGGGCCCACGATGGCGACGGGTTGGCAATTGGTAAATCAGTGATTTGTGCGCAGTAGGATCACGGACGGTGATTGATCGCCCCTGCGGACCAGCCCGTTCCCTCAAAGGTCACTTGGGTGACCGACAGGTTGTCGATACGATGGGCAAAGGTCTCTTGTCCGTCCAGATCAAGTGCCCGCTGAACCTGCGTCAGGATCACCCCGAAATGGGCGACGATCACAATATCGCGGCCATGATGATCCGCGATGAGGGCGTCAACGGCGCGATCGACGCGCGCGCGCACCTGGTTCCAGCTTTCCCCGTCTGGTGGGCGCACGTCACCGGGATTGTCCCAATAGGCAAAGGCCAGTTCGGCGTCTTCTGCCTCGATCTCCTTGAAACCACGCAGTTCCCATGCTCCGAAATTGATCTCTCGCAAATCACGATGATGCGGCAAGCGTGTGCGTGCGCCTTGAATAGCGGATGCGGTATCAACGGCGCGCGATAGGTCTGATGAGACAACGACGGCGTCATGAGGTAGGTAGTCATGCAGCCGCTTCAGCGCGGCAGTGTCGCTGAGATCAGCGGGAAGATCGGACCACCCGACCATGGTTTTGGCATGGGTTGGGCCGTGCCGGACCAGATGCAACCGCGTCACGCCAGTGCGCCTTTCAGAACTGTCGGCAGACCTGCTGTCACTTGAACCACCAACTCTGCCCGTGCCGCCAAGGCGATGTTCAATCGGCCCTGTGCCTCACGAAACCGGCGGGCCAAAGCGTTTTCGGGGACGATTCCGTGCCCCACCTCGTTCGATACGATGACGATTTGGGCCGGGCAGCTATTCAGGGCCTGTAACAGGGCGGTCTGCGCGATATGCAGATCACTTTCTGCCAACAGGTGATTGGTCAGCCACATGGTGGCGCAATCGATCAGGCAAATCTGTTCGGTGCTAAGATCAGCCAGAACGGGCGCCAGATCCAGTGGCGCCTCAATCGTATGCCAATCCGGCCCGCGCTGCGCGATATGGTGATCAACCTTCGCGCGCATCTCATCATCAAACACTTGTGAAGTGGCCAGGTAAACACGGCTTTTGCCCGACGATACAACCAGTTGTTCGGCAAACGCAGACTTGCCCGATGCAGCCCCACCTAGAACAAAGGTTAAATCGGGAAGCACAATTCTTACCTTTCAAGTGATCCGGTCTGTTGGGTTCTGCGTATCGACCATAGGTCGGCAAGGCAAGCCCGGCCATCGAATATGAAATAGGGAGAGTTTCATGGCACTTGACAACGCGACCGACTTTTCGATGTCCCGGCGAGCGATGAAGGCCGAGTTGCTGGATGCAGAGACAGAGCTGAAGCTGGCTTATGCGTGGCGAGACGAACGCGATGAACAAGCCCTGCACCGTCTGATCACCGCCTATATGCGGTTAGCTATTTCGATGGCAGCCAAATTCAAGCGCTATGGCGCGCCGATGAACGATCTGATCCAAGAGGCCGGGCTGGGCCTGATGAAAGCCGCCGACAAGTTCGACCCCGACCGGGGCGTGCGATTTTCCACCTATGCGGTTTGGTGGATCAAGGCCAGCATTCAGGACTATGTGATGCGCAACTGGTCGATGGTGCGCACCGGCTCGACCTCGTCTCAGAAATCCTTGTTTTTCAATATGCGCCGTGTTCAGGCGCGGCTGGAGCGTGAGGCCGCAACCGAGGGCCTTGAGTTGGACCGCCATCAATTGCACCAGATGATCGCCACCGAGATTGGTGTGCCGCTGCGCGATGTCGAGATGATGGAAGGTCGCCTGTCCGGGTCTGATTTCTCGCTGAATGCGGTGCAATCCGCCGATGAGGACGGACGCGAGTGGATTGACGCGCTGGAAGATGATCGAGAGCAGGCCGCCGAAGCGGTAGAACACAGCCATGATACCGAGCAATTGCGCGAATGGTTGCTGACTGCGATGAAGTCGCTGAATGATCGGGAAAGGTTCATCGTGCGTGAACGCAAGCTTCGGGAACCGGCACGAACCCTTGAAAGCTTGGGTGACGAGCTTGGTCTATCAAAGGAACGCGTGCGCCAGCTTGAGGCTGCCGCCTTCACGAAGATGCGTAAGAACCTTGAAGCCCAATCGCGTGAGGTGCAACACTTCATCGCATGACACGGCTTGCGATTCTTCTTTTTGCTCTAATAGTTACGGCAATCCCGGCGCGCCCGGGATGGGCCGCTCAACTTATTCCCGACGACGTGATTGCTGCGATGCAGGCAGCGGATGTCGTGATATTGGGCGAGATTCACGACAATCCGGACCATCACAAGGTTCAGACCGAGGCGATTGAGGTGATCGCCCCGTCCGCAGTCGTTTGGGAAATGGTCACCGAAGAGGGCGCACAACGTTTGGCGCAGACGGCGGCCTCGAACCCGGAAGAGCTGGGTCGTATTCTGCGCTGGGCAGAAACGGGCTGGCCGCCGCTCAGCATGTATTATCCTATCTTCCAGGCCACAGACGCGCCGGTTTATGGTGCGATGGTGCCGCGCGCCGCAGCACGTGCTGCTATGGAGCGCGGCGCGGCAACCGCACTTGGCGCAGATGCGGCACGATACGGTCTAACAGTGCCGCTGCCTGCGCAGGAACAAGCGGCGCGTGAGGCGGATCAACTTGTGGCGCATTGCAATGCACTGCCTCAGCACGTGCTGCCGCAGATGGTTGCGATACAACGCCTGCGTGATGCGGTGCTGACGCGGTCGATATTGCAAGCGATGGACGATACCGGTGGGCCCGTGGCCGTGATCACTGGCAACGGTCATGCGCGTAAGGATCGCGGTATCCCCACCTTCCTGTCTCGCCTACGTCCCGGATTGAAGGTCTTTGTGCTTGGCCAATCCGAAGGCGGGCAGATCGAAGGCACCTTTGATGTGGTCATCGATAGCCCTGAAGTAGATCGCGAAGACCCCTGCCAAGCCTTTGAGGTGCAGAATTAACCGCTGGTACTACGCCGTGGCCTTGCCTAATGTCAGCGCCGACCAGAACGGGAAAGGCTGAACATGCTGGCTTCCAAACGTATCCTGCTGATCATCGGAGGAGGGATCGCGGCCTACAAGTCGCTGGACCTGATCCGCCGCCTGAAAGAGCGTGGCGTGGCCGTGACCCCGGTTCTGACCCGCGCTGCCGAAGAATTTGTCACACCTTTGTCCGTGTCCGCACTGGCGGGCGAGAAATGCTATCGCGACCTGTTTGATCTGACGGATGAGGCAGAGATGGGCCATATCCAGCTGTCGCGTTCTGCCGATTTGATTGTGGTCGCCCCGGCGACGGCGGATCTGATGGGCAAGATGGCGGCGGGGTTGGCGAACGATCTGGCCTCGACCCTGTTAATGGCCACGGATACGCCCGTGTTATGCGCGCCCGCCATGAATGTGCGGATGTGGGATCACCCGGCGACGCAACGCAATCTTGCGCAATTGCAGGCCGATGGCGTGCGTTTTATCGGGCCAAACGAAGGCGATATGGCCTGTGGCGAATACGGCCCTGGTAGAATGTCTGAACCGTTGGAGATTGTTGCCGCTATCGAAGCGCAGATGGCAGATGGTCCGCTGCGAGGAAAACGTATCCTTGTGACATCAGGCCCGACACATGAACCGATCGATCCCGTGCGTTACATCGCCAACCGATCTTCGGGCGCGCAGGGTACGGCGGTGGCACGGGCTTTGGCGGCCTTGGGCGCAGATGTGACATTTGTTACCGGGCCGGCAGATGTGCCGCCCCCCGAAGGCGTGCAGGTTGTGCGCGTTGAAACAGCTCAGCAGATGTCAGACGCGGTGGATGCGGCCCTGCCCGTGGATGTGGGTGTATTTACGGCGGCTGTGGCGGATTGGCGAGTGGCCAGTGCATCAGATAGGAAGCTGAAGAAAACGCAGGATGGCTTGCCCGCGCTGGAGTTTTCCGAAAATCCGGACATCTTGAAACGTGTCTCATACATGGAGCACGGACGTCCGATGTTAGTTGTTGGCTTTGCCGCAGAAACCAACGACGTTCTTGAACATGCAACGGCAAAGCGCCAGCGCAAGGGGTGCGACTGGATCGTTGCCAATGATGTCAGCCCCCAGACCGGCATTATGGGCGGCACAGAGAATGCAGTTCTGCTGATTTCGGATGCTGGTACCGAAGAATGGCCGCGCATGGGCAAGGACGCCGTTGCGGCGCGGCTGGCGCAAAAGATTGCTGAGGCTTTGAGCAACTGATGCCCCCAGCCTTGAACAAAGAGGTACAATGATGGTTGCAATCCGTGTGATCCGCGAGGCTGGTGCAGATGCCTCGGTTGCGTTGCCGTCCTATGAGACAAGCGGAGCGGCTGGGGCAGACGTGCGAGCAAACCTGCCGGATGGCATCTCAATCACTCTGGATCCGGGACAGCGTGCGCTGATCCCGACGGGGCTGCGGATTGAGATTCCTGCAGGGTATGAAGTGCAGGTCAGGCCGCGTTCCGGGCTTGCGTTGAAACACGGTATTACCCTGCCAAACACGCCAGGTACAATCGACAGCGACTATCGCGGGCCATTGGGTGTGATCCTGATGAACGCGGGGCATGAGAGTTTCGAAGTTGCGCATGGCGAACGCATTGCGCAACTGGTCGTTGCCCCGGTAGTACAGGCAGATTTCCAGTTTGTAGATGAACTCAGCGAAACCGAACGCGGATCAGGCGGGTTCGGGTCCACCGGGCGCGGCTGATGCTGCTGGTTCTGCTGCTTGCCGCGGGGCTTTGGGGCGTCGGCTATGTCGCGGGCGTATCCCGTAGTGCGCGCATGGTTTCAGTGGGCGTTTTGCTGACGGGTGTCATCTTGGCGCAGCTGGTTCTGCCGGATGGTAACCCTCTGCGCGAGGCGACAGGCGGGTCCGCCGCGATGTGGCTGATCCTGGCGGGGTGCGTCGGGTTGGTTCTGGGCTATGGCAAGATTCTCAAGGCCCTGCGCAGCCGCGCCACATCCGCGTCTGAACAAGACCATCAGGTGCGCCCGGATCGGTTTTCGGAAACAGAACTCGACCGCTATGCCCGCCACATCGTATTGCGCGAATTGGGCGGACCGGGTCAGAAGAAGATGAAACAGGCGCGCGTGCTGGTGATTGGCGCAGGTGGTCTGGGTGCGCCGGCCCTGCAATATCTGGCGGCTGCGGGTGTGGGGACCATTGGGGTGATCGACGACGATGTAGTCGAGAACGCCAACTTGCAACGACAGGTCATTCACCGCGATGCCGATATCGGAATGCCCAAGGTTTTTTCCGCACAGCAGGCGATGGAAGCGCAGAACCCCAACGTAACGGTACTGCCATATAACCGCCGCCTGACCGCAGAGGTCGCGGCTGATCTGTTCGCTGATTTCGATCTGATCCTAGACGGAACGGACAACTTCGATACCCGCTATCTGGCCAACAGAACGGCTGTCGCACTGGGCAAACCGCTGATTTCCGGCGCTCTATCGCAATGGGAAGGGCAATTGAGCATCTTTGATCCTGCAACCGCAGGCCCGTGCTACCAGTGCATCTTCCCAGAAGCGCCTGCCGCCGGGCTCGCCCCATCCTGTGCCGAGGCTGGAGTGATCGGGCCGCTGCCCGGCGTGGTCGGGTCGATGATGGCGGTCGAGGCGATCAAGGTGATCACAGGTGCCGGTGCCGCCTTGCGCGGTGAGATGTTGATCTATGATGCGCTTTATGGGGAAAGCCGCAAGATCACCCTGTCGAAACGCGCCGATTGCCCGATTTGCGGGCAGGTTGGGGCCTAGTTTCGACGTCAAATTTCACTCCCCCTCTGGACCATTGCTGACCCTCTACATAGCTTGAAGGGCAAAGGAGACCTGCATGACCAACCCGATCTTGTCCGACTGGACCACGCCCTTTGAGATCGCCCCGTTTGCCGCGATTTCAGATGAAGACTTCGCCCCGGCGTTGGACGAGGCGATGGCGGCGCATAACGCTCAAATCGATGCGATCTCTGTCAACCCAGACGTGCCCACCTTTGCCAACACAATCGAAGCGCTTGAAGCGGCGGGTGAGCAGTTGGACAAGGTCTTGTCGGTGTTTTTCACGGTGGCGGGCGCTGATAGCAACCCGAAACGCGAGGAATTGCAGCGGGAGTTTTCACCGAAGCTATCGGCGCATTTCTCGGGCATTTCATCGAACAAGGATTTGTTCCGCCGGGTGGCTGATCTTTGGCAGCGGCGCGATGATCTGGACCTGAATGACGAACAAGCCCGCGTTCTGATGCTGACTCATCGCGGCTTGGTCCGCGCCGGTGCGGCGCTGGAGGGTGAAGCCGATGCCCGGATGCAAGAGATCAAGTCTCGCCTTGCTTCGCTGGGCACTTCGTTCACCCAGAATCTGCTGGCGGATGAGCGTGACTGGTTCATGGAACTGGCCGAGGATGATCTGGACGGTCTGCCCGATTTCGTGATCGCTGCGGCGCGCGCCGCGGGTGAGGAGAAGGGTGCGAACGGGCCGGCTGTGACCCTGTCCCGCTCACTGATCGTGCCGTTCCTGCAATTCTCATCCCGTCGCGATCTTCGGGCAAAAGCCTATCACGCATGGTCTGCGCGGGGGGCGAATGGGAACGAGACGGACAACCGCGAGATTGCAGCCGAAATCCTGACCCTGCGGGAAGAACGCGCCAAGTTGCTGGGCTATGACAGCTTTGCGGAGTTCAAACTGGAAACCGAGATGGCCCGCTCGCCAGACCGCGTGCGCGATCTGTTGATGCAGGTTTGGGAACCCGCCAAAGCCCGCGCCGATGCGGATGCCGATATCCTGACGGCTATGATGCAAGAGGATGGCGTCAATGGCCCGCTGGAAGCCTGGGACTGGCGCTACTATGCCGAGAAGCGCCGCAAGGCCGAGCATGATCTGGATGAGGCGGCGCTGAAACCGTACCTGCAGCTGGACCGGATGATCGAGGCGTCGTTTGCCTGTGCCAACCGTCTGTTCGGGTTGGAGTTCGCTCCGCTCGACGTAGCCCTCTATCACCCCGATTGCCGGGCCTGGGAAGTGACGCGGAATGGGCGTCACGTGGCGGTTTTCATCGGGGATTACTTTGCGCGTGGTTCGAAACGGTCGGGCGCGTGGTGCAGCGCCATGCGGGCGCAGGCGAAGTTCCCCGAAGAACAGACCCCCGTCGTAGTCAACGTGTGCAACTTCGCCAAGGGCGATCCAGCGCTGCTGTCCTATGATGACGCCCGGACCCTGTTCCACGAGTTCGGCCATGCGCTGCATCAGATGCTGTCGAACGTGACCTATGAAAGCATCTCGGGCACATCCGTCGCGCGGGATTTTGTCGAACTGCCCAGCCAGTTGTACGAACATTGGCTGGAAGTGCCCGAGGTACTGGCGGAATACGCAACTCATGCCGAGACGGGTGGGCCGATGCCTCAGGCGATGTTGGAGAAGGTGCTGAAGGCAGCCAATTTCGATCAGGGGTTCCAGACGGTCGAATATGTGGCCTCGGCCTTGGTTGATCTGGCCTTTCATGAAGGTTCGGCCCCTGCTGATCCGATGTCAAAACAGGCCGAGGTATTGGCAGAAATCGGCATGCCAAAGGCCATCGGGATGCGCCACGCCACCCCGCATTTCGCCCATGTCTTTGCGGGCGACGGGTACAGCGCGGGCTACTACAGCTACATGTGGTCAGAGGTCATGGATGCCGACGCCTTCGCAGCCTTCGAAGAGGCCGGAGGGGCCTTTGACCCCGAACGCGCCAAGGCGCTGGAGGAGAATATCCTCTCCACCGGCGGATCGCGCGAGGCCGAAGATCTGTATCTGGCCTTCCGTGGCCGATTGCCGGGTGTCGAGGCTTTGTTAAAAGGGCGCGGGTTGATCGCAGCCTAACTGGATCTGGCCGTCAGTATCCCAACTGGCGGTCCACCAGATGCACGAAGGGCTCACCAGCTTCGCCGCGCTGGATATTTTCGCAGATCACCTGTGCCGCCGTAACCGGCCGGGTCTCGGACGCGATGTGCGGGGTGACGGTGACGTTTGGATGTTCCCAATAAGGGTGTTCGAGTGGCAGCGGTTCGACCCGAAACACATCCAGCGTGGCGTGTCCGACTTGCCCGGTGTTCAGCGCATCCAACAGGGCGCCGTCATCGATCAAAGGGCCGCGTCCGGGATTGATGATCTTTGTTCCTGTCGGCATCAGTGCCAATGTCTCGGCGTTCAGAGTGTTTTCCGTAGCAGGCGTGTCTGGCAACAGCAGTACGACGATTTCGGCCTGAGACAAAGCGGTACGTAAACCGTCGGTCCCATGCAGACAGGTCACGCCTTGGATGTCCTTTTGGGTGCGGCTCCAACCCAAGACGCGAAAGTTCAAAGCGGCCAGCGCCAGCGCCACTGCTTGCCCCAACTCTCCCAACCCCAGCACGCAGACCGTGCGCTCGGTCGCCAAGGGCGGTGCGGTCGGGGTCCATGCGCCGTCTTGCACGGTGATATGGGCATCCATGCCCAGATGATACCGTAAGGTGTGGCCCAGGGCCCACTCGGTCATGCCCTGTGTCAGCCCGTGATCGACCATGCGAGCCAGTGGAACGGTCAGTGTCTCGTTGTCGGCGATGCTCTCAACCCCGGCCCAGAGGCTCAGCACGGCCTTCAGCCTTGAATAGGGCGTGAAGTCCAGCAGGCCACCATTTGGCGCGTAAACGACATAATCGACCTGATCCGGTTCCATGTTTGTGGCCAGATTCACATCCAACCGGGCCTCGGCCAGACCGTTTGTCAAAAGCGGTTCATAGACCGGCCACAGTTCAGGGCGCGCAGAGAACAGGATATTGACGGGCATGAAGGGCCTTTCAGATCAGCGGGGGCGGTGGATATGCGCGCTTTGGACGATGCCGAAGGCGGCCATCAGGACCAGCATGGCAGATCCGCCATAGCTGACCATTGGCAGCGGTACGCCCACAACCGGGGCCAGCCCCATCACCATCGACATGTTGACTGCGAAGAACAGGAAGAAGTTCAGCGCAATGCCCAGCACCACCAGGGACGAAAACCGATCTTTGGTCGACAATGCCGTGACCATGCAAAAGATCAGGATCAGGGCATACAGGACCAATAGGGTGATGCCGCCGACAAAGCCGAACTCTTCGGCCAGCGTGGTGAAGATGAAATCGGTATGTTTCTCGGGCAAGAAGTTCAGGCGCGACTGGGTGCCCTGCATGAATCCCCGACCGTTCCAGCCACCCGACCCCAAAGCGATTTTCGATTGGGTAATGTGATACCCCGCGCCCAATGGGTCGGTGGACGGATCCAGAAACGTGTCTATGCGGCGGAACTGATAGTCTTTCAGCAATTGCCATTCCGTGCCCCGGCTGTTGAACACGGTTGCAATCAGGCCCACGACGGCAGCGATTACAGCGGCGAAATAGGCCCAGTGCACACCGGCCAGAAACATGAGGCCGCCCCCTGCGGCCAGCAGCAGGATCGAGGTTCCGAGATCCGGTTGCCGTAGGACCATGAAGGTCGGGATCAGGATTAGGATTACCGGTAGGATTACCCAAAGCGGGCGCGAGGTTTTGTGTGATGGTAGCCAGTCGTAATAAGCGGCCAGGAGCATGACCAGCGTGACTTTCATGACCTCTGAGGGTTGCAGCCGCATAAACCCCAGATCGATCCAGCGTTGTGCCCCCATGCCAACCGTGCCGAAAAGCTCAACAAAAACAAGCAGTGCGATTGAGCCCAGATAGGCCAGCACCGACATGTTGCGCCAGAACCAGATTGGCACCAGTGCAACGATGAACATCACTGTCAGGCCCAGGCCAAACCGCTCCATCTGAGGTTCGGCCCAGGGCATCCATGATCCGCCCGCCACGGAATACAACATCAGGAATCCGGCGCTGGCCGTGCTGATCAGCAACAGCGTCAGGGGCCAGTTCATGTATAGAAACTTGCGCAACCCCGATGGTGTGGATTTGACGTTATACTCAAGATAGCTCATGCGCGGTCTTTTTCGTCAGGACGCGCTTTGGGGCGGCGGTCGCCCTCAAGCCGTTTTTGCTGTTCCTTGATGCGGTCGCGGTCGGCAACCGGATAGGCCTCAAGCGGCGGGGTGCCTTTGTAGAGGGCCTGCAGCATGATATCCCGCGCGACCGGGGCCGCGGCTTTTGATCCGCCACCCCCATGTTCCACTACCACGGCAATCGCGTATTTGGGATTGTCATAAGGTGCAAAGCTAACGAACAGGGCATGGTCACGCCGTTCCCAGGGCAGGTCTTCGTTGCGGATCACCCCAGCGGCCCGTTCGGCCTTGGTGATGTTGCGGACCTGGCTGGTGCCGGTCTTGCCCGCCATGCGCAGATCATCTGCGATGATCCGGCTGCGATAGGCCGTCCCGCGACGGTCATTCGACACCGACCACATCGCCTCGCGAATGTAGCGCAGGTTGGTTGGGCTGATCGGTAGCGCTTCACCCGCGCCCGTGGGCTGTTCGACCCCGTTGATCGACCGCACCAGTCGGGGCGCAACGGCGCGCCCGGTGGCGATCCTTGCGGTCATCACGGCCAGTTGCATGGGCGAGGCGAGCATGAAGCCCTGCCCGATGGACGCATTGGCCGTATCACCGATCAGCCATTCCTCGCCATGAACACGCTGTTTCCATGCCTGATTGGGCGCCAGTCCGGCGCGCACGGCGGACATGGGGATGTCATGCTTGATTCCCAGGCCAAGGATGTTGGACATCTCAGAGATTTTGTCGATGCCGACCTTGATCGCCACGTCGTAGTAATACACGTCGCAGCTGCGTTTCAGAGATGTATTCAAGTCCACCATTCCATGACCGCCGCGTTTCCAGCAGTGGAAGCGGCGACTGCCGACTTTCAGGTGGCCGGGGCAATAGACGGTATTACCGGGGCCTACGACACCAGCTTCTAGTGCGGCCAGTGCAGTGACCATCTTGAAGGTCGACCCCGGCGGATACGTGCCCTGAACTGTCTTGTTGGCCAGCGGGCGATACTTGTCCTGTGTCAGGAATTGATAGTCCGCGACCGAGATACCGCGCACGAACAGGTTGGGGTCGAAGCTGGGGGCAGAGGCCATGGCGCGCAGATCGCCGGTTTCGCAATCGATGACAACGGCGGCGGCACTTTCCCCGGCCAGCCGGGCCTGTGCGTATTGTTGCAGGTCAGCGTCGACGGACAATTGCAGGTCGGCACCAGGCTGACCCTCCTGTCGATCCAACTCTCGCATGACACGACCCGTCGCGTTGACCTCAACCCGTTTGGACCCGGCCCGACCACGCAGCGAAATTTCCTGTTTCGCCTCCAATCCGACCTTGCCGATCTGGAACCGGGGGATGCGCAGCACCGGTTCGGGGTCTTCGATCTGGCTGAGGTCATAGTCGCTGACCGGGCCAACATAACCGACGATATGGGCGAAATCCTCGTATCTGGGATATTGCCGGGTCGAGCCCACCTCGGGTGTCACGCCAGGAAGGGCAGGTGCGTTCACCGCGACCTTCGAGATGTCCTCCCACGTCACCTGATCCGCCAGAGTAACTGGCAAGAACGGAGCCGAGCGGCGTATCTCGGTCTTGGCACGTTCGATCTCATCCTCGGTCAGCGGGATTAGATTGGACAGCTTGGCAATCACCTTGTCCAGATCACCTGCATCTTCGGGAACGATAACGATGCGATATGATGGCGTGTTTTGCCCGATGATCTGACCGTTGCGGTCATAGATTCGGCCACGTGTCGGTGGGATCAGGCGGAGGTTGATGCGGTTTTCTTCGGCCAAAAGACGGTACTGATCGGCCTGTTCGACTTGCATGAACCGCATCCGCGCGGCCAGCCCGCCGACAAAGGCGGCTTGCAAACCGCCCAATATCAAGGCTCGGCGTGGGAGGCGTTTGTAGGCGAGCCCTTGCGCTTTGGGTTTGCGTTGCTTCATGCCCGCGCCCCCGCAACACTAGCGTCTGCCGCTGATATCCTGCGTACGCCGCACACGGATTGGCTGAGAAGGACGATCACAGGATAGGTTGCTATCGTCACGATCAACTGGAACAGAACGGGCCCGAAGGCAGCTTGGTCGACGGACAGGAGCGCCAGGATAATGCGGTTGCTGAGAAAGACCGCAGTGGTGACCACGCTGACGGATATCCATTCACTAACGAACCCGGCGTCTCGCATGCTTGGCGCGGCCCCACGCAGATAGGCGGCGCCAAGCACGACCAAAGCCGCTAGCAATCCTGGAGGTCGTTGCAATAGCAGATCGGCCATCAGCATCACGGCGGCAATCAACAAGGTTGGAACATATTCCGGGCGGCGCAGCACCCAGGCAAAGCTCAGTGCGATCATCACATCCGGAAAAGGCCAGCGATCGGGCTGTGCGTTCAGTGGCAGCAGGTGCAGGAAAAGAACGAGAAACGCTATCAGGATGTAAAGCCCGCGCATGGCCCAGTTGTAAGAGGCGGGTCTATCCATCGCCGGCCTCCTCGGATGTTAGGGCCGCTTCGGGCTGTGTTGGCCCGACAACCGTGCCGGGATCCCGAATGGTTGGGGCTGCGTTGAAGCGTAGAACGCGAAGAAACTCCAACCGCTCGAAATCGGCGGACAGTCGCACGCGCAAGCGGCCCCCCGGGTCCTCTGCGATTTGCCCGACCAGCAGTCCGGCCGGAAAAACGCCTCCGTCCCCCGACGTAGTCACTCGGTCCCCAGGGCGCACAAGTTCCCGGTTTTCCAGAAACTCGACGGCAGGAGCGGGGGTGTTGTCACCCGCAATCAAGGCTGTTTGCCCCGAAGGCTGGATGGTCGCCGGTATCGCGCTGGACGCATCGGTCAGCAAAATGACCCGCGCTGTATCGGGCCCCACGCCGGAGATGCGACCCACCAGCCCAATCCCGTCCATCGAGGCCCAGCCATCAACGATTCCGTCCCGAGCGCCCACGTTCAGCAGAACCGACTGCCGAAACGGAGAGCCGCTGTCGGCCATCACGACGCCGGTGATATAGGTCAGGCGTGGGTCAAGACGCACATTATTCAGATCCAAAAGGCGCGCGTTTTCCTGCTCCAATTGCAGGGCGGCCTCTTTCCACGCCCGCATCAGGCGCAATTCGCTGCGCAGCTCTTGGTTTTGTTCGCTGAGGCTTTGGTAGCTTTGAAAGTCACGCACCAGATTGACCGTTGCCGTGACCGGGACCATGGCCCATTCCATTGATGGGACAACAGCGTCCACCACCTGTGCGCGGAACCGTTCGACTCTTGGGCTGTCAATGCGCCAGACAATGAATATGCCCAGCAGGCACAGCACAACAATCCCCAGCAACAGTCGGCGCAGCGGGGTCGTGTAGTCATCGCGCTGTGATCGGTCTTTTGCCACAGGTTACCTTCCCGTGCTGCTCGTGCCGAAACTACCCTACATTCAAAGGGTGCGCGCCTTAGCTTTCGTAGTCAATCGCGTGGCGCAGCTGTTTTTCGTATTCTAGCGCTTTGCCGGTACCCAAAGCCACACAATTCAGGCTTTCATCGGCTATCGATACCGCCAGACCGGTCTGTTCGCGCAGTGCCAGATCAAGATCGCCCAACAAAGCACCCCCACCGGTCAGCATCACGCCCCGGTCGACAATGTCGGCTGCCAGATCGGGTGGCGTGGTTTCCAAGGCGGTCATCACGGCCTCACAGATGGCCTGCACAGGTTCTGACAGCGCTTCTGCCACCTGGGCCTGGCTGATCTCGATTTCCTTGGGTACACCGTTCAACAGGTCACGACCGCGGATATGCATCGACTGGCCGCGGCCATCGTCGGGCATGCGCGCGGTGCCGATTGTGGTCTTGATCCGTTCAGCTGTGGATTCACCCACCAACAGGTTTTGCTGGCGACGCAGGTACGAGATGATGGCCTCATCCATGCGGTCTCCGCCCACACGGACCGAGCGGGCATAGACGATGTCACCTAGCGATAGAACAGCGACCTCGGTGGTACCGCCACCGATATCTACGACCATGTTACCAGTCGGATCGGTGATGGGCATCCCTGCACCAATCGCAGCCGCAATGGGTTCTGCAATCAGACCGGCGCGGCGCGCACCGGCAGACAGAACCGACTGACGGATCGCGCGTTTTTCAACCGGAGTCGCGCCATGAGGGACGCAGACGATGATCTTGGGTTTAGAGAATGTCGAGCGTTTGTGCACTTTGCGAATGAAGTGCTTGATCATTTCTTCGGCGGTGTCGAAATCGGCAATTACACCTTCGCGCATCGGGCGGATGGCCTCGATTGAACCGGGGGTCCGGCCCAGCATCAGTTTGGCGTCTTCGCCAACGGCCAGAACCTTTTTGACCCCGTCCTTGACATGGTAGGCAACAACGGATGGCTCAGACAGGATCACACCGCGACCCTTGACATAAACCAGCGTGTTCGCTGTCCCAAGGTCGATGGCCATGTCCGAAGTGAACAGGCCGCCCAGATTGCCTAAGATCCCCATGTTTCCCCTGATCCTGTATGTCAGTTTTTCTACTGCCCGCGACTCGACGGTTCCGGGACGGATGACTTATAGGGTGCCAACTCGCCCGGTAAAAGGGCTGATTCCGCGACAATCAGCACCTTTTCGCCTCATTGGTAAGGACTTTAGAAGGCAAAATGCTCTCATATCAACATATTTACCACGCTGGAAATCTGGCTGATGTACAAAAGCACGCTTTGTTGGCGTGGGTGCTGCAGTATCTGACCCGCAAGGACAAGCCGATCAGCTATATTGAAACGCATTCCGGGCGCGGTCTGTACCAACTGGACGCGGAAGAAGCGGTTCGGACCGGCGAAGCCGCAGCCGGGATCGAACGTGTTCGGCGTGAGGCATGGTTCGGGGCTGATCATCCGATGACCCAGGTGCTGCAAACGACACAGGCGCGATATGGTCCGGCGGCCTATCCCGGGTCACCCCTGATCGCGGCGCAACTGCTGAGGGATCAGGATGCGCTGCATTTCGCTGAGATGCACCCGCAGGAGTTTGCGGCCCTGTCTTTGGCAGTGTCGTCTTATGGAGCGAAGACCTATCAACAGGACGGATTTGAACTGGCGCAATCCCTGCTGCCGCCGACCCCGCGGCGTGGGCTGATGCTGATTGATCCCAGCTATGAGGTGAAAGCCGATTATGCACGCCTGCCGGGGCTCATCGCCAAGTTCCATCGCAAGTGGAATGTGGGTGTAATTGTCTTGTGGTACCCGATCCTGACCGATGGGCGACACTCATCAATGATCGAGGCGCTGAAGTCGCAGAATTACCCCAAGGTTGTGTTTCACGAAGTGAGATTTCCACCCGCGCGCGACGGGCATCGGATGGTTGGGTCGGGGATGTTCATCCTGAACGCACCGTTTGGGATTGAGGAAGAGATGGCCCGTCTTTCGGATCGGTTCGCGTCTCTTTAGACGCAAGGGTGGTGCGCTGCGAAGCGCTTCGTCGCGACGATTGCCCCAAACGGTGTTACACCCTGCGCGGTGCAATGCGTCAGCTTGGTTTGATCTGCCTCATGCCATTCGCATAAACTTGTTTCCATTTGATGATCGAGTAAGACTTCCTGAGACCTGTCGACCAAAAGGGATCTTCGTGAACGAGTTGATCTACATCACTCTCTGAGCCCGCCTCAACGATCCACAAACCATCGCGCCCTTGCTCGTTTGTATCTGACAAAGGGCCGGCTGCTTCGATCTTGTCGGAGTTCCGCTCAAGAAAATCCAGATGCTTTGACATATGTGTTTTGCGTATGTTGGGGTCGGCATTTGGTGCATCTTCGAAAAGGATAATGAATTTCATTTTGTACCTCCAATGAGTTGCGTGCCCAAAAAGACTGCCACATCAAAATCGAAGGTTGAGCCAGTAAAAATGACGACTTAACCTGCAAAAATGCAGGATCATGATTGGAACGATCTCAAGTATCTTCTGGCCCTTCGCCGCGAAGGAAAGCTTGCACGCGCAGGACGCGCGCTTGGTGTCAGCGAAACGACGGTTGCCCGCAGGATCAAGGCTCTGGAGCAGGCGCTAGAAACCAATTTGTTCTTGCGCAGTGCAAACGGACAATACGAACCGACAGATGCGGCGCTGCAAATCCTGAAACATGCGGAATCCATCGAGGCAGAGAATGTCGCAATCGGAGAAATGTCAGGTGATAACGCGCGCAATGTCACGGGTAGCGTCCGCATCAGTTCGGTGCCATTTATCGTGAACCATTTGTTGGTGCCTGGCATAGCCGCCTTGGGATGTTTGCACCCGTGTCTGACCGTTGAGTTGGTTCCAACTTCTGAAAATTTGGATCTGTCCAAGCGCGAGGCCGATCTTGCGGTGCGTTTCGCGCGCCCGCATGCAGGAGGATTGCGAACCAAAGCGCAAAAGCTGGGCGAGCTATCATTCGCAGTCTACGCGGCAAGCTCCCTCTCACCGACCCGAGACAATGATCTGGGTTGGATCACTTATGACGACGCATGTTTGAATTTGCCACAAGCGCGTTGGCTCGAAAACGCTGCGAAGTCCTCCAATTTGCGCGCCAATCTGAAAATCGCGGATATCGAGACCGGGATGCAGGCTGTTGCGGCGGGGATGGGAAAGACGTTGTTGCCATGTGCCGTCGCATCCGGCGACCCGCGATTTCGAGAAGTAAAATTGGATGGTGGTGCCAGGCTCCCAACTCGGGAAATCTGGTTGCTGTCACATGCCGATCAGGCTTCCAGACTATCAATCAACGCGGCCAAAGACTGGTTAAGCAATTTAGTCTGGGTTTGACGAGCGACGCACGAGGCGTCACTCATTCATTTCACACCTGCCGGGCCCCGCGAGAGCAGGAACCCTGTGCTTGGTTTTTTGCTCAGGTCAGGTCTTTGTAGCTGATCTCGCGCGCATCGGCGCCGGGGCCGGCTTTTTCCCGACGCACGATCAAACGGTTCAAGGCGTGGATATAGGCCTTGGCTGAGGCCACGACCGTATCAGTGTCCGCTGATTGGCCTGTTGCGATCATGCCATCTTCTTCCAGGCGTACCGAAACCGTCGCCTGTGCGTCTGTCCCTTCGGTCACCGCATGCACCTGGTAGAGTTGCAGGCGGGCTGTGTTTGGGTGAATCGCGCGGATGGCCTTGAACGCGGCATCAACCGGGCCGTCGCCATGCTCGGTTGCGATGATGTCCTTGCCGTCCATTTCCAGCTCGACCGTCGCTTCGGCTTGCCCGCCGGTACCGCAGGTGACCTTCATTGACACCAGTTGCAGATAGTCATCCGCCTCATCCAGGGTCATCAGGGCGATCAGGTCATCGTCGAACACTTCTTTCTTGCGGTCGGCCAAATCTTTGAACCGCACAAAAATGTCGCGCAATTGGTTGTCGCCAACCTCGAAGCCCAGCGTTTCCAGCTTGTCGCGCAGCGCGGCACGACCCGAATGTTTGCCCAAGGGCAAAGAGGTGCCCGACAGGCCGATATCCTCAGGGCGCATGATTTCGAAATTTTCGCGGTTTTTGAGCATCCCGTCCTGATGGATGCCGCTTTCATGCGCAAAGGCGTTCTTGCCGACGATGGCTTTGTTGAACTGTACGTTGAAGCCCGACACCGTCGCCACGCGACGCGAGATATGCATGATTTTGGTCGTATCGATGCCCGTGTGCCAGGGCATGATGTCATTGCGGGTGCGCAGCGCCATGACGACCTCTTCCAGCGCGGTATTGCCCGCGCGCTCGCCCAGACCGTTGATGGTGCATTCGATCTGACGCGCGCCCCCGGCAACAGCGGCCAGAGAGTTCGCGGTCGCCATGCCCAGATCGTTGTGGCAATGGGTGGCAAACACCACCTCATCCGCGCCCGGCACCGTCTCGATCAGACGTTTGATCAGGTCGGCGCTTTCGACCGGGGCGGTATAGCCGACAGTATCGGGGATGTTGATCGTTGTGGCCCCGGCCTTGATCGCTATTTCGATCACGCGGCACAGGTAATCCCATTCGGTCCGGGTGGCATCCATCGGCGACCACTGGACGTTTTCGCACAGATTGCGCGCGTGGCTGACCGTTTCGTGGATCTTGTCGGCCATTTCGTCCATGGTCAGATTTGGAATGGCGCGGTGCAGTGGCGAGGTGCCGATAAAGGTGTGAATGCGGTTCTGTTCGGCGTGTTTCACCGCGTCCCAACAGCGATCGATATCGGCGAAATTGGCACGGGCCAGGCCGCAGATGCGGCTGTTTTTCGACCTTTGGGCAATCTCGGACACCGCTTTAAAATCGCCTTCGGATGCGATTGGGAAACCGGCTTCGATGATGTCGACGCCCATCTCGTCCAGCAGTTCAGCAATTTCCAGCTTTTCATCATGGGTCATGGTTGCGCCGGGGCTCTGCTCGCCGTCGCGCAAAGTGGTATCGAAGATCAAGACACGGTCTTGGTCGGTCAAGTTGGTCATGGGATTCTCTTTCTTCTTCTGTCCTAAAGCCTATGGCGCGCTGGCGTCCTCCTCTGAGCGGGCGCGCCGGATGGCACGCTCAGAGGCGGATTAGGATCAGTAGGCCACGCAGCGAGGCACCGCGAAGGGCGGTGTCGGCAACAAGGATATCTGCGCGGTTCATCATGGGATCAGGTTATACAGAGCGCACGGCGAATGAAAAGAACCAAAATTTAGCCAGAGCGGATTTGGTGAGGTTTCTTTTGCAGATGTCATTGAACTGAAGGTGCAGACCACTAGGTCGCCCAATATGCAAACGGCTTTGATCATTGGCGCATCAGGTGGCATCGGCAATGCGCTGAGCCATCAGCTTACTGCGCAGCAGGTGGCGGTGACAGGATTGTCGCGGTCAGATGACGGGTTCGATCTGACTGAACCCGAGGCAGCCTTGAAAACACTTGATGCTTTTCAATATCCGTTTGATTTGGTTCTGGTCGCGTCTGGAGCCTTAGAAATCAATGGCGCGCAGCCTGAAAAGACCATGCGCGCGGTGACAGCGCAGGCCATGATGGATCAGTTCGCCTTGAACGCGGTCGGACCGGCATTGGTTTTGAGCCGGGCGCATAAGCTGCTTACGCGAAACAGGCGGTCAGTGATCGCGGTGCTGTCGGCGCGGGTTGGATCGATCGGGGATAATCGCATCGGCGGTTGGGTCAGCTATCGCGCGTCCAAGGCGGCGGTCAATCAGGTGGTTCACACTGCCTCGATTGAACTGGCCCGTACGCATAAACAAGCGATCTGCGTCGCGCTGCATCCCGGCACTGTTAAAACAGCGTTCACACAGAAGTATCTTGGCCGCCATCCCGCGGTTGAGCCAGATATTGCTGCCGAGAACCTTCTGAGCGTCATCGACGGACTAACGCCCGAAGACACAGGCGGGTTCTTTGACTGGTCAGGTGCGCGCGTACCGTGGTAGGGGCTTAGTTGTCTGCAGGCGGTTCGGGGTTTTCACCGTCTGAAGCAGGCTCTTGCGCGTTTGTTTCTTCGCCGCCGGTTTCAGGTGCCTCTTCGGACGATAGCGCATCATTGTCCCAGACACCCGCTTCTTCCTGCCCATTGGCATAACGCATTGTGCCCTGACCCTGGCGCTTGTTCTCAAAAAAACCACCCTCGTAGACATCGCCCGAGGGATAGGTTGCCAGGCCAATGCCGGTGATCTTTCCGTCCGACCAATCGCCTGTGTAGGTAAAGCCACTGGGCGCGGTGATCGTCCCTTTGCCGTGGCGGGCGCCGTTGATGAAGTCGCCGTCGTATACCGTGCCATCGGCAAAGGTAGATTTCCCTTTGCCCTGACGGACGCCGTCGACCCATTCGCCTTCGTATCGATACCCATTGGCGAAGGTGACGGTGCCGGTTCCGTGGCTCACCGCATTGCGGAACTGACCGGTATACACGGTCCCGTTGGGGTAGGTCGCAGTACCGGTTCCTTCAAACACTCCCGCGATCCATTCTCCGTCATAGACGGTCCCGTCCGCATAGGTGCTTTGGCCCTTGCCATGCGGCAGGTCGGCGCTGAGCGCACCGATATAGGCCGAGCCGTCGGGGTAGGTGATCTCACCAAATCCTTCGATCTGACCTTCGGACCATTCGCCGGTATAGCGATAGCCATCTGTGCCGACGAATGTGCCTTTGCCGTGACGGCGGTCGTCTTGGTAGTCGCCCTCATAGACATTACCGTTGGCATAGGTCTCTTTGCCTTTGCCTTGACGGCGACCTTCGGTAACCTCGCCTTCGTAAACATCACCGTTGGCCAGTGTCAGGCGCCCGGTTCCGGTCATCAGGTTTTGAACCCATTGCCCGTCATATTCCAACCCGTCCGACTGGACCAAACGGCCTTGCCCGTGGCGTTGGCCTTGCTGCACATCGCCCTCATAAACCGACCCATCGGGATAGGTGATCCGGGCCGTACCCTGCTGTGCACCGTCGACCCAATCCCCGTCATAGATATAGCCATTTGGGTCAGTGCGAGTGCCCTTGCCGTGGTGGCGGGCGTTCTGAAACCCACCTTGATAGCGCACGCCATTTGCATATTCGGCAATGCCCGAGCCATTGATTGCACCGTTAAGCCATTCACCTTCGTAGGTCCCGCCATCGGCATAGCTAATTTTGCCCTGGCCTTCGGGCTGTCCTTTCGCGAATTGGCCCTGATAAACAGACCCGTTGGCGAACCGGGCCGTGCCTTGGCCCTGAATCTCGCCTTCGACCCATTGACCGGAATACTCAAACCCGTCTGGCAACCGGTATGTGCCTGTGCCGTGGCGTAGCCCGTTTTCAAACGTGCCCTCATAGACCCCGCCAAGTTCGTCATCTTTGACGATCACTGTGCCATCCTGGGCCCATGCCGCCGTGATCGACAGGCTCAGAATCCCGGCGGTGAGAGAATTGCGGATCAGCTTCATGGTTTGTCCTGACTGCCCGATCATCGGTTTCATATGCGTTTGGGCAAAAATAGGGGACCGCACAGATCAGAGCAACGGCTTTTGAGCCATTGGTCTTCCACTCGCGCAATGATCTGCTAAATGCAGTAGGACTGGTGAAGGCAAGAGGGCAGCATGGCCGACCGTTTCCGTATCACACTGGCGCAACTCAACCCTGTTGTGGGCGATCTTGAAGGCAATGCAGCCAAGGCGTTTGCGGCTTGGGAACAAGGTCGCGAGGCCGGAGCGGATCTGGTCGCGCTGCCCGAGATGTTCATCACCGGATACAACACGCAGGACCTGATCATGAAGCCGGTCTTCCACCGTGCAGCAATGGCTGCGGTTGAGGACTTGGCCAAGACATGTGCCGAAGGTCCGGCAATGGCCATCGGTGGCCCTTGGGCCGAAGATGGCAGCCTGTTCAATGCCTATCTGATCCTCAAAGGGGGTCGGATCACCAGCAAAGTGCTGAAACACCACTTGCCGAATGAAACGGTGTTTGACGAGGTGCGTCTGTATGATTCAGGCCCTCTGGGCGGGCCGTATTCGGTTGGCAATTCGCGTATCGGCAGCCCGATTTGTGAGGACAGCTGGCATCCTGATGTTGCCGAAACGCTCGAAGAAACCGGGGCCGAGTTTCTGCTGATCCCCAATGGATCGCCCTATTTTCGCGATAAATACGATGTGCGCCTGAACCATATGGTCGCGCGTGTGGTCGAGACCGGATTGCCGCTGATTTACCTGAACATGGTCGGCGGGCAGGATGACCAAGTGTTTGATGGGGCCACGTTTGGCCTGAACCCGGGCGGAGAACTGGCGTTTCGCATGCCGGTTTTTGATGAGACGATCGCTCATGTAGATCTGGAACGTGGGGATGAGGGTTGGCGGATTGTCCCTGCCGAGATCGTGCCGCAGCCCGATGCGTGGGAGCAGGACTATCGCGCCATGGTGGAATCCTTGCGCGACTACATGGGAAAAACCGGTTTCAAAAAGGCGTTGCTGGGCCTGTCGGGCGGTGTGGACTCTGCTTTGGTTGCGGCCATCGCTGTGGACGCGATAGGGGCCGAGAATGTGCGCTGTGTGATGCTGCCATCGGAATACACCAGCCAGGCATCGCTGGACGATGCCGAGGCGGTCGCAAAAGCGCTGGGCGTTCACTATGACTTTGTTCCGATCTCGGACAGTCGCGCTGCCGTGACGGATACGCTCGCCCCGTTGTTCGCAGGGCGCGCGGTCGATTTGACCGAAGAAAACATCCAGTCGCGCCTGCGCGGAGTGTTGCTGATGGCGATCTCGAACAAGTTTGGTGAGATGCTGCTGACCACCGGCAACAAATCCGAAGTCGCGGTAGGCTATGCCACGATCTATGGCGACATGAATGGCGGCTATAACCCGATTAAGGACCTGTACAAAACCCGCGTGTTTGAAACCTGCCGCTGGCGCAATGCCAATCATCGCGATTGGATGATGGGACCGGTAGGTGAGGTCATTCGCCCGTCGGTCATCGATAAACCTCCAAGCGCTGAGCTGCGGGAAGATCAGAAAGACAGCGATAGCCTGCCGGATTATCCCGTGCTGGACGGCATACTTGAGATTCTGGTGGATCAGGATGGATCTGTCGCCGATTGCGTTGCGGCAGGATATGATGAACAGGATGCGCGCAAGGTCGAACATCTGGTCTATGTCAGCGAATACAAGCGTTTCCAATCCGCCCCTGGCACGCGTTTGACCAGTCGCGCGTTCTGGTTGGACAGACGGTACCCAATTGTGAATCGCTGGCGGGATCGTGGTTGAGCGCCGCGGTTTCTGAATTTGGAAACAGTAAATCGTTATGTGGATAACCGTTTCCATAGATCCGATAAATCCAAGCAGTTTCAAGCGACTCTGCCGATGTCAGCGCTTGTTTGATTGACATTTTTCTGCCACATTTATGCTTAGAAGTTGCCTCATATGGGGCGGATGTGACGCATTGCTGTAGAGTTCGCAGTTTTCGACAAATGTTTTGTCTGTGTGGTGCATCCGGGGTTGGATGTCTGAGTTAATGGTGTGGTGTTAACATGTACGAGGAATACGATAAGTCTCTGCACAAGCCGTGGCAGTACAGAACGATGGAATCTCCGGCGCAGGAGCTGGATGAGGTAAAGCTAGACGCAGCAATTGCCGATCTGATCGGCGAGCAGAAGGCGGAACCCTCGCAGCGTTTGGAGTTCCCTGATTTAAAGTCGCAGCCAGAAATTTCCGCCAAGGACACTGCCAAAGACGGTGGATTGTCCGGGGCGTTGCGCCAGAAATGGGCTGAACTGTCCGGCGCAGCTTAAGCGCTGCCAAATCTATCACGCATGTCGCCTGCTGGCACCTTTGCCACAGGATTTTACTATCGGTTTGATAGCTTCTGATTTCCGTTGTCAGCGCATTCCTCTCTGGCATCTTGAGGGCTCGTATGTCGTAAGAACGAGTCATTGATGCCAGGCCCCAAGCCAACCCCATTTGAACCTGATCTTTCGCTGCCAAAATCTGTTGATGTTGTCGTGATCGGCGGCGGCATTATTGGCGCGTCCGCTGCGTTGGAACTGGCCGAACGTGGAGTTTCGGTTTTGCTGTGTGAGAAAGGGCAGATTGCTGGGGAACAAAGCTCTCGCAATTGGGGTTGGGTTCGACTTGGCATGCGTGACCCGCGCGAGATACCGTTGATGCAAGAGGCTTTGCGTATTTGGCCAAATCTGGATGCGCGCATTGGGCGACCAACTGGCTACACACAAGCAGGCATCCTGTTCGGAGCTTCTGGAGCGCGGGACGCGGACAATCTGGAACGCTGGATGCGCAACGTCGACGGGCTGCAGACCGGGGCTCGGATGGTTTCAGGACCTGAACTGGCAGAGCTGCTTCCTGGGCAAGAAACCGACTTGAAATGCGCGCTATACATGCCGCAGGACGGACGCGCGGAACCACAGCTTGCAGCCCCTGCGATTGCCGAAGGTGCCCGCGACAAAGGCGCTGCGGTGATGACCAATTGTGCCGTTCGCGGTCTTGATCTGCAGGCGGGTCAGATCACCGGAGTCTTCACCGAACGCGGACGCGTTGCATGCGACCAGGTGGTGCTGGCAGGTGGGGCGTGGTCGCGGCTGTTTGCAGGCAATGCCGGGATCGATTTGCCGCAGCTAAAAGTCCTGAACACCGTCATGCGCAGTTCGCCTGTTGAAGATGGTCCCGAAGCCGCGCTTTGGTCAGATGATTTTGCTATCCGAAAGCGAGCGGATGGGGGATACACCATCGCGTCGGGCCATGAAAACACCTATGACCTAGTGCCCGACAGTTTCCGGTTGGCATTGCAGTTTCTGCCAGCGTTTGTTCAGGAATGGAGGTCGTTGCGCTTTCGCCTGTCTGGCCGTTGGAAGGTTGAAGCCGCGCAAGATCGGAAATGGCTACCCACTGATGTTACCCCGTTCGAGCATTGCAGGGTCCTGGACCCAGAGCCATCGCAGAAGGTTCTGCGCAATGCCTGGGCCAACGCCACAAAAGGGTTCCCCGCCCTTCACAAGGCAGAAATCGTGCAAAGCTGGGCTGGGTTAATTGATGTCACACCAGATGCGATTCCGGTGATTTCCACGGTCGATGACGTCCCTGGATTGGTCATTGCCACAGGGTTCTCGGGGCATGGCTTTGGGATTGGACCGGGGGCCGGGCGTTTGGCGGCCGATCTGGTAACCCAGTGTGCGCCCTGCGTGGACCCGGCCGCTTTTCGCCTGTCGCGGTTCAGCGACGGCTCAAAGGTGCGGCCGGACACGGGTTATTGAGCGCTTAGCCCATCATCTGATAGCTGACCGGAACAAAACGGAAGCCGTCGCCACGTGTCTCCACGAAACCGGCGGCGGGGAAGGGCATGTGATAGCCGATCATCGGTACCTTGTCGGCGGCCAGCAGGCCCAAAGTCTTACGGCGTGATTCCGTTGCGGCAGCTTTGTCCATGTCGAACCGAACTTCCCATTCGGGGTGCGCAAAGGACCAGACATAGTGATTGGCAAGGTCCGCTGTCAGAATAAGACGCTGACCGTTGCTTTCCAGGTGGTAAACCATGTGACCGGGGGTATGCCCAAATGTCGCCATCGCCGTCACACCCGAGGCCACGTCGCCGCCATCCTCGATAAAGGTCATCTTCTCGGCCAGAGGGGTGACTTTGGCAGCAACCAGATCGCCGACCCGGTTCCCGGCGTCCTGAGCGGACCAGAAGTCATACTCGGGTGCCGCAGTGACATAGCGCGCATTGGGGAATGTCGGCGCGTCATCAGTGGTCATGCCGCCGATATGGTCCGGGTGCATATGGGTCAGCACGACCACGTCAATCTGATCGGGCGTGACACCTGCATCTGCCAAAGCGGCCTGAATGCCACCCTGACCAAGCCCGGTGTCGAACAGGATCAGTTCCGAACCTGTGTTCACCAGAGTCGGCGTGAAAAAGAATTGAGCCACGTCAGGTGAGATGAAGTTTTCGGCCGATACTTTCGCGAATTCCTCATCCGAAGCGCCGCCTCCGAAGATCTCCTGCGCGCCGTCGCGTGGCAGGCTGCCATCAAGCAGGGTTGTGACCGTAAAGTCGCCTAGCTTGAATGATCTTGCGATGGTCGAGTTCGCCTTAGTCTCAGTTCCGGCTGCCAAGAGCGGGGTCGCTGCGGATGCAAATGGAAGGGCTGCGGCGGCGCCAAGGGCCGCTCTGCGTGTCAAATTGATGGCCATTTCTTAGTCTCCCTGTCAGAACGCCAGCCAAAAAGGTAGTTCGCTTCGGATCGCGTGCCACTTTATAAACCGGTACTTAGTCTGCGTGGATGAACAATGCGTGTTAATATTTGTTCATCTTGCGATCTGGAATGCCTGCGGAACTTGGGCAATCCGAAACGCCTGCTGGACAAAAACGCGCCTTTGTGACAAGAGCCGCGCCAACAGGAGACACCCATGACAACCACCCGTTTCGCCCCGTCGCCCACCGGTTACATCCATGTGGGAAACCTGCGCACCGCTCTGATGAACTACCTGATCGCCCGCAAAGCAGGCGGCACGTTCATCCTGCGCATCGACGACACCGACCCAGAGCGTTCGAAAGAAGAGTATGTCGATGCGATCAAGCAGGATATGGAGTGGCTGGGCCTTCATTGGGATAAGGTCGAGCGTCAGTCGGACCGGCTGGACCGCTACGCCGAAGCCGCCGACAAGCTGCGCGAGATGGGCCGGTTCTATGAGGCTTTTGAGACGCCGACCGAGCTGGACCTCAAGCGCAAGAAGCAGCTGAACATGGGTAAGCCGCCGGTCTATGACCGCGCCGCTTTGAACCTTTCGGATGCCGAAAAAAAAGCGCTTCGAGCTGAGCGTGGCAATGGTGTCTGGCGGTTCAAGCTGGATCATGAGCGGATTGAATGGAATGACGGTATTCTGGGCGACATTTCGATCGATGCGGCCTCGGTGTCTGATCCGGTGCTGATCCGCGGCGATGGTCAGGTTCTCTACACGATTGCGTCTGTTGTGGACGATACCGAGATGGGCGTGACCGATGTGGTACGTGGCTCGGACCACGTCACTAACACTGCGACGCAGATTCAGATCATCCAGGCGCTGGGCGGTCAATGCCCGCGCTTTGCGCACCATTCGCTGTTGACTGGCCCGCAGGGTGAGGCACTTTCTAAACGTCTTGGCACGCTGGCCCTGCGTGATCTGCGTGAGCAAGGCGTACAGCCGATGGCCCTGCTGAGCCTGATGGCGCGTCTAGGCTCGTCCGATCCGGTTGAACTGCGCTCTGACATGGCCGAACTGATCGAAGGCTTCGATGTGAACCGGTTTGGCGCGGCCCCGACCAAGTTTGACGTGCAGGACCTGTTCCCGCTGACTGCCAAGCACCTGCAAACGCTTTCGTTGGGGGATGTGGCCCGGGCTGTGGCGGATGCGGGCGTTCCTGCTGAGCTGGCTGAACCGTTCTGGGCGATGGCTCGTGAGAACATCACCACTCTGACCGATCTAAAAGGCTGGTGGGAATTGTGCCGCGATGGGGCAGAGCCGCTGATCGCGGATGAGGATCGCGACTTCATCGCCGAGGCGATTGCGCTGCTACCCGACGGGCCGTTCGACGCTGAAACATGGGGCACCTGGACCAAAGCGGTGAAAGAGGCCACGGGCCGCAAGGGCAAAGGCCTGTTCATGCCGCTGCGCAAGGCACTGACAGGGATGGAGCGGGGGCCGGAAATGGCGGCTTTGTTGCCGCTACTTCAGGTGATCCGCGCGCGGGGCTGAATGCGCTGAACTGAAAGCAAACTAGAATTTGAAAGAGGCTGGCAGAGCGTCTGCCCCTTTTTGGTGCTGCGGCTGAAGGATCGTTACCGATGCGCGCTGCAGGCGGTCATCCACAAATGCGGTCTCATCTGATTTGAGCGGTTGGTGGCGTGGATATCTCGGCTCAGCCCGGTCATTCAGCACAGGTGCGTCCCAGCCATCGGTCGTGTCAAAGAAACGATCGGCCCCGTCTGGCCCGAATGTGCGCAGATATCCCTGTATAACCACATCGATATAGCTGAGCAGCAAGGGGTGGTGATCCGAGGGCTGATTATGACGCTCCTCTGGCACCGCATAGACGGCGATTTCGACGTCGTGGGTCAGCGGATGGGAGACCGACTGCGTTGTCGGGATGCGATCATAGGCCCATTCCCGATCATCCAGCGCGGCCCAGTCGTTCTTGGGAACATGCGCGATCATGCCTTCGATCTCGGAGTCTGGATCGGGCACGGCAGTCAGGAAGGCAACAGACCGCAAATCTGTGTGCTTCCAAGCCCGTCGCCACCCTTTGAGCTTTGCCGGGCGTGGATCTGGAAAGTCATGAGTGGCCAGGTTCACAAGGCTGCCATAGCCAAAGAAATAGGGGTCTGCCATCTGCTTGGGGCCTTTCGGTCAATTGATGTATGTCAAACCGCTTTTTCGCCCGACATGCAATAAGGCTGCATATTTGAGTGAGGGAGGCCCCTATGCGGATTACCAAACGAACGAATATTGCTGTGCGCCTGCTGATGTATTGTGCGGCGCATCCGGATCGGCTGGTGACGAAATCCGAGATCGCCGAGGTGTGCAACATCTCGGAAAACCACTTGGCGCAGGTGATCAATCAACTTGGCCAGTTGAACTATCTGAGCACGCAGCGAGGCCGAAACGGGGGCATGTCGCTTGCGCGCCCCGCAGATCAAATCCGGATCGGCGCTGTGTTTCGGCATGTGGAGGGATCGCTGCCAATTGCCGAGTGTTTCGCGGATGCCGACAACACTTGCCCGCTGACCGATGCCTGCCGCCTGCGTGTGGCGTTGCGGGATGCGGCCGAGGTTTTCTATGCATCGCTTGATGATGTCACACTGGACGCGCTGGTCTGTGACAATGATCCGTTGCTGAAAATCCTGCAGCCAGTGGCCTGCGCGCGCTAGGATCAGTCGCTGGCGCGCAATATGCGGGCCGGTCTGACAGATAGGGGCCGCAATGAGAAGATCAGCCCTGCGCCAAGCGTGACAACGACCCCTGTGATCACGATGCCCAATGCCGAGGGCCAGATCACCTGGAACCCCGTGTCGAAGATATAGGTGGCAACGGCCCAGCCGCCCAGAATGCCGACCAGCAAGGCAATACAGCCCGCAGCAGCCCCCAGCAGCATGGCGCGCAGCGTGAAGCTCAACAAAATACGACGGCGATCAGCACCGATTGTTTTGAGGATAGCCGCCTCATACCGGCGGGCCGGTTCGCCCGCTGCCGCAGCACCGATCAGAACAAGGAAACCGGTGAGCAGCGAAACGCCCGCGCCATAAGATGTTGCCGAGGCAAGCCCTGCCAACAGGCCCGAGACCCGGTCAATGGCGTCCCGCACACGCACTGCAGTAATGTTGGGGAACTGGCCTGCCAGATCGCGCAGAATGGCGGCTTCGGCCTGTTCTTCGGCATAGACGGTTGCGATGAAACTATGCGGTGCACCGGCAAGGGCCGAAGGGTTCATAGACATGATAAAGCCCATGCCTGCCGTCGAAAAATCCACCTCCCGCAGGGATGTGACGGTAGCGGTGATATCCCGGCCCAGAATGTTCACGGTCAGATTGTCGCCGATGTTCAAACCCATTTCCTCGGCCTCTTCAGCGGCAAAACTGATCTGAGGGCCGCCTGTATAGTCTTCCGGCCACCATTCCCCCGCTGTGATTCGTGCGTTTTCTGGGGGGAGGACAGAGTAGGTGACGCCTCGGTCGCCTTCCAAAACCCAGTGATTCCCCGCGACCTCGCGCGCGGGTTGATCGTTGATCTTGGTAATGATCCCGCGCAACATGGGCGCGCTTTCCAGACGGCTGACAGCGGGGTCAGTTTCCAACCGTTCAGTGAAACCGGGCATTTGGTCTTTCTGGATGTCCACAAAGAAGTAGGAGGGCGCGACCTCGGGCAGGTTGCCAGAAATGGCATTGCGCAATGTGCCGTCGATCTGGCCAACTGCCGCAAGGACCGAGAGGCCCAGGCCAAGAGACAAGACCACTGAACCGGCCCCTTCGCGGGGGTCAGAGATGGCGGCTAGGGCCCACCGCAATGAAGGGCGACCACGCGACCATGGAACGCCCCTTCGCGCCAGCCAGCGAATGGCGATGGCGGCCACGGACAGAAGGACCAGCGCCCCGACCAATCCGCCGCTTGTCCAAAGCGTAAGCTCGGTTGAGCCGCTGAACCAGGCAGCGGCTGCGATCAGGATTGCCAGCCCCAGTCCTGTCGCCATCACATAGGACAGCCGGGGAATCTGTCGGGCCGAGGTCAAGGCGTCGCGGAACAGGGTGGCGGCGCGGACCTCCTCAGTCCGGGCGAGCGGCCAGAGGGTAAACAGGAACGCCGTGAGTAGCCCGTAGAGCGCGGCTTCGGCCAGGGGTTGGGGGTAGATCGAAAACACAGCAGGCACGGGCAGCTGGCTTTCAATGACCGGAGCCAAGATAACAGGAGCAAGCCCGCCGAGGACAACACCTATTGCGATACCAACCCCAGACAGCAGCCCGATCTGAATCATATAGGTCTGAAACACGGTTGCCCGATCTGCCCCCAATGTGCGCAGCGTAGCGATGGTTTCCGTTTTCTGTGACAGATACGCCCGGACAGCGGCGGAAACACCGATGCCGCCCACAGCCAGCCCGGACAGGCCGACCAGGACCAGAAAGGCGCTGAGCCGACCCACAAACTCAGCGATGCCCGGCGCGCCGTTACGCGCATCCGTCCAGCGCATTCCCGTGCCATCAAACGTTTCTGCAGCCTCGGCCGAGATCTCCTCCAGCGCGGTCGCATCCGGCAGATCCAGCCGGTATTTGGTCGAGAACAGAGTGCCCGGTTCCAACAGGCCCGAGGCGCTTAGGTCTTCGGTTCGGACCAGCATTCTGGGACCAAGGCCAAAGCCTCCAGCGGCGCCATCAGGTTCGGCAGTCAGTGCGGCCATCAGGACGAATTCCTGCATGCCCAAGGCAAAGGTATCCCCGAGCGAAAGCCCCAGCCGATCCATCAGGACCTGTTCCATCACGGCGCCCGGCAGATTGATGTCACCGCCCAGAGCATCGGACAACAGCATGTCTGGGTTCAGTCCAACCTCGCCCAGCAGAGGATAGCTGGCGTCAACGGCCTTTACCTGCGTCAGTGCACGTTCGGGGCCTGTTTCTTGTTGAACAACAGCAAGTGACCGGAAATCCACGACCTCCGACACCGCCTCGGCTTCCTCTTCCATCCAGGCGCGTTCTTCAGGGGTGGCGAATCGATAGGTGAACTCCAGCTCGGCATCACCCCCGAGCAAGGCTGCACCTTCCTGCGTCAGCCCGGTTTGAATTGCATATCGAACCGAACCAACCGCAGCGATTGCGGCGACGCCAAGCGCCAGACAGGCAAGAAATATGCGAAACCCGCGCAGGCCACCGCGCAGTTCACGTCGCGCCAGCCGTCCGGCCAGTCGCAGGCTCATTCTGCCGCCTCTTTTTGTGCATCCTCGGCAATGCGCCCATCGCGCAACCGAACCACCCGGTCACAGCGGTCGGCTAGTGTGTGGCTATGGGTCACCAGAACCAGTGTCGCATTATGTTTGTCACGCAAGCCAAACAACAGGTCTACAACAGCCGCGCCATTTGCCTCATCCAGATTTCCCGTGGGTTCATCCGCCAGCAGGATCTGAGGACGCGGTGCCGAGGCGCGGGCGAGCGCCACGCGTTGCTGCTCACCCCCGGACAGTTGCGCCGGATAGTGATCGCGCCTGTGCGACAGACCGACCGAGGCAAGTTCGGCCTCGGCACTTGCAAAGGCATCCTTGTGACCGGCCAATTCCAAAGGCGTAGCCACGTTTTCCAATGCAGTCATCGTCGGGATCAGGTGGAAATTCTGAAACACCACTCCCATCGTATCCCGCCGAAACCGCGCCAGATGATCCTCATCCATCCCGGTCAGGTCCTGACCCAAGGCCTTGACCGAACCACCGGTCGCTTGTTCCAAACCACCCATCAACATCAACAGTGAGGACTTGCCCGACCCTGATGGCCCGACCAGCCCTAGCGTCTCACCCTGGTTTACCGACAGCGTAATGCCGTGCAGAATATCCACCCGGCCGGCATTGCCTTCCAATGACAAAGCAGCATTTTGGAGAGAGAGAACGGGCTGTGCCATAAGACTTTCCATATAGGAGCAACATCTTGGGATATGGAGCACTTACCAGAATGCGCAAGGGCCTGCTGACGGGCCTGTGTACCTGTTGCGGTTTTGCGGCCACAGCAGAACCTGTTGTCATCGCAGCATTGGGGGACTCGCTGACACAAGGCTATGGGTTGATCGAAGAGGATGGGTTTGTCCCGCAGCTGGAACGTTGGCTTGCGGCTGAGGGAGCAGACGTTCGCGTGATCAACGCAGGTGTCTCTGGCGATACGACGGCCGGGGGTGCGGCACGGGTCGAGTGGACCCTGACACCCGAGGTGGGCGGTATGATCGTGGCGCTGGGCGGTAATGACTTGCTGCGCGGGATCGACCCGGATGTGTCGCGCACCAACCTGGAGAAAATTCTGATGGTCGCGCAGGCAGGGGATGTTGAGGTCCTGTTAGTGGGCATGCAAGCCCCGGGCAACTACGGGCCTGCATACAAGCAAAGCTTCGATGATATGTACCCCGAGTTGGCGCAGGAATACGATACGCTTTATGCGACCAGCTTCTTCGAAGGTTTGGTAGCGGATGGTGATCCCAATGCTGTTGGAGAATTCATGCAATCCGATGGAATTCACCCCAACGCCAAGGGCGTTGCCCTTATTGTCGAGGCTTTGGGACCCAAGGTTTTGGAATTGGTTAACACGACTGCAGACTAAGGGGGCATATGCCGGGGCGGTTCTTTCTGACGCGACCAATCTCTGACATTGCTGATGCGCTTGGCGTTTCGGGCAACGTCCCGGCGCAAACTGCCCGCCGCAATATCCAACCCGGGCAAGAGATGTTGGCGTTGACCCAATCGGGCCTTGTACCGATGCGCTGGGGCATGATCCCGGTTGGCCGGGTCAACGCCCGTGGTCGCCCGGTGATGGAAACGATCATCAACGCCCGCTCTGAGACCGTGTTCGACAAAACCGCATTTGAAGGCGTTGGTCGCGCCGTTGTCCCCGTCGACGGGTGGTACGAATGGACAGGTGAGAAGCGCCGCAAGACTGCATGGCGTATCTGCTCCGCCGACGAAGCCCCGCTGTTCTTTGCGGCAATCACAGATACATGGCAGGCCCCAGGCGGGTTACAGGTCGATCAGTTTGCGACGGTGACCTGTGAGCCGAATGGTGATGTGAAACCGATCCACCACCGCATGGGCGTTCTGCTGAAACCTGTAGATATCAACACTTGGCTGACTGGCTCCGAGAAGCAGGCCAAAGAGCTGACACGCCCATGGCCAGACGGGTTGTTACAGATTGAAGAAGCAACAGACGTAGATTGGACCGCACCGTAGGGCAATCAGACCACTGTCACCACCGTTCCAATCGGAACACGGTTGTATAGATCGACCACGTGTTCGTTCAGCATCCGGATGCACCCGTTCGAGGCCGCACGCCCGATGGTCTGCGGCTGCGTTGTGCCATGAATGCGGAAATAGGTATCGACGCCGTTTTGGAACAAATAGAGCGCGCGGGCACCCAGCGGGTTGTCGCCTCCGCCCGGTTGCACATAGTCATTGTCCTTGAAACGGGCATAGGCGACAGGGTCGCGCTCGATCATCTCATTCGTCGGTCGCCACGTGGGCCATTCCTTCTTGACGTCGATGGTCGCGGTTCCAGTAAACTCCAGCCCCGCTTTACCGACACCGCAGCCATAGCGGATCGCCTTTCGGGGTTCGGTCACGAAATAGAGGTAGAAGGAGCGCGGCACGACCAGCAATTGACCAGGCAGGAATTGCTTTTTGATCCGCACATATTGCGGCGTTGGATCATACTCCACCGCCTTCTTGGCGCTAGCAATGCCAGGCATCAGGCTGACAGCCGTTCCGGCAAGAAACACGCGGCGTGTGAACATGGGTGACCCCTTCAATTGACCAATGCAATCATGACTATGCTGTCAGAATGATAGCAAATCTGGTCAATTCTAGGGCAGATATCGCGAAAATATGATCTGTTCCGGCTGCATACCGATGCGCGGAACGGAAATAGGGTGAGGATTTCCCCTCACCCTGCGCTTGGCTTAGGCCAGCTGGATATCGTCGGCGCTTTCGCGGCCGTCACGACCCGAGCGCAGCTCGTACGTGACTTTCTGGTTGTCGGCCAGACCGGTGAGGCCCGAACGCTCGACAGCCGAGATGTGGACGAAGATGTCTTTGCCGCCATCTTCAGGTGCGATAAAGCCGTAGCCTTTGGTGGTGTTGAACCATTTTACGGTGCCTGCGGGCATATCCGTTGTCTCCTGTTTGGTGCTGCCCACGGGGATGCGGCAGCCCGGCGTCGTTGTCTGTATCGATAGACTGAGCGCCGGAATCGGAGACAGTGGGTCGAAATAGAAAAACGTTAGCTCTTTGCATATGGCATCGGGCTGGGCCTGTGGCAAGGGTGGAGTTGATTGCGGTTGCTGAACCAAGAATAGACCGAAAGTGGCTTCACACTCTGGTCAGTTAGTTCAAAAACTGCTGTTGTAAGCTATCTTGTTGCAGCTCCTCTTTCAGTAGAATATTCGATGAAGACTTGCACTAGTGATATATTAATATCTAGATGAGCGGCGAATGATGAAGAAGAGTTGGACGCGAAGTAACCCTCTGAAATATATTGAAAAACGCTTTGGATCACCTAAGCAGAGACGCTTTATACTTCATATCGGACGCTACAAAACCGGAAGTTCTGCGTTGCAGAAATGGCTTGCAGCGCATGGCGAGCAGCTATCTGAAAAGGGCTTTCTATATCCGGTTCGCGGACGTCTGGAAGAATGGCCTTTCGCGCATCATGTTGCAGCGAAGAAGTTCATCGAAACCGGACGTTTGCCGGCAACACTGATTGATGAAATTAGTTCTACTGAAGATAGCATTATTCTGTCGTGCGAGTACTTTGAAGAGGCGGCGCTTTCCCAAAATGATGATTGGGATGAACTGGTTAAGCTTGCTGGCGATTTCAAAGTCGAGATCGTTATGTTTGTACGTCAGCCAAGCAAGTGGATCGAGTCATTTTATCGGGAAAAGGTAATGCGTGGTGAGCTGGATCGGCAGATCCAGAATTTCTCAAGCTTTCTCAGACGACAATCTGACTATCTCTCGACTCAGTCATTAGTCGAACCTTGGCAACGACACTTTCCCGATGCCAAGTTCCACTTTATTTCTTATGAGTATGCTCTTCAGCATGGCGGGGTTGTTGAAGCGTTTCTTTCAGTGACCGGGCTTTCCGCGATTGTGGCCAGCACTGAAACTGATAGTGAAAATGTAAGTTTACCAACAGCATATCTCAAGTTTTTGCGCGAAGTTCGCCCACAGTTTGAGAACGATATGAATGCCTACAATGAAATTCTGGGTGCGATCTGGCGTCTAAAAGCACGTTTGGACACAGATCCAGGACCATTTTTAGAAAGGTCGGCACAAGACCTTGAAAAGCTTGAAGCCGCAGATGCTGAGTATATGCAGTTTCTGTTAAAGAACCGCGTTCCGTTCCAGAAGAAATAAATGGGGAACGTTGATTGCGACAAAGCCAAGTAGCTGTTGTCTTAGTACATATTTGGAGGGCGTGTTCGCCCTCCGAGCAATTGCCTGAGTTTGCTGTGATTTCTTACCGCGCAAACTTCTTATGCTTCAGCCGCTTGGGCTCCAGCGCATCCGGTCCCAAGCGGCGCTTCTTGTCTTCTTCGTAGTCCTCGAAGTTACCTTCGAACCACTCCACATGAGCGTCGCCCTCAAACGCCAGAATATGCGTGCAAATCCGGTCGAGGAAGAAGCGGTCGTGTGAGATGACGACGGCGCAGCCGGCGAAATCGACCAGGGCGTCTTCCAGTGCGCGCAGGGTTTCGACGTCTAGATCGTTGGTGGGTTCGTCGAGCAGCAGGACGTTGCCGCCCTCTTTTAGTAGGCGGGCCATGTGGACGCGGTTGCGCTCACCGCCGGAGAGCAAGGAGACCTTTTTCTGCTGGTCGCCGCCCTTGAAGTTGAAGGACGAGCAATAGGCGCGGGAATTGACCTGCGCGTCGCCCAGTTGGATGATCTCGGCGCCGCCGGTGATCGCCTCCCACACGGTGTCGTTGTCTTTCAGGTCGTCGCGGGACTGGTCGACATAAGACAGCTCGACCGTGTCGCCCAGCGTGATGGTGCCGCTGTCGGGCTGTTCCTGACCGGTGAGCATCTTGAACAGGGTCGATTTACCGGCGCCGTTGGGGCCGATGACGCCGACGATGCCGCCGGGGGGCAGGGCGAAGTCCAACCCTTCGATCAGTTGCTTGTCGCCCATGTGTTTCGACAGGCCCTCGACCTCGATCACCTTGCCGCCAAGGCGCTGGCCGTTGGGGATGACGATCTGGGCGCGGGTCAGTTTTTCGCGCTCGGACTGGTCGGCCAGCTCGTTATAGGCGTTGATCCGGGCCTTGGATTTGGCCTGACGGGCCTTCTGACCCTGACGCATCCACTCCAGCTCGCGTTGCAGGGTCTTCTGCTTGGACTTGTCCTCGCGGGCTTCCTGTTCCAGCCGCTTGGCTTTTTGTTCCAGCCATGCGGAATAGTTGCCCTCGTAGGGAATGCCGCGGCCGCGGTCGAGTTCGAGGATCCAGCCGGTGATGTCATCCAGAAAATAGCGGTCATGGGTGACGATCAGGATGGTGCCCTTATAGTCGATCAGGTGCTGTTGCAGCCAGGCGATGGTCTCGGCGTCGAGGTGGTTGGTCGGTTCGTCCAAGAGCAGCATGTCGGGCGCTTCGAGCAGCAGCTTGCAGAGCGCCACGCGGCGTTTCTCACCGCCCGAGAGGTTGGCGATGTTGGCGTCGTCGGGCGGGCAGCGCAGCGCCTCCATCGAGACGTCGATCTGGCTGTCGAGGTCCCAAAGGTTTTCGGAGTCGATGGAGTCCTGCAGGGTGGTCATTTCTTCCATCAGTTCGTCGGAATAGTTCTCCGCCATCTCGATGGCGATTTCGTTGAACCGGTCGACCTTGGCCTTTTTGGCGGCCACGCCCAGCATGACGTTTTCGCGGACGGTCAGGCTTTCATCGAGTTGCGGTTCCTGCGGCAGATAGCCGACCTTGGCGCCTTCCGCCGCCCATGCCTCGCCGGTGAAATCGGTGTCGAGGCCGGCCATGATCTTCATCAGCGTCGATTTACCCGCTCCGTTGACGCCGACAACACCGATTTTCACGCCGGGCAGAAAGCTCAGGTGGATGTTTTCAAAGCACTTCTTGCCACCGGGATAGGTCTTGGAGACACCCTGCATGTGGTAGACATATTGATAGGCGGCCATGTCGCTTCCTCTGGGTCGGTGAAATTGGGTTGAAACGCTGGATATCTGAGGCGGGCGAGCGGGGCAAGCTGGTGGTTTTGTGAATTTCGTCCAGTGTCCGATTGCGCTAGATGAGTTTAGCGGCAGGAGGGGCTGGAATGTCTGAACTGGCAGATTTGATTGCGGGTTGGGCGCAACCGGGTCGTCTAGAGTGGATTGGTCTGCGGCCCGAGCGGCGGGCCGGGATGGTTGTACCCGATACGGCTGTTGTTTCCGCCGACGGCCTCGAAGGCGATCGCAGCCGTGCAGGCAAGCGGGCGGTGACGTTGATCCAACACGAGCACCTGGCGGCGATTGGTTCTTATCTGGGTCAGGGGTCGATTGCGCCTGAAATTCTTCGGCGTAGTTTGGTGGTATCAGGCACAAATCTGGCGGCGTTTAAGGGGCGCGAAGTGCAGGTGGGGGAGGCGATTTTGCGTTTTACCGTGATCTGTGCGCCCTGCAGCCGAATGGAAGAGGCACTGGGCAAGGGGGGCTATTCTGCCGTGCGCGGGCATGGGGGCTGGTGTGCCGAAGTCCTCCGGCCCGGACGGATCGGGCTGGGCGATACGGTGCAACCAGTTGATTGACAACATCCCTTACTTCTGAACATCAGCGAAGGATGGAGCGTTATGCCATTCCATATGCGCGGCCTGGGCAGGTCATCGGGTTGTTCGGCGGGTCCTTTGATCCTCCACACATAGGCCATGTGCATGTGACGCGAGAGGCGATGAAGGCCTTTGGGCTGGATCGGGTGTGGTGGCTGGTCTCTCCGGGGAACCCTCTGAAACAGCGCGGGCCTGCGCCGCTGCCGCAACGGCTGGAGGCCGCGAAGGCGGTGATGCAGCACCCTGATGTTGAGATCACGGATATCGAGGCGTTGACCGGGACGCGGGCGACAGCGGATACTTTGATGGCGTTGCAGCGGCTCTATCCGCAAGTCAAATTCGTCTGGCTGATGGGGGCTGACAATCTTGCGCAATTTCATCACTGGAAGGATTGGCGGCGGATCATGGACAGCGTGCCGGTTGGTGTTGTGGCGCGGCCGGGCGATCGGATCTCGGCCCGGATGTCGCCTGCGGCGCGGCTCTATGCCAAGTATCGGATTGACGGGCAGGCGCGGCATCTGTTGGGGCGAGCACAAGCTCCGGCTTGGTGTTTCGTGAATGTGCCGATGGTCAATGTCAGCTCAACCCAGATCCGCAAGCGCGGGGACTGGAGCGTTCAGGTGTTGCCGGAATAGCCACACTATCTGCATATTCTCATGCAATGGTTGTCTGATTTTCATCTCTGGGATTTTATTTGACCCATGGTCGATCGTATTTCGCGTCGTTTTTTCTTAGGGGGTGTTGGGGCGTCTTTGATCCCGGCGATGGGTCTGGCCGAAGCGCCTTTGACGTCGCTTCGCCCTCAGTTGCGCGGCAAACAGCTGACCGGGACGGATCGTCTGGTTCAGGCCGCCGGGCTGCGCGGAGAAGTTGTATTCGCCGTGGCCGATGTGGATACAGGCGCACAGCTTGAAAGCTATAGGGGAGAGCTTGGGTTGCCTCCCGCCAGTGTCGGCAAAGCTTTGACGGCGCTTTATGCGCTGGATGTTTTGGGTGCCGATCATCGGTTTGAGACCAGATTGCTGGCGGATGGACCAGTCGTAAACGGGGTTTTGCGGGGCGATCTGATCCTGGTGGGCGGATGCGACCCGTTGTTGGATACGGACGGTCTGGCCACTATGGCGGCCAACTTGCGGAGTGCCGGGATCACCGAGGTGCGCGGGGCGTTCAAAGTTTATGACGGCGCGCTGCCCTTTGTTTTCAGTATTGATCCGGGCCAGCCGGACCATCTGGGTTATAGCCCGGCGATCAGCGGGATTTCGTTGAATTTCAACCGGGTGCATTTTGAATGGAAGCGGGAGGGCACTGATTACGCTGTCACCATGGATGCCCGCACCGCCAAGTATCGCCCAGATGTGGATATGGCTGCGATGCGGGTCGAGGGGCGCAGCCTGCCGATTTACACCTATCAGGCCAGTGCACGTCAGGACCGCTGGACCGTTGCCAAAGCAGCTTTGGGGAATGAAGGGTCGCGCTGGTTGCCGGTGCGCAAGCCTGCGCTTTATGCAGGGGATGTGTTAAAAACGCTGGCACGGGCCAATGGGATTGTCCTGGGGCGGGTTGAGGTCACCCGAGAAACGCCCAAAGGCACTGTTTTGGTCGTGCATCAAAGTGATCGTTTGGACAGTATCTTGCGCGGGATGCTGAAGTATTCGACGAACCTGACGGCTGAAACTGTGGGGATGGCTGCGACCCGGGCGCGGGGGGTGATGCCGCACTCGCTTGCTGAGTCAGCGGCCGAGATGAACCGGTGGGCGTCGGAGACCTATGGCGTTAATCAAATTGCAATGGTGGATCATTCCGGCTTGGGTGATGCGTCGCGCATGGCACCGGGGGATCTGGTCTCGGCCCTGGTGCAGGCGCGTAAAACGGGGGCGTTGAGGCATTTGCTGAAACCCTTTGCCTTGACCGACAGCCAAGGCCGACCGGTCGAGGATCACCCGATCAAGGTTGATGCCAAAACCGGCACCCTAAACTTCGTATCGGGCTTGGGTGGTTTTCTGACAACGGCGGACGGGTCAGAGCTGGCTTTTGCGATTTTCACCGCAGATGAGGCCCACCGCGCTACGATCACGCGCGCGCAACGAGAACGGCCCGAAGGTGCGCGCGCCTGGAATCGGCGGTCGCGCAAGCTGCAACGGGCGTTGATCGAACGATGGGGCGCGCTCTACGGTAGTTGAGCCTAAGCTCGGCTCAGACGACGTGACGTGCGCGTGCACCGCGTTCGATTGCGGCGGCGTGCAGGCGGTCAATACTCAGCTCGTACCGGATTTCTTCCAAAAGCCGCAGCTCTGTCTCGGCCAATGACCCGTCTGCCGCCGCCACGTCGCAGGCCAGAGCGTAGGCGGTTTCGTTCAGACGTTCGGGCAGGTTGTCTCGGATCAGACCAAACAGAGCGTCCAGACCGTCTTCCTGTTCGAACAAATCGAACACGGTTTGCGAAATATGGCGCATGCGATCGGCATCATAGCCCGCAAAAACCGGCAGCATATTCACGGCGCCCTGAATCTTGACCAGCTCAGCCGTGCGGATGTTTTCGTCCGAAGCGGAGACCGCAACCATGATCGCCACAAGGCAATCCTGCGGAGACATGGGATGAGGGGTTTGATCGGGCATGAATGCGTCCTGCGTGAAGGTTTTCAAAGCTGTACGATATGTGCGCGCGCGTGCGGGTTCAACAGCTTGTTTGGTCGCATTCTTTGCTGCTGGCTCAAGTGCGCCTGCCCTGCCAACCCAGCAGGCTGAAACAGGCGAATGCAAGCGCGGCCACGCAAACAATAGAGGGGCCGGCGGGCGTGTCGAATACATAGGCGGCCCGGAGACCTGCTACCGACGACAGAGCGCCGATCCCGGCGGCAATCAATGCCATCGATTCAGGTGAGCGGGCTAGGCTGCGCGCGGCGGCGGCTGGGATAATCAGCATGGCTGCGATCAGCAGAACACCCACAACCTTGATGGCGACGGCAACCGTGACGGCAAGAGCCAGGGTCAGGATCAACTGCTCGCGTTTGGGGTTATAGCCGCTCGCGTAGGCCAGTTCCTCGTTCAGAGTCGCGGTCAGCAGTTGAGACCAGCGCCAAGTGATCAAGGTCACAACCAGTGCGGCCCCACCCCAAATGACGATCAGGTCAGCTTTTGAAACGGCAAGGATATCGCCAAACAGATAGGCCATCAGGTCAATGCGAACACCCGACAGGAACGAGACGGCAACAAGACCGAAGGCCAGCGCAGAATGGGCTAGCACGCCCAATAGCGTATCCATTGCATACCCTCTGCCTGCCAATAGAGTCACCGTCATTGCCATGATCAAAGCTACCGCGAGTGCTCCGGTAAACACGGAAATCTGGAACGTCAGAGACAAGGCGACGCCCAAGATGGCGGCATGCGCGGTTGCATCGCCGAAATAGGCCATCCGACGCCAAACGACGAAACACCCCAAAGGCGCAGCTGCCATAGCCACGCCAATCCCGGCGAGCGTTGCCCGAGTCATAAAATCATCAAGCATTATTCAGCGGCTTCCTGCGGGTTTGCGTGGTCGTGGTGGTGATGATCGTGATCATGGCGATAAAGGGCCAGTGCGCCGCCGGTGCCCGTGCCAAACAGGGCGCGGTATTCCGGGGCCGAGGCGACCACCGCGGGGGAGCCTTCGCAGCAGATATGCCCATTCAGGCAAATCACGCGGTCCGAGGCGCTCATCACCACGTGCAGTTCGTGACTTATCATCAGGATAGCGCAGCCGGTATTGCGCCGGACATCTTCGATCTGGCGATAAAACGCGGCAGAGCCAGGCTGATCCAAACCTTGAGTCGCTTCGTCCAACAGCAGGAGCTCGGGACGGTTGATCAGGGCGCGGGCTAAAAGGACCCGTTGGAACTGACCGCCGGATAGCTGAGACATCTGGCGTTTTAGCAGGTCCGGTACGCCCGCTGTTTTCAACGCTTCGGCGCAATCCTGTTTCGATACCCGATCTGTCAGGCGCATGAAGCGATCAACCGAAATGGGCAGCGTTGGGTCGATGTGCAATTTTTGCGGAACATACCCGATTTGTAGCCCTTGCTTGCGCTCGACGCGTCCGGCTGCGGGTTGTGTGGCGCCGATGATTGCACGCAACAAGCTGGTTTTACCCGAGCCGTTGGGGCCAACAATGGTAACGATCTCGCCGGGGTTGATGACCATATTTACATGGCTCAGCACGGTGTTCACGCCATATCGGACGCCAAGGTCTTTGACGGAGACGAGGGCCATGATCAGCGTTTCTCGATGCAATCGGGGCATATGCCTTCGGCCTCGACGACCGTGCGTTCGATCTCGAACCCGACGGCGCGTGCAGCGGCCCCAAGCGCACCCTTGGCGGGGGCTGAATAGGCCTCGGCCACGGCATCGCATTTGCGACAGATCATGAAGGCGGGCGAATGGGAGCCGCCGGGGTGGGCGCAGGCGACGAAGGCGTTTAGGCGTTCGATCTTATGGGCGAAACCATTCTCCACCAGAAAATCCAGGGCGCGGTACGCAACCGGCGGCTGTGATCCGAACCCTTCGTCGCGCAGGCGATCCAGAATGGCATATGCACCAAGTGCGCGATGTTCCTGTAGCAGCATCTCTAACACCTTGCGGCGAACAGGCGTTAGTCTTAGCCCTTCTGCCTCACACCGTGCCTGCGCGGTGGCCAGCCCGGTTTCAACGCAGGAGGCGTGATCATGCTTGGCAAAGCCAATCAGGTCGGCGTTGTCGGCCGGGCTCGAGGGTGTCTCGCTTGTCATGTTATTATATATCATGTATGTCGCTGCTGACGTTATAAAATCACATAGGGTGTCTGATGTCCAGAAAGCTTCTTCCTGTTTCGATCACGGCGGTTTTGATGGGGGGGACGGCCTTGGCCGAGGTCCCCAATGTGGCCGTCGATATCGCTCCGGTTCATTCGCTTGTCGCGCGAGTGATGGACGGTGTTGGTGAGCCAGCCCTGATTGTACAATCAGGCGCATCCCCCCATGAATACAGCCTGCGCCCGTCCGAAGCTGCCGCGTTGCAAGAGGCGGACCTGGTGTTCTGGATGGGTGAGGATCTGACGCCTTGGATGGAAGGCGCGGTCGAGACGTTGGCAGACGGCGCGACCGTTACTACTTTGCTGGAATCAGACGGCACGGTCCTGCTGGATTTTCGTGAAAACGCGCTGTTTGAAGCGCACTCCCACGACGATCATGCCGATCATGATGACCATGGCGACCATGGGCATGACGATCACGATCATGAGGGCCACGACGACCATGCGGACGAAGGGCACGACGATCATGACCACGGGGATGATCACGCAAAACATGATGACCATGATCATGCCAAAGATGACGACCACGATCATGACGATCATGCTGATGCTAAAGATCATGATGATCATGACCACGGCGAAGAACACGCGGACCATGACGATCATGACCACGATGACCACGCAGGTCACGACGATCATGATGGGCATGATCACGGGGCGCATGATCCACATGCATGGCTATCGCCTGAAAATGCGAGCACATGGCTGAACCTGATTGCGGCGCAACTGTCAGCGGCTGACCCTGACAATGCGGGCACCTATTTTGCAAATGCTGCGGCGGCTCGCGAAGAGATGGCAGCGCTGTCTGCTGAAGTTGCACAGACGCTCGAACCAGTGCGCGGTGGCAGCTTTATCGTTTTCCATGACGCCTATCAGTACTTCGAAAACGATTTTGATTTTCCGGCGGCGGGTGCCATTTCGCTTGGGGATGCCGCTGATCCAAGCCCGGCGCGTATCGCTGAAATCCAGGGTCGCATCACCGGTGAAGGTGTGGATTGCGTTTTGGCGGAACCGCAGTTCAACCCAGGGATCATCGAAACGGTTCTGGCTGGAACCGAGGCGAATACGGGTGTGATTGACCCGCTGGGCTCGGAACTTGAGCCGGGCAAGGACCTTTATCCACAGCTCATTCAAAACATGGCCAAGACTTTGGCTGAGTGCCTCTAAGGTAACGCCGATCCCGATCGGATCCGCAAGTTCGGTCGGGATATCCTGCTGGAAGTCGCGTAGCTGTTGAACACGGTTTCCAGTTTTCCCTTTTATGCTCGAATTCGCCAGTTTGGCCGGCCGTCCTGATTGCCCGACACAATTGTGACGAATCGGAAAAAGTATGTGTCGTTATTGACTCATGCTGCGCTCGCACAATAGGAGGGGTCGGTCCGATGGCATGGGGCGATCGGGACGGTTTTCCCTTATGGAGCACACCAAAAAATGTCTGAACTGCGCGATACCGCCATGACGTCCAAGGCTTGGCCTTTTGAGGAGGCGCGCCGGTTGCTCAAACGGTACAAACAGGGTGCTCCGGAGAAGGGATATGTGCTGTTCGAGACGGGCTATGGCCCATCTGGCCTGCCCCACATCGGTACGTTCGGCGAGGTTGCGCGGACCACGATGGTCAAGCGCGCGTTTGAGGCGCTGTCGGATATTCCGACCAAGCTGATCTGTTTTTCGGACGATCTGGATGGGATGCGCAAGGTGCCGACCAATGTGCCGAACCCGGAGGTTCTGGAGCAGCATTTGCAGCGTCCGTTGACCTCAGTACCCGATCCGTTTGGCGAATATGACAGCTTTGGTGAGCATAACAATGCGATGCTGCGGCGGTTCCTCGATACTTTTGGGTTCGAGTATGAGTTCTACTCGGCCAAGGAGTTTTACGAATCCGGGCAGTTTGATGATGTGCTCAAGCGTGCGGTCGAACGCTATGACGAGATCATGGCGATCATGCTGAAAAGCCTGCGGGAAGAACGCCAGCAAACTTATTCGATCTTCCTGCCGCTGCACCCTGAAAGCGGACGGGTGATGTATGTGCCGATGAAAAAGGTCTGCGCCGAGACCTATACCGTGACCTTCGATGATGAGACGGGCAAGGAATGGACCGTTCCTGTCACCGGTGGCAACGTCAAGCTACAGTGGAAGCCGGATTTTGGCGCACGCTGGGCAGCGCTGGGCGTTGATTTCGAGATGTATGGCAAGGAACACGCGACCAACGAAAAGATTTATGACGCGATCTGCCGCGCGTTGGGGGGCCGTGCGCCCGAGCATTTTAGCTATGAGCTGTTTCTGGATGAGAATGGGCAGAAGATTTCCAAGTCGTCCGGCAACGGCGTCTCGATTGACGAATGGCTGACTTATGCGCCGACCGAGTCGCTGGCCTATTTCATGTATCAGAAGCCCAAGACCGCGAAGCGGATGCATTTCGATGTGATCCCGAAGGCCTATGATGAATATCATCAGCAGTTGCGGGCTTATCCGGGGCAGGAACTGCAGGCGCAGCTGAACAACCCGGTGTGGCACATCCATGGTGGGGATGTTCCTGAATCCACGTTGATGGTCCCCTTTGCGATGCTGTTGAATCTGGCATCTGTTTCGGGGGCTGAGGATAAAGAGGCACTGTGGGGTTTTGTTCGCCGTTACGCACCTGAGGCCACGCCCGAGACGCATCCTGATCTGGACCAAGCGGCGGGCTTTGCGGTGCGCTACTTCAACGACTTCGTGAAGCCGACGCGCCAGCATCGTGTGCCGACGGATCAGGAGCGTGAGGCGCTGGAGGCATTGAAGGCGGCTTTGGAAGCCTATGACGGGCCGATGGAAGACGAAGCACTGCAATCGGTGGTCTATTCCATCGGGCGCGAGCGGTTCGACCCGATGCGTGGTTGGTTCACGGCGCTCTATGAGGTTCTGCTGGGCGCGTCGCAAGGTCCGCGTTTCGGCGGCTTTATCGCGCTCTATGGTGTGTCCGAAACCATTGCCCTGATCGACAGCGCGCTAGCCGGAGAACTGGTCTGATTTGACCTGAAACCGCATGGGGCTACCCTTCGTTCAGGAGGTGCCCCATGCGTCGTATTCTGCTTATTTTGTTTCTAAGCTTTGGATTGGCCCCGATCGCGGCGGCCCAGAATGTCGAGATCGAAGCCAATATTGCGGCTCAGATACAGGCCTTCAAGGCGGATGATTTTGACACCGCCTTCACCTATGCCAGCCCCAATATTCAAAGGTTGTTCCAAAATCCTGATAATTTTGGCGCGATGGTGCGTGGTGGATATCCGATGGTTTGGCGACCCGCCGAGGTGCGGTTTCTGGAACTGCGCGAAATCACGGGTTTGCTGTGGCAAAAGGTAATGATTGTGGATGAGGACGGCCAGACCCACATACTGGACTACCAGATGGTACAGCAGGGCAATGCCTGGAAAATCAATGGTGTACAGCTTCTGGGCAATTCTGATCCCTCAGCGTGATGCAACACCACCGTAACGGTGGAATGAACTACGGTTAATTCCTTTTCGATACTCAGACTTTCGCGTTCGGGCTGGACCCGAGCACCGGGTTTGAACGTGTCGCTGTGATGCGCGGCGCGATTGGGAAAGGGATTTCTATGAATAAGGCAATCACCGACGGCATCGTGTTCATGCCGCCTCAGTTCGCCAACGGGTTGGATGTATGGTCCGCAGGGGATGGCACCCCGGGTACGCCAACCTATGCCGGATCCGGCACCGGTGTGTTTGTTCCGGCGGATGCAGATTTTGGCGGCTGCCTTGAAATTCTGAAGGTCAATCCGACGCAGCAATTGCGGTATATGGGGCAGACGCCGTTACTGCCGGGCTGCTATTTGCAGATCAAAGCGCGCGTGAAAGCGATCAGTGGTCCTTTGCCCGAGGTGCGGATTGCAGCCTGGGCAGGTGGTGCTGGGGATGCTCATGTCGACAGTGTGATCGAAGAGGGGCCCGCGACGCAGTTGTCCGGTTATGGCGAAGTGCATGAAATCACCGCCATCGTCGGGACCGGGCGCAGACCAGGTGTTGACATGCCGTGGGGTGTTTCGGCCTTGTTCGGGCATTTTGGTTTGGACATTGAGGGTGCAAATGGCGCGCTGGTCCGTGTGAATGATATAGAAATCACCGATGTGACCGGCTTTTTTCTGCGTGAGATGATCAGCATCGTCGATGTACGGGATTTCGGTGCAATTGGTGACGGCGTCACCGATGATTCCGCTGCGTTCGAGGCTGCGGACCAAGCGGCTGGCGGGCGTCGGATTTATGTCCCGCAGGGCACATACCATCTGGGTGAAAACACCAGCATTGCATCCGAGATGGATTTTGAAGGCACGGTTACGATGCCCGATGATAAAATGCTGTTGCTAACCAAGAACTTTGATCTGCCCGCCTATATCACGGCATTCGGCGATGAGGAGTTGGCCTTTAAGAAGGCGTTTCAGGCATTGCTCAACAATGTCGACCATGACTCGTTGGATTTGGCGGGCCGGAAGATCTCGGTCACGGGCCCGATTGATATGGCAGCAGCTGTGCCCAACAAGCAGGGTTTTTCTACCCGACGGGTAATCAGGAACGGCCAGTTTGATGTCAAAAGCAGTTCGGACTGGGACACCGAGACCTTCACCTCGGTCGCCACATATGACCCTTCGGATGCCACCCGCCTGACAGATGTGGCGAATGTGGCGAATATTCCCGTTGGTTCGTTGGTGCAGGGTGCAGGCGTTGGGCGAGAGATCTATGTGCGATCCAAGGATGTGGGCGCCGGTGAAATCACACTGAACGCACCGCTTTACGATGCTTCAGGAACGCAGACTTACACCTTCCAGTCTTTCAAATACCTGCTGGATTTCAGTGGCTTCAGCACCTTGCGCAAATTCGGGATGGAGCAGATTGAATTCCAGTGTAACAGCCGATGCAGCGCCATTCGGCTGGCCCCGTCCGGTAGTACGTTTTCTTTGACCGATTGCTTTGTCAGCCGTCCCAAGGATCGTGGCATCTCATCAATTGGCACGGGCTGCAAAGGTTTGCTGATCGACAACTGCCAGTTCTTGTCAGCCGAGGAATCCTTTATCGTACCCGACCGGAACTCGATCGCGCTGAACACAAACGCGAATGATGTGAAACTGCGCCACAATCGTATTGTTCGCTTCAAGCACTTTGCTGTTGTCGGTGGCGACAACAACATGATCCTAGGCAACCACTTCTTCCAGGGTGATAGCATCCCGCAAGGCGTACGGACGGCTGGTCTGATCATGATCGGGACTTACAACAGTTCGACGATTGCCGAGAACTATGTGGATAACTGTTTTATCCAATGGACGAATGAGCGGGATGCAGAGCCCAGCTACGTCTCGGGCTATTCGTTCAGCGCCATGAGTATCACGGACAACATCTTCTATTCCAGTGAGGCACCGCCTTGGTTCAGCTACATCGTGATCCGTCCGCATGGGCCCGGCCACTTTCTGAATGGTCTTGCGGTGACGGGAAACAAGTTCCGGTCCAGCAGCAGCGATATCGAACGCGCAGAACGCGTGGATACGACCTTTGCCGATCTCAATAAGGATAGCCATATCAATGTGACGTTTCAAAACAACACATATCATGGGGTCGATAAGAAGGCGGCGAACCCGCTCAGGATTCGTCACAACCAGAATACAGCCAGCAGCTTCTGGGCCATCGGGACTTCCGAACAGCTACCATTTGGAGGCAAAGCCCGGAGTTGTGATGCGGTTACGCTGTTGGGGCCGACCGTCAGCATATTCGGGTCTGTTCGGTTTTTTGCGCCCTATGTCCAGCTTGAACAGGGTGGCGATGGCGGCAACATTCATTTGCAATGGCCAGAAAACCTGCGGGGCTCTGCATCGGTTCTGGTCCGGTTGGAGAGTTAGGGATCGATGTGGCCGCTCTTTGGGGCGGCCACATTCCATTGCGGTCGCGCTTTGAAATTTTCCAAGGAATTGGACGACATATCAGTTCTCTGTGCTACGCTTGCTTCAGCCACAGGAGGAGCAGATGCCGACCATAGCAAAAAATGCCAGCGTACAGACCGTCATCACAACGTTTGAAATGACACCGGGCACCTGTCACGATCTGCTCGATGCGTTGACGGATGCTTATGCCGAGTTCATTTCGAAGCAACCGGGGTTTGTCTCGGCGGGGTTGCATGTGAACGATGCCCAGACTCGGATCGCCAACTACTCGCAATGGGAACGGCGCGAGGATTTTCTTGCCATGCTGCGCACGCCTGAGATGCGCAACCGGAACCGCAAGATCAATGAGATGTGCAAGAGCTTTGAGCCGGTCATGTATGACGTGGCCGACACATTTGATCGCCCTTAGTGGGCAATCTTCTTAGAGCCTGACGACCAATGTGCCACAGCTTTAATTTGCTCAATGCGGATCGCCTCGGCTTCGCCACAAATGTGGTTTAGATTCGGGTCATGAATTTGGACAACACGATGCAAAAGCCTGAAGGTCAAACCCCGAAGGCGACCAAGCGGCAATTGCGCGCCGAAGCGACACGCCGCAAGGCGCTATCGCCGTTTCGGATTTCGCTGATGCTACTTGCATTGCCTGTAACCACGCTTCTATTGGCGGCGAATATCTATATCCGGACATCCGAGTATGACCGCAACGGAGCACTCTTGCACCTGATCGCTCTAACAGGTTGCTCTGCGCCCGAGGCAATTGGCTTTGGCCCGTTCCGCAAAGGCTATGCTGGCTATCACGAACGCTATGACCCGGACGGTAACGGTGTGTCCTGTGAAAGATCGGGTTCGGTGCAAGTTCAAAGCACCCCAGCGCAAAGCACGAACAAAGCGCCCGTACGCTCGGTTGGAAACGCAAAGTTCGTGCGGCCGTGATCTGTTGGGCGGAGTGACTGGCCGCCGTTATGAAAGCTGCGCGCCCGCGCAATCGCGAAAGATGCGCACCTCGGGCGCTGCGCCGTCCAATGGAAACTCGGCAAGACCGTCCTGCGTAAAGGCATAGGCGGTTTGATTGTATTCCAACCCATCCAGAACATTGCCAAACCCGGTATCCGTGACGGTTAGCGAGGCCGCATTGTCCGACAACACATGGCGCGGCGTGGCGATTTCGATGGGCCTAGGGCCGTTAAAGCGCATGGCGAACCATGGGGTTTGTGTCCAACCCTCGGTCTTACGGGTGACGGTCAGCGTATAAAGCGGCTGAGACGGGTCGTAGGTCAGGAAGATGTCTGCCTGATCGGTGCTGTGTGACAGGGTGCAGATTTGCCCGACTGTCGCCTCCCATGCGGTGGCCGGGGTGGCGAGGATTATTGAGAGTAGGACGATGCGCATGATCGGTAATCTAGCTGCCAATCGGCATCGGACAAGGATGGTCATCCGCTTCAGCGATTGAGGCAGACCCTAAGCGACACGGCCTGATCAAAGGCGCAGGCGGACTTTCCTAGAGGCCCCCCCAAATCCTCGGCAGTACAACGCGGGTGCCGCACACCCGATGAATGGCGCTTTGGACTTCATGTGAGCTGGGCAGGGTGTTCGTCGTGGCAACCGTTCTGGCTCACAATTTGTGATTTCAACCGTGGAGGAGAGGGCGCTGGACTGTAAGGGTGGTGTATGGGGCTGTAGGATGGGTGATTTCATCCATCAATGTTTATCACCGGAGAAGATGGGTGCGAGCACCCATCCTACGCTTGCTAGGAACGAAACGGAATGGTCGAAGCTTTCAATTTGCTTTTGAAATTTGACCTCCCAATCTTATCGAGAAGGATGCTTGCAGCTCGTTCACTGAGAGGAGAAGCAGCGCTGGGACCAATAATTATTGAATGCACCAGTTTCTCAAAATCTAGTTTTAAGCCTCTCGGGTCCTCTTCTTCGGTCAGGGCAAGTTTGAGCTTCGGCTCCAAGCCCTTGGGGCCATTGAAGAAGTCGATCATGCGGGAAAATCTGTCAGAGTCGTTCAGGTTGGGCATGTACACAAGCCGCCATTCACGTTCCTCTTCAAAACCGCGATGCTTTGCAAAAACCGCAGCCAACGCCAATCTGCGAAATACAACGTGAGCCAATCCTTCTGCTTCATCAATCGAAATCGTTTCTGATTTTATTGCAGTTGCCAATTGGCCAATCATGTCTCTGACTCGTTCAACGATTTCAGCATTCGTCAAATAACGGACTTCGGACAAAACAAGAGGAGAGTTTTGTTCGAGTGCTAACGCACTCGTGTCAAACGCGATAGCTGCACCGTTTCCAAAATCGCCGTAACCTCTCCACATGCTCAATTTTCCATCTGGTAATTCGGCCGGTTCGTGTTCTGAGAAGCAAGCAACAAAAATACTGAGTACCTCTTCTGAGCCAAAATAATCATACTGTCGCTTTAGAGCGGAAAGGAACTCAACGTGAATGCTGTCACTATCAAAAGCATCTCTCAGCAACGTACTGGCATGAAGTTGCCAAATGGCATTGTTGATGAGAAAACCAACTTCTTGGTGATCATTCATGTTCAGAGGGCTAGACATCCATAAGCAAGGGGTTGTTAGAATTTTTTGAACGACGTCCACGGTTGTATAGTGGACTAAAAGAGGCCTTGAATTACCGATGTCACGATTGCTGTGTAGATCGTTGGTGAGAAGATTCCAAAATCTCAGAAATTTTTCCTTTTTCATCATATTTTTATCTTTTTCTCCGCTTCACATTCCCACCCCTTTGCCCCGGCCGCCCAGCCGTTGACCGTCCGCGCGATTTCACTGCGTCTTCCGAGGCCTTCTCCACCGCCCATTGGCGCGCCATGGGGTCGTCGGCGACGGCCAGATCGACCGCTTCCAGACGTTTGATCTCATCCCGGATATTGGCGGCCTCTTCGAATTCCAGATTCTCGGCCGCTTTGCGCATTTGCTCGCGCAACCCGTCCAAGTGCGCTTCCAAATTCGCGCCGTGCATCGGTTTGTCGATGGTGGCGGTGACGCGGTTCATGTCGACGTCGCCTTCGTAGAGACCGGCCAGAACGTCCTCGACGTTTTTCTTCACGGTCTCAGGCGTGATGCCGTGTTCTTCGTTATAGGCCAGTTGCTTGGCACGGCGGCGATTGGTTTCGCCCAAGGCACGCTCCATCGAGCCGGTGATCTTGTCGGCATACATGATCACCCGGCCATCGGCGTTCCGCGCGGCGCGGCCGATGGTCTGGATCAGCGAGGTTTCCGAGCGCAGGAAGCCCTCTTTATCCGCGTCCAGAATGGCGACCAGCCCGCATTCGGGGATGTCGAGGCCTTCGCGCAGCAGGTTGATGCCGACCAGCACGTCGAAGGCCCCCAGCCGCAGGTCGCGCAGGATTTCGATCCGTTCCAGCGTGTCGATGTCCGAGTGCATGTAGCGGACCTTGATGCCCTGTTCGTGCAGGTATTCGGTCAGGTCCTCCGCCATGCGTTTGGTCAGCGTGGTGACCAGCGTGCGATAGCCGTCAGCGGCAACCTTGCGCACCTCGTCCAGCAGATCATCCACTTGCATGCTGACGGGGCGGATTTCGACCTCTGGGTCCAGCAGGCCGGTGGGGCGAATGACCTGTTCTGTGAAGACGCCGCCGGTTTGCTCGATCTCCCATTTCGCAGGCGTCGCCGAGACAAAGACGGATTGCGGGCGCATGGCGTCCCATTCCTCGAATTTGAGGGGACGGTTGTCCATGCAGGAGGGCAGGCGGAACCCGTGTTCGGCCAGTGTGAATTTGCGCCGATAGTCGCCCCGGTACATGCCGCCGATTTGCGGGACGCTGACGTGGGATTCGTCGGCAAAGACGATGGCGTTGTCGGGGATGAACTCGAACAGGGTTGGCGGCGGTTCACCCGGCGCACGGCCGGTCAGATAGCGCGAGTAGTTCTCGATCCCGTTGCACACGCCAGTGGCTTCGAGCATTTCCAGATCGAAATTTGTGCGCTGTTCCAGACGCTGCGCTTCCAGCAGCTTGCCCTCGCCCACCAGCTGATCCAGCCGGATACGCAGTTCCTTTTTGATCCCGATGATTGCTTGGTTCATCGTTGGTTTCGGTGTCACATAGTGCGAGTTTGCATAGACCCGTACCTGTTCCATCGTCGCTGCGCGCTCGCCGGTTAGCGGGTCAAATTCGGTGATGGTTTCCAGTTCTTCGCCGAAGAACGAGAATTTCCAGGCGCGGTCTTCAAGGTGGGCGGGCCAGATTTCCAAGGAATCTCCGCGCACCCGGAACGAGCCGCGCTGAAACGCCTGATCGTTGCGCCGGTATTGCTGGGCAACCAAATCGGCCATCACCTGACGCTGGTCGTACTCGTGACCCACCTTCAGGTCCTGCGTCATCGCGCCATAGGTCTCGACCGAGCCGATACCGTAGATGCACGAGACCGAGGCGACGATGATTACGTCATCCCGCTCCAACAGCGCGCGGGTGGCCGAGTGGCGCATCCGGTCGATCTGTTCGTTGATCTGCGATTCTTTTTCTATGTACGTGTCACTGCGGGGCACATAGGCCTCTGGCTGGTAGTAATCGTAGTAGGATACGAAATATTCGACTGAGTTCTCGGGGAAGAAGCCCTTGAACTCGCCATATAGCTGCGCGGCCAGCGTCTTGTTGGGTGCAAGGATGATCGCAGGGCGTTGCGTTTCCTCGATCACTTTGGCCATGGTGAAGGTCTTGCCCGTGCCGGTGGCACCCAGCAGAACCTGATCTCGCTCTCCGTCCTGAACCCCGCCTGCCAGTTCTTTGATGGCTGTTGGCTGATCACCTGCAGGCGCGAATTCAGTGTGCATCACAAACTGCTTGCCGCCTTCCAGTTTCAGGCGGGCGCGCACGTCTTCGGCGGTCAGTTGGGTCTTGTCGGAATGGGCGTATGGCATGGGCAGGCTCCGGGTCAGGTCCCTACATTTGTTCTTATTTTGTCCATCTGCAAGGGCTGATCCGAGTATGATGTGGACTTATGCGGCTGAAATCAGGCTGCTGCGGTGCAGCGATGCCCATATCGTATTCAGGGATCGACTGGATTGATCCTGAAAACTGGGTTTGCGTGATCGTATAGATTCATCTGATGACAGATTTTGTCATCAGATGATTCCGAAGCTTCCGACGGTCAAAAAGTGTCGGCCCTACCGAAATGGGCAGGCCAACATGCTGACTCGGATCTACCCAGATACGCCAGCGCGTTCCAAAGCCTGATCAGGCCAATCCGTAATCTGTGCGGGATCGGTCACGATAATCTCGGGCCGCCCGCTGTCATTGTCGGGGAACATCTTGGTGGGGCCTGTGACATACGCATAGGAGCGGCGCGGTTGCTCCTCTCCATCCGCGCGGTAGCGGTTCAGGATCAGGTTCATTACATCTTCGCCACCGCCCACGTTCCCATTTGGAATGAACAACTGATACGGCTGGGTCAGGCTGCCGGTGTGAAACAGGATATGATCGCCCGAGGTGGGCGTGAAGTCACGCAGTTCTATGAACACTGTGGTCTCCTGGCCTGCTTTGGCGATCTCAACCAGGCGATCATAGTCCAGACGGGTGTTGAACATGTTGATCTCGGGGTTCCGGCGCTTGATTTCGCGGTAGCCTTCGATGATGCGTGCCCGCAGATCCCACCATGTTGTCAGGGCGGCGTAGTTGCGCATGACCGAGCCATTGTTGGCCACCTGGTCCCAAATGCCCAACGTTCCGGATTGCGCCATGCGTTCGGCCTCGCGATACCTGTCATGCAAATGGGCAAATTCGGCATAGCCGTATTTCTGGAAATAGGGTGAAAGACCCTCCTGAATCATCACCTGCTGAAAATCGGTGCCGTCTTCCAGTTCGAGATAGCAGAGAACCCGACCAAAATTGCCTCGGTACTTCTGCAAGGCTTCGGCACGTGGCTCGTTCCCGGGCAGGATCAGTTTGACCGTATCCCCGGGTGCAATCAGTTCCTTGGCACGGTCGGAGGCGGCGTGACCAAGCGGGGTAACCGGTTTACTGCCAGCAAATACTTCTTCGGTATCAAGCGCTAGAATGCGCAGGCTCTCGCTCTTCTCGGCATCGTCCTCCAAAAAGACACGAACGGTGTCCCCATCAACAACACGGTCCACACGGGCGGTAAAAGATGTCCCTGACATCGGGCTTCTCCAATCAATTGAAACAAACAAGTTTAGGATACCATGTTTGCGCGACAGTTTGTTAACTGCTGTGCGTGCAGTCTTGCCCCTGACGCCGCACTGGCGCATAAACACGCCAGCCAAGTGAGTACGGAGAGGCGATATGCGCGCACGGATTTACCAGCCCGCCAGAAATGCGATGACCTCGGGCATGGCCAAAACCCGCAAATGGGTGCTGGAATATGCCCCTGCATCCGCGCGCGAGGTTGATCCGCTGATGGGCTGGACCTCATCCAACGATACCCAGACCCAGGTGCGCCTGAAGTTCGACACCAAGGAAGAAGCGTTGGATTATGCCAAAGACAATGGCATCGACGCACAGGTAAGCGAGCCGCACAAGCGCAAACCCAACCTGCGGCAACGCGGTTATGGCGAGAACTTTGCCACCGACCGCCGCGCGCCCTGGACCCACTAAATGATCGAGATTCGCGCCGCTGATCCCGGATCAGAGGCTCTGCGTCCGATTATTGAGGCCCATCTTGCCCATAGTTGGGAGGCAACGCCGCAGACCTCAAATCACACTCTAGACGTCGAGGCTTTGCGCGCGCCCGAGATTCGGTTTTGGGGCGTTTTCGAAGATGATGTGGCGCTTGGGTGCGGAGCGCTCAAAACCCTTCCCGATGGCACGGCCGAGGTGAAATCGGTTCATGTTGTGTCGGCGGCACGCGGTCGCGGCCTTGCACGTGAGATCATGACCTATCTGGCTGACTTGGCCAAAGCCGAGGGAGTTTCCGCGCTTGTACTGGAAACCGGCGCAGCCCATCTTTCCGAATACGACGCCGCACGCAAACTCTACGAGGCGCTGGGATATTCCTATTGCGGCCCGATCTTTGGCTATGAAGAAGATCCCAACAGCGCGTTCATGCGCTTGGCCCTTGAACCCCGCTTATAAAAACCGCAAGAAGGGCGCAGCGGTCCCTTAGCTCAACTGGATAGAGCAGCTGACTTCTAATCAGCAGGTTGAGGGTTCGAGTCCTTCAGGGATCGCCATTTCCAAAACTCTATGAAATCGCCCGTTTTTCTTACGGGACAGGGGCACGGCCTCAAAACACTTTTTCATTCCTACGGTCGCACAAAGGTGCGGGGCTAAGCGGCGGCACATCTCGAAAGGCCAAATAGAGCGAAAAATCAGGTGAGGGTTCGAGGGGCTGGGTGAGGGGGTTTGGGCCAGCCCCTCGCAAGGGGGTTATTCAGTGGTAGTGTTAACCGCTGATTCACAGTCTAGCGAAAGCCGATGATCCGCGACATTGGGGGATTCCCGTAGAACAGACGTTTTTTGTGTGGTTTCTCGAAAATGCTGTGGAAAAACTCGAAAATCCAACAGGCTGTTGCGCTACAAAAAGCCTGAAATTTCCCGATGGTTCCGGCGTTTTGTTGATATCGAGGGATCGCCTAAAAAAACACCTTGCAACCGGTTGCAAAAATTCTCATTGTGAAGCGCAACAGGATTCGGGAGAGATGCATGCTGAGTGTTGGACTGCTTGGGGCCGGTCGGATTGGGCGCGTTCACGCGCAGGCGATTACGGCGCATCCTGACAGCACCCTCTCTGCGGTCTCAGATGCGGTCGCTGACGCGGCGAGCCAGCTTGCGGACGAATATGGCGCGCAGGTAAGCAGTTCACATGAAATCATTGCAGACCCCGCGATTGATGCCGTTCTGATCGCGACCCCAACCGATACGCATTCGAACCTGATCGAGGCGGCGACGCAGGCGGGCAAGGCGGTTTTGTGCGAAAAGCCGGTGGATCTGGATTTGCAGCGTGCAATGGCGTGTCAGGCCAACGTGGCGGATCATCAAAAGCCCATCATGATTGGGTTCAACCGCCGGTTTGACCCGAATTTTTCAGGGATGAAAGCTGCCTCAGACGCCGGAGAGATCGGCAAGACCGAGCTGCTTTCGATCACGTCCTTCGATCCGGCACCGCCACCAGTAAGCTACATCAAAGTGTCCGGTGGATTGTTTCGGGACATGATGATCCACGATTTTGACATGGCGAACTACCTTATGGGTGGCTTGCCTGTGGCGATTTCCGCCGTTGGCTCGGCGGTGGTTGATCCCGAAATCGGACAGGCCGGGGATGTTGATACAGCGGTCGCGACACTGACCTATTCGGATGGTCGGATCGCGGTCATCAAGAACTCACGCCGCGCAGCCTATGGCTATGACCAGCGGGTCGAGATGCTAGGGTCTGAAGGTCTGTTGCAGGCCCAGAACGTGCTGGAAAACACCGTGATCAAATCCACCGCCGATGGCGTTGTTGGTGCCAAGCCAACCTATTTTTTCCTTGAGCGGTACATGACTGCCTACAAGGCTGAATGGGCCGCTTTTGTCGATGCGATCACGGCGGGTCAAGCCGTCCCGGTCACGCTGGAAGACGGTGTCGCGGCGCTGGCCATGGCCGAGGCAGCGACCCAATCCGCCCGGTCCGGAAGGCCGGTTCAACTTAGCGATATTTTGAAACCGGTTGCAAAATGAATGAATTTATTCAAACTGAACGCAGCTCGGAACCTAACCCGAGCCTCGGAGATTCGGCCTGGCCGGATGAACAGGGGTAAACGCCCAGAGCAAAAATCGACGGTTTTTATGGGAGGAAACCAAATGAACAAATTTGTAAAAAGTGTTCTTGCGGCCAGCGCGCTTGCGGTTGCAGCCGCGACAGGCGCGGCGGCAGAAGGCGAGAAGTACATTCTGGTCAGCCACGCGCCTGACAGTGACAGCTGGTGGAACACGATCAAGAACGGGATCGCGCTTGCAGGTGATCAGATGGGCGTTGAAGTTGAATACCGCAATCCGCCCACCGGAGACCTTGCCGACATGGCGCGGATCATCGATCAGGCGGCAGCCTCGGGTCCGAACGGGATCATCACCACGCTGGCAGACCCGGATATTCTGGAAGGCCCGATTAAGGCCGCTGTGGATTCCGGTATCGACGTGATCATCATGAACACCGGCACGCCCGAAAAAGCGCGCGAAGTGGGTGCGCTGATGTATGTCGGGCAGCCCGAATATGATGCGGGGTATGCCGCTGGCCTACGTGCCAAAGGCGATGGCATCGGGTCGTTCCTCTGCGTGAACCACTACATCGTTCAGCCTTCGAGCCAAGAGCGTTGCCAGGGATTCGCAGATGGTCTGGGTATTGAGCTGGGCGAGCAGATGATCGATGCGGGTCAGGACCCGGCCGAAATCAAGAACCGCGTTCTGGCCTATCTATCGGCCAATCCGGATACGGATGCTGTCCTGACGCTTGGTCCGACATCGGCCGACCCGACCATCCTGGCCCTGCAGGAAAACGGCATGGCCGGTGACATCTATTTCGGCACCTTCGATCTGGGTGGTGAAATTGTCAAAGGCATCAAGGACGGTACCATTCAGTGGGGGATCGACCAGCAGCCCTTCTTGCAGGCCTACCTGCCGGTTGTTGTGCTGACCAACTACCACCGCTACGGCGTTCTGCCCGGCAACAACATCAACTCGGGCCCCGGTTTTGTGACTGCTGACGGGCTGGAGAAAATCGAAGAATTCGCGGGCGAATACCGCTGATCTTCAATAGTCGAGCGGGCGTGATCTGACGCCCGCTCAGCCCAACTTTCTTATTCTTCGGGATCACCCGCGAGGGGAGGACCTTTATGTCAGAGTCAGCTCAATCCACGGCAGGCAGCGACGAACGGATCAAAGAGATCTCGCCGTTGCGCCGCGCCCTGATCCGCCCGGAACTGGGTGGCATGGTCGGGACCGTCGCCGTATTCACCTTCTTCCTGCTATTCGCCTTTGACAGTGGCATGTTCAACTCACAGGGCGTGATGAACTGGTCGATCGTTTCAGCCCAGTTCATGATCATCGCCGTAGGGGCTTGCCTATTGATGATCGCGGGTGAATTTGACCTGTCCGTCGGGTCTATGATTGGTTTTGCCGGGATGATGATTGCCATCTTCTCGGTCACGCTGACCTGGCCGGTTTGGATGGCGATCATCGTCACGTTTGTTCTGTGCGTCGCTATCGGTGCCCTCAACGGCTTTATTGTCGTGCGCACCGGATTGCCCAGCTTTATTGTGACGCTGGCGTTTTTGTTCATTCTGCGCGGCTTTACGATATTTCTGCCGCAGACGATTGAGCGCAAGACCATCATCGGCGGCATCAAAGATGTCGCAGAAGGCGATTGGCTCGCCTCAGTTTTTGGCGGCAAGGTGTTTCAGGGCCTTTTCGTTTGGCTGGGTGACAATGGAATTATTGCGACGTTCGAGCGCGGATCGCGCCTAGGCGAACCAGTGGTGGACGGCATTCCGATGCTGATCATCTGGGCCATCGGCATCATCATTTTTGGCCATGTTTTGCTGACTAAAACCAAGTTCGGAAACTGGATCTTTGCCGCAGGTGGAGACGCCGAGGCCGCACGGAATTCGGGTGTGCCTGTGAACAAGGTGAAAATCCTGATGTTCATGTTCACCGCCTTCTGCGCCACTGTTTTCGCCACCTGTCAGGTGATGGAGTTCGGCTCGGCTGGTGCCGATCGTGGTTTGCTGAAAGAGTTCGAGGCGATCATCGCGGTGGTCATTGGCGGTGCGCTGCTAACCGGCGGCTATGGCTCGGTTCTGGGCGCGGCGCTGGGCGCGCTGATCTTTGGCGTAGTGCAGCAGGGGCTGTTCTTTGCCGGGGTCGAAAGCTCGCTCTTCCGGGTGTTCCTGGGTGTGATCCTGCTGGGTGCGGTGATCTTGAACACCTATATCCGTCGCATCATCACAGGAGAACACTGAGATGACTGAAGACACCAAGTTCCACCATGGCGACGCACAAGAGCAAAAGCCGATCATCCGTATGGTCGACATCCAGAAACACTTTGGGTCTGTGATTGCGCTGGCCGGTGTCAGTTTCGACCTCAAACCGGGTGAGTGTCATTGCCTGCTGGGCGATAATGGCGCGGGTAAGTCGACCTTCATCAAAACGATGTCCGGTGTGCACAAGCCAACTGCGGGTGAGATTTTCTTCGAAGACAAGCCTATGCATTTCGAAGATCCGCGAGACGCGATTTCTGCAGGCATCGCCACGGTGCACCAGCATCTGGCTATGATCCCATTGATGAGCGTCAGCCGCAATTTCTTCATGGGTAATGAGCCCACACGTAAAGTTGCCGGTATCAACTTCTTCGACAAGAAGCTGGCGGATGAGATCACCATGGAAGAGATGCGCAAGATGGGCATCAACCTGCGGGGCCCAGACCAGGCCGTTGGCACATTGTCAGGCGGCGAACGTCAAACCGTTGCGATTGCGCGGGCTGTGCATTTCGGAGCGAAAATCCTGATTTTGGACGAGCCGACCTCGGCCCTTGGGGTGCGTCAAACCTCGAACGTGCTGGCGACCATCGATAAGGTGCGTAGTCAGGGCGTGGGTGTCGTGTTCATCAGTCACAACGTGCGTCACGCGCTGGCTGTCGGCGACCGGTTTACCGTTTTGAACCGGGGCCAAACACTGGGCACTGCGAAACGGGGTGAGATCACTCCAGAAGAGCTTCAGGACCTGATGGCAGGAGGTCAGGAGCTGGCCCAGCTGGAAGGCTCGTTGGGCGGAACAGTTTAAACCACCGATGCTCCGCGGACATGCGGAGTATCGAACTAAGTGGTGGTGCAAAACCACAAATCGTCAGGTCCATTCGGTTGGCCTGGAACCTTCAAAAATGTGAATACCGACGGAATGCCGATGGCGGCTTCGTGTGGAAAGGGATCATGATGAGCAAGACAGTCCGACTGACCGCGGCGCAGGCTCTGGTGCGCTATATCGGGGCGCAGTTAAATGAGGCCGGGGAGCCCTATATCGCAGGTGTCTGGGCCATCTTTGGCCACGGCAATGTGGCGGGTTTGGGTGAAGCTTTGCATGCCGTCAGAGACAGCCTGCCTACCTATCGTGGTCACAACGAACAAACGATGGCCCATTGTGCGATTGCCTATGCCAAACAGATGCGCCGCACGCGGGCGATGGCGGTGACGTCGTCCATCGGGCCTGGGGCCACGAATATGGTGACAGCGGCGGCCTTGGCCCATGCCAACCGCTTGCCGGTTCTGATCATCCCCGGTGACGTGTTCGCCACGCGCGGGCCCGATCCGGTGCTGCAACAGATCGAAAACTTCGGCGATGGCACCGTCAGCGCCAATGACTGTTTCCGCCCGGTTAGCCGGTACTATGACCGCATTTCGCGCCCCGAACATCTGTTGACCGCGCTACCACGCGCCTTCCGCACCATGACCGACCCGGCTGATTGCGGCCCGGTGACGCTGGCCTTCTGTCAGGATGTGCAGGCCGAGGCGTATGACTACCCTGAAAGCTTCTTTGAACCGCGCGTCTGGTATCAGCGCCGCATTCGCCCGGATGAGGGCGAACTGGCGCGCGCTGTCGCCGCGATCAAAGCCGCCAAACGCCCCGTGATCGTGGCCGGGGGCGGGGTGCATTACTCGGGTGCGACCGACACGCTGCAAAGCTTTGTTGAGACCCACAATGTCCCCATCGCTGAAACGCAGGCTGGTAAGTCCGCTTTGGCGTGGGACCATCCGCTGAACCTCGGCCCCATTGGTGTAACCGGTGGAGAACCGGCCAACGACGTTTGCGCCAAGGCCGATCTGGTTCTGGCGGTCGGTACGCGGTTGCAGGATTTCACTACCGGGTCGTGGGGCCTGTTTTCGAACCCCGAACGCGAGATGATCTGCCTGAATACAGCCGCCTATGACGCCGAAAAGCACGGTGCGATGCCGCTGCAAACCGATGCGCGCGTTGGTTTGGAAGAACTTGGCGCAAGCCTGCAGGGTTACAGTGCCGACCCCGTGGCTGACACGCTCAAAGCGGATTGGTTTGGCAAGGTCGACAAGCTGACCGACGCGCCAGGAGACGGGAATGCACTGCCGACCGACATGCAAGTGGTCGGCGCGGTTCAGCGTGCCTCACATGACGATACGGTTGTGATGTGTGCGGCAGGCACCATGCCGGGTGAGCTGCACAAGCTGTGGAAAGCGCCGCGACCCGGGGCCTATCACATGGAATACGGGTTCAGCTGTATGGGGTATGAGATCGCCGGTGCGATGGGCATCAAGATGGCCCAGCCGGATCGCGACGTGATCTGCTTTACCGGCGACGGCACCTATATGATGGCGAACTCGGAAATGGCCTCTGCCGCGATGATGGGTATCTCGTTCACCGTGGTGATCACCGACAACCGTGGATTTGGCTGTATCAACCGCTTGCAGATGGGCACTGGCGGGGCCGAGTTTAACAACCTTCTGGATCACGCGGTGCACGAAACGCCCTCGGCCATTGATTTCGCCGCGCACGCTGCGGCAATGGGGGCGACTTCGGTCAAGGTCAGTTCGATTGCTGAACTGGAGGATGCGCTGGCCAAACGCGCCGACATCAAAGGGCCCTACGTGGTTGTCATCGACACCGATCCGTACCCGTCCACCGAATATGGCGGCACGTGGTGGGAGGTCGCCGTGCCCGAGGTCTCGATCCGTCCCGAAGTCAACGAAAAACGCGCGGCTTATGAAGTTGCGATCAAGGAAAGAAACACGAAATGAGCGTGAAGATCGGCATCTCTCCGATTGCGTGGCAGAATGATGATTTGCCCGACCTGACGGCGGCCTACACCATGGAACAGGCGCTGAAAGAGGCGCGAGAGATTGGCTATACGGGCGTCGAGCGCGGCCAACGGATGCCCGGCGATACCGAAGGGTTGCGGGCTTATCTGGATGCCAGCGATATTGCCCTGTGTGGCGGCTGGTGTTCCGGTGCGTCGTTGCTCAATGACTTCGCAACCGAGCGTGAGGCCGTGCGCGAGCAGGTCGAGCAGTTCGTGGCGCTGAACAGCCCGTGCATTGTCTATGCAGAATGTTCCAACACCATCCAGACGGAGGCAGGTACGCCGGTCAATCACCGGCCCAAACTGTCAAAGGATGAGGTGCTGGTCTACGCCGACAAGATTACCGAACTGGCAAAATGGATGGCCGATCAGGGCATGTCGATGGCCTATCACCATCATATGGGCACCATCATCGAAAGCGAAGATGATGTGAACTGGCTGATGGAAGGGTCAGGCCCCGAGGTGGGATTGTGTTTCGACACCGGTCATCTTCTTTTTGGCGGCGGCGATGTCATGGCAACCTTGAACCGTTGGGGAGATCGCGTGCATCACGTACACTTCAAGGATATCCGCCCTGCTGTTGTGCAAGATGTCCGTGAGAACAATCGCAGCTTTCTGGATGCGGTCATCGCGGGGGCCTTCACCGTGCCTGGTGACGGCTGCATCGACTTTCAGGCCGTCGCAAACGCGCTGAAGGCGATGGACTACGATGGCTGGATCGTGGTCGAGGCGGAACAGGACCCGGCCAAGGCACCGCCCTATGAATACTCCAAACTGGGTTACGACCACATCGTTGATGTCTGCGGCAAGGCAGGATTGGAGATCAACATTTAGCACCCCGCCCCAAGGGGCAACACCGAAGGCCATGAGAAAGGAGTCTGTCATGGTAAAGCAAGACCTCGGATATGTCGGCTATTTCGACCGGGAATCCTGTGATCTGGATGAGTTTAAGGTGTTGACCTCGCAGAACCTTTTGGTTGATTCGGTGCCCCATGCGGCAACGGTCGAAAACAACGTGCCGGTCTATGACATGCAGGCGCTGCGTCAGGTGCTGGACCAGCCTGACGCGCGGCAAGCATTGCTGGCGGAATGGGGCTGGGTGTTGGACAAATCCACCGGGGTGATCGCGCTGAAAAGGGCCTATCCGGATACCGCTGTTATCGACCGAGCGACGGATGTGTTTCGCCAGATTATTGACGAGGAACGTCAAAGCGGATCTGGCGAAGGCGACCACTTCGCTGCCTCAGGCGCCAACGACCGGATCTGGAATGCGATGCAAAAACAGTGCTTGCGTGATCCCGAAGGCTTCGCGCTTTACTTCGGGAACACGGCTATCGCTGCGGCTTGTGAGGCATGGCTAGGTCCGAATTATCAGATGACCGCCCAAGTCAATCAGGTGCGACCCGGTGGCAGGGCGCAGCAGGCACATCGGGATTATCATCTGGGGTTCCAAAGTGTTGACAGCGCGGCAATGTATCCAGCCCACGCGCATCTGGTAACAGCCTCGCTGACCTTGCAGGGCGCAGTGGCCCATTGCGACATGCCTGTGGAAAGCGGCCCAACCAAACTACTACCCTTCTCGCAGCTTTATCAACCGGGCTATCTGGCGTTTCACGATGAAGCCCACCGGACGCATTTCGAGGACAACTATATCCAGTTGCCGTTAGAAAAAGGTGATGCGGTGTTCTTCAATCCGGCGCTGTTCCATGCTGCGGGCGAAAACAGCAGTGCCGATATTCACCGGATGGCGAATCTGCTGCAAATCTCATCAGCTTTCGGGCGCGCGATGGAGGCGGTGGATCGCCAGGCGATGTCTCTGGCAGTCTTCCCATCGCTGGTTTCCTTGAAACAGCGTGGGGCGTTGGATGTGGCGCAGTTGGAGGCCGCAATAGCGGCCACTGCAGAGGGTTATCCGTTCCCAACCAATCTGGACACGGACCCTCCGGTCGGGGGCAACGCGCCGGAAAGTCAGGTGGATATCCTGCGACGAGCGGTTGTGGAAGGATGGACCAAGGCGCAACTGGCCCAGACACTCTCGGCCTTGACCCAAAGGCAAACTGCCTGAAACAACCGGGCGGCCTATGGGGTCGCCCGCAAGGAGAACAAGATGGCGGATTTGCACAAAAAACCCCTCGGCACGCGCGGCAAAGTTCACGATATCACCCCGGCCAGCGCGGGATGGCGTTACGTGGGTTTCGGTCTTTATCACCTGCGCGCAGGTGACAAGGCGGCAGAGCCAACCGGGGATCGTGAGGTCATTCTGGTCATGGTAGAGGGCAAGGCGCAGATCACCGGGGCGGGGCAGGATTGGGGCGTTCTGGGCGACCGGATGGATGTATTCGAGAAAACACCACCGCACTGCCTGTATCTGCCGAATGGAACCGAATGGGAGGCCACTGCCAAAACCGATTGCGTAATCGCGGTCTGTTCCGCGCCAGGCAAAGGCGGGCACGCGGCGCGGCGGATCGGCCCTGATGGCATCACTCTGACCGAGCGCGGCAGGGGCGTAAACACGCGCTATATCAACAACATCGCGATGGAGGCAGAGGACTACGCTGACAGCCTGCTGGTGACAGAAGTGTTCACGCCGAATGGACACTGGTCGTCCTACCCCAGCCACCGTCATGATGAAGACGACTACCCCCGCATAACCTATTTGGAAGAAACCTATTACCATCGTCTCAACCCGGCCAACGGGTTTGGCATACAGCGAGTCTACACCGACGACGGGCAGTTGGATGAAACGATGGCGGTGTCCGATGGCGATGTTGTGATCGTGCCGCGTGGACATCACCCTTGCGGTGCGCCCTATGGGTTTGAGATGTACTATCTGAACGTCATGGCCGGACCCCTGCGGAAATGGCGGTTCGTCCCGGCCCCTGAGGTCGAATGGATTATGGAGCGTGATGGATGACCACCAACTTTGCCACCTATCCCAGCCTGAACGGCAGAACCGTTTTCATCACCGGCGGGGCAGGTGGCATAGGGGCGGAAACGGTGCGGGCCTTTGCGGCTCAAGGGGCGAAGGTCGGATTTCTGGATCTCGACAAAGACTCGGGACAGGCGTTGCTTTCGGAACTTGGCGGAGAGCACGCTTTTATCCAATCCGATCTGCGCGACATCGACGCCCTGCGCGCAGCGCTGGAACAGTTAACGGACAAATTGGGCGCGGCTGATGTGCTGGTTAACAACGCGGCTCAGGACGACCGCCACGACTGGCGCGACGTAACGCCGGAATATTGGGACGAGCGGATGGCCACCAATATCCGCCATATGTTCTTTGCCATCCAAGCCGTGGCACCCGCGATGATGGAACGCGGTGGCGGGGCCATTGTGAATCTCGGCTCGAATTCATGGTGGGAGGCTGGTGCAGGCTTTCCGGCTTATGCCACGGCTAAATCCGCCGTGCATGGCCTGACCCGCACAATGGCGCGCGAGTTGGGCGATCACCGCATCCGCGTTAACACCGTGGTGCCAGGTTGGATCATGACTCAGCGCCAGAAAGACCTATGGGTCACGTCCGAAGCACTGGCAAAGCAGGTCGACCGCCAATGCCTGCCTGACCCGATTGACCCGGTCTATGTAGCGCGGATGGTGGTGTTTTTGGCTTCGGCCGACGCCGCCATGTGCAGCGCCGGCAATTTCATGGTTGAGGGTGGCTCGATCTAAGAGAAGCTATCTTTGCGGCGGTGCTCCGAAGGCGCGAATAACCACGCGGGCGGCGGCCTCTACCGGGTTGTGCGTTTCTTTCAGGATGGTCACACGGTCGAACCTCTGGGGGTCAGCGTTCACGGCCTCACGCAGGGCTTGACCAAACGCCATACGCAGCTCGGTTCCGATGTTGAACTTGCAGATGGATGTTTCGCGGGCAAGGCGTGTGCGCTGTTCGACCGGCACACCCGAACCTCCATGGATCACCAAAGGCACATCGGTCATCGCGTCGATCTGAGCGATGCGGTCCTCGTCCAGACCGCCCTCTTTATTCTGTTGCAGATGCACATTGCCGACCGAGATCGCCATCGCATCCACACCGCTCTCGCGGGCGAATTGTGCGGCCTCGGACGGGTCGGTGCCGTTTGATCCTTCACCGCCAGCATAGCCCACAAACCCGATCTCACCCTCACAGGAAATGCCCGCCGCATGGGCCATTTCGGCGATGGCGGCGGTCTCATCTATGTTTTGTTGCAACGGCTTGCGCGAGCCGTCGAACATCAGCGAGGTAAAACCACTATCCAACGCGATCTTGCAGTCTTCAAACGTATAGCCGTGATCCAGATGGGCAACGACGGGGACTGAGGCCCCTTCGGCCAGATGGCGGAACATCTTGCCCAGAATGGGCAAGGGCGTGTGCTCGCGGCAGCTGGGTCCAGCTTGCAGGATCACAGGTGCGTTTTCGGCCTCGGCAGCGGCCACATAGGCGCACATATCTTCCCAGCCCAAGGTCACCAGCCCGCCTACCGCATAGCCCTGCTGATAGGCGGGTTGCAGCACGTCTTTCAATGTCACGAGGGTCATTTGAACTTTGCAATCATGTCTTTGATGCCCGGAATCGTCTCGACCTGATAGGCATGGGTAGGTTGGAAATACTGCACCAATGAGCGCTGCGTCAGCCCGCCAAGGATGGTGAAATAGTACATCTCATACCCCGGCAAAACGCAGCAGGGATGGTACCCTTTGTCGATACAAACGGTCGATCCATCGACGATGTGATAGGCATCCCCCGGCTCATTGTCTTCACGCTGCAGCATTTGCAGGCCCGAGCCCCAGTTGGGTTTGAAGCGGAAGTTGTAGGTCTCGTCGTGGCGCGTTTCATCTGGCAGCCGGTTGGTATCATGCTTGTGGCTGGGAAAACCTGACCAACCGCCCTGGCCCACGGTGAACAGTTCACTGACCAGCAGACGCCCAACTTTGTCATGTTGCTTCTGACCCAGGATGTGCTTGATCTTGCGATGGGTTTTGGTGTCATCGCTGCCATATTGCACAAGGTCGTGTTCGCGCACGTCGAAGGGATCCAGCACCTTGTCATACTTCGCCCCTGCTATGAAAACCTCGGTTGCTTCCGAAACACAGACCATCTGCACCTTTGCACCGACAGGGACATAAACACCTTCTGGATTTCCGTCCCAGACATCCTCCCCCCTGTTGCCAAGCTTGGGGAATTGCACCCCCTCGACCGAGACATCTACGGTGCCGGTTGCGGGTACGATGCAGGTTTCGTAGCCGGGCACCTGATACTCGAACGCCTCGCCTTTCTGCAATTTGACGATGTTGAAATAGTTCAGAGGAACCATGGGATCATCGACATCAACGATGGCGGTGTTCTTGTTGTCATATGGCGCAATATGCATGGGATATTCCTATGTGGTCGGGCCGGGATGGTCGGCCAGAAATGCGTCTAGTTCGGCAGTCGTAGGCATGGCCGGGGCGCAACCGGGTTTTGAGACCACGATAGATGCGCAGGCCGATCCGCGCATCACGGCGTCTTTCAGCGGATACCCTGCCGCGATTGAGGCCAAGAACCCGGCCATGAAGCTGTCACCAGCCCCGACCGGTTTGATGGCTTTTACCGGGTAGATACCGGTCTGGGTTTCCTGCCCATCTGCCAGCGTTACGGCACCTTTTTCACCCATCTTGTAGATGACGACCCGGCCCGGTTTTTCCGCGAGTTCTTGTGCTTTGGCAAAACCCTTTGCGATGCCGCCCGCCATAAAGCCGAACTCTTCATCATTGCCTACGATCAGATCGCTGGCTTCACCTGCGCGCGAAAGAACTTCTGCGGCAACCTCGGGCGAGAGCCAGCTATAGGGCCGATAATCGATATCGAAGATGATGGGCAGACCGGCCTTTCGCGCGTTTTCAAACCCGCGGAACGTCGCACTGCGCGAGGGTTCGGCAGCGAAAACGGTACCGGCGGAAACCAGAGCGGTGAATCTGCTGAAATCAAGGCGATCCATGTCTTCTTCGGTGACCTGAAAGTCGACCGCATTGTTTCTGTAAATGACGTTTTGGAAATCGTCCGTTCGGCTTTCATAGATTGCAAGCGACATGCGATGCTCACCGCCGATGGTGCGAATGCAAGACGTGTCTACGCCGTAGTGGTGCAGGCGATTCATGCAGAACCGTCCAATCGCATCATCCGAGATTGAAGTGATCAGCGTCGCCTGACTGCCCAGCTTGACCAGACCGGCCGCGATATTGGCGGATGATCCGCCCAGGTCTGCATGAAAGGTATCAGCCTCTTCGCTTTTTGCGCCAATGGGCGCTGCAGTCAAATCCATGCCCGCGCGCCCCAGAATGGCAAATCGGTTTCCTTTGATGCCGTCGATCAGGGCGCTCACGTCTTTAGTCCTCCGACAGAAATAATGGCAAAGTTTGGACCTTGCGCTGAATCGATTCACACGATACTCATTTTGCAACCGGTTGCAAATACAATGTTCGGAGCCGCAAAAGATGCCTGATATCGGAATTGGAATTGTGGGTGGCGGCTATATGGGCAAGGCGCATTCCGTTGCCATGTCCGCAGTGGGTGCGGTGTTTAACACAGCGCTCAGACCACGGCTTGAGGTGATCTGCGCCTCAACCCCCGAAAGCGCCGAGCGCTACCGCGTAGCATACGGCTTCCAGCGCGCAACCGACGATTGGCGGGTCTTGGTCGATGACCCGAAAGTCGGGGCCATAGTCATCGCGTCGCCCCAGGAAACCCACCGTCACATTGCCGAAGCGGCTTTTGCTTTGGGGAAGCCGGTTTTGTGCGAAAAACCTTTGGGCGCATCGCTGGAGGATAGTCAGGCCATGGTCAATGCCGCTGAGGCGGCGGGTGCCGTCAACATGGTCGGCTTCAACTATATCCGCACACCTGCCAGCCAATACGCGCGCAAGCTGATTATCGATGGTGAGATTGGCGATGTCACCTGGTTTCGCGGAGAGCACACCGAGGATTTCTATGCCGACCCGCAGGCCCCCGCCACATGGCGGACAACTGGTATGGCAAACGGGACGATCGGGGACCTGGCCCCTCATATGGTGAACGGTGCACTGGCTCTGATCGGACCGATTGCGCAGGTCATGGCCGATGTCGAAACCGTGCACCGAATGCGTCCGGGTGGTGAGGTCACAAATGACGATCACGCCCAGATGATATGCCGGTTCGAAAACGGTGTGATGGGCAACCTCTATTTCAGCCGTGTCGCAACGGGCCGCAAGATGGGTTATGCCTATGAAATATCGGGCACAAAAGGGGCGATCCGTTTTGACCAGGAAGATCAGAATGCCCTGTGGCTGTATCGCCGCGAAGGCCCCGAGGCGCAGCGGGGATTCACCAAAATCCTGACCGGCCCCGCCCACCCGGATTATGAGCCCTTCTGTCAGGGTCCAGGTCACGGAACCGGCTATCAGGACCAGATTATCATCGAGGCCAAGGATTTCCTGCATGCCATCCACACGGGTGAAGCGATCTGGCCGACCTTCCGCGACGGGCATGAGGTGAATCGGGTGCTGGCGGCGGCGCTTGCATCCTCGGACCAGCGACAGTGGAAAAACACCAGCGATTTCTGATCGCTCAACGACACGTTCTGAAGAAAGACTTAAGACCATGGCAAAGCTGAAATGGGGCATGATTGGTGGCGGCGAAGGCAGCCAGATCGGGCCTGCCCACCGGTTGGGTGCGCAAGCAGACGGGATGTTCGAATTCGCCGCAGGTGCGCTGGATCATCGCCCGGATGTGGGTAAGGAGTATGCTCAGCGGTTGGGCATCGCTGCAGATCGCGCCTATGGCGATTGGCAAGAGATGTTGGCCGGAGAGAAAGACCGCGACGACCGGATTGATCTGGTGACAATTGCGACTCCGAACTCAACCCATTTCGAGATTGCCAAGGCCTATCTGGAGGCCGGGTTTAACGTGCTGTGTGAAAAGCCGATGACCATGACGGTAGAAGAGGGCGAAGAGATTGTGCGCGTGGCCGAGGCGTCCGGCAAGATATGTGCAGTGAACTATTGCTATTCGGCCTATCCGATGGTGCGCCAGGCCCGTGCCATGGTGCGAGCTGGAGAGATCGGCAAGGTTCGTCTGGTCGTTACCAATTTTAGCCATGGGCATCATGGCGACGCGACAGACGCCGATAATCCGCGCGTCCGATGGCGCTATGATCCGGCCATGGCAGGTGTCTCGGGCCAGTTCGCGGATTGCGGCATTCACGCGCTGCATATGGCCAGCTTTATTTGCGATGATGAGGTGAAATCACTGTCGGCCGATATGGCCTCGACCATTGCCAGCAGGGAGTTGGAAGATGACGCAATGGTCAATTTCCGGATGGAAGGTGGTACGGTTGGGCGGCTCTGGACCTCATCGGTGGCGATTGGGCGGCAGCACGGGTTCGACATTCAGGTGTTTGGCGAAACCGGCGGTCTGCGCTGGGCGTCCGAGCATCCGAACCAGTTGATTTATACACCGGTCGGCGGGCGCACCCAGATCATCGAAAAGGGTGAAGGTGGGCTGCATGACGAAGCGCTGCGCCTGTCGCGTGTCGCCATCGCCCATCCTGAAGGTTTCCCGCTGGCCGTGGCCAATATCTACTGCGATCTGGCTGATGCGATCCGGGGTGAGGCACGTGATGGTCTGCCAGGCGCCGCTGATGGGGTGCGTTCCATTGCGGCTGTGCATGCAGCAGTCGCGTCAGGCAAAGAGGACGGCGCGTGGAAAGACGCGCGTCCGCCAATGTTCCGCTAATCAGGGGTGCGGTCGCAACGTGCCCCGCTCAATCACGCGGCAGGGGAATATCCGGGCCTCAGGGTATCTCTGAGGCTCTTTCAGCATCTCTTCGACCAGATCGACCGAAGACGTAATAATCTGCTTGATGGGCTGGTGAATAGTCGTCAGATCAACGCTTTCCCAGCGTGCCATTTCCATGTCATTCAGGCCGATGATGCCAATATCCTGACCCGGTTTCAGCGCATGATCTGAAAGGGCTGACAACGCACCGACAGACAGGATATCGTCACCGCAGAAATACCCGTCTGCCGGAGACCCATTCAGCAAACGCAGCATCTCGGCCCGTCCAGCCTCAAACGAATAGTTGTCTGCGAAGGAATACGAAATCTGCAGCTCTGGATGCTGCTCGGCTTCCTCAATGAACCCGCGGTATCGATCCAAAGCTGAGGTCGCGCTTTTTGGCCCGCCCAGATATCCGATATGCTTGTATCCGCGCGCGACAAGCTCGCGCGCCGCCATGCGCCCACATTCGACATTGTCGATACCAACCACATGCACCTCGGGCGATGTTGCTGAACGCCCAAACGTGTGCACCACCGGCACACCGGCATCGTGGAACGCCTTGGCAAAGCTTGGGGGCAGGGTCGAGGATGCGACTATAACGGCATCGACCGAATACTGGCGTAGCATGCGGACGGAATTGGCAGGCTCAGTCTCATCCGTCAGGTTCACGATCAGCGGACGCAGCCCGCGTTCCTGCAACGCGCGGGTGAACTGGTCGAACACCTCAAGGAAAATAGGGTTGTGAAAGTTGTTGGAAATCAACCCAATCAGCTTGGTCCGCCCGGTCGTCAGCGATGAGGCTAGCGCGTTTGGGCTGTACCCCAGTTCTTGCGCGGCTTTTTCGACCTTGCTGCGGGTCTTGGCCGAGACCGAGGCGCCTTCGGTAAAGGTTCGCGAAACTGCGGACCGGGATACGCCTGCCAGTGCTGCGACGTCTTTAAGTGTAACGCTCAATATTTATACCATTCGTGCCGCGCAGGCTTTGGGGTTGTCATTGCAAACTATTATGCATCTAAGCAACGGTTCTGCAACCGATTGCAACAGGGGTGCAGGATCTGAGATCGCTTGCGTTGGGCTTGACGAATTTCTTCGCTGCTTCAGGTTTGGATGATGACCGCAAAACGCGTCGCAATCGTATCGAGTGGCATTTTGAGCCCTCTCAACAGTGCGTTGGAATTTGCCAAACGCATCAAGGCTTTGGGTTATGAGGTGTCGATCTTTGCTCCGGCCTCGGCGCACGATCTGATTGAACATTATGGTTTTGCCCATCACGCAATCCCGAACCCGCGTGTAAATGCATTCGACGCACTGATTTCGAAAGAAGACAGGCGCAGTTTGCAGCGCGACGGTTGGATGGATGCTGCGATCAAGGCGTTCGGGGTCGATGAGTTTGCAGAAGCGTTGCTAAACGCACGGCCTGATATCGTGTTTATCGATTGCGAGATGCATGCGCAGATCATCGTTGCAATGTCTTTGAACATTCCGGTTGTGCAGTACAGTAACATGTTCCTGTCTCCACCGGGCACACAGGCCCCACCGCTGAACAAACGCGCGTTTCCTGGTCGCGGGCTGGGGGGCAGTAGACCGGGCATCGCGCTGCTGTGGTGTCGGTTCTTGCTTTGGAAACTGTCAAAGATACTACGCAAAAGACTGTCAGAGCGCGGGGTGGATTATGCCTCGACCCTGATTGAACTTGCTAGGCGTCATGACGTTCCGGTGTCTCGGGTGTTGCGCCTGGTCTGTTGGCAGATGCCTTGGACCTACCGGTTGCCAACCATGTTGCTGTTGCCCCGTGCGTTGGATTTGCCGACTCCTTCACGGGCCGATCTGACCTATTTGGGTCCAACGATATTGCTGGATCGCCCTGAACACCCGCATGACCACGATAAGATCGCACAGTTTTGCGAGGCCAGCGCTTGGGAAAAACGAATCTTCGTTGGGTTCGGAACGATCATGAGGTTAGACAGTGGTCTGCTGCCAAACCTGTGGGCTGTGGCCGCCAATCATCCCGACTGGAGGTTTCTTTTTGCAGCAGGGCAGAACTGGGACGGCATGGCTGAGACGCAGTTACCCGCAAATGTCGATGTCGTGGCCTGGGCTCCGCAGCAACATGTTTTGAAACACGCCGATCTGGCGATCATGCATGGTGGAACGGGCGGCTTTGTCGAAGCTGTCGATGCAGGCACGCCGATGTTGCTGTATCCGCATGTAAATGACCAACACGGTAGCGCAGCACGCGTCGTGTTTCATGAGATCGGCCGCGCTGGGGATCGGAATGATCCGGTCGAAAAGATCGAAGATGACATCCGCAGCTTACTGAATTCTGCGAAGGTCAGGCAAAACTGCATCCAAATGCAAGGACGATGCCGGGATGAGCACAGCGAGGGCGATCTGTCGGGCTATCTGCGAGGATTGATGTCGCGCGACTAGAAAATTCAACAGGTTGTGGCTGAAACGAGAGTGATACGCTCATCCAAAACGTCCGCCGTTTCAGGCGGGCAATCAGTTTGTTTGATCCATACGACAGGCGCGCCCGTAGAATTTGCAAGACAACGAAGAAAATGAACCAGTGGACGAAACGCCCAAACTCATGGATCACGCTCGGCCCGGCGATCTGGCTGGCCTGGTGCGCAGTCTTCCGGATGTGACCTCACAAAACTTCCGGAGTGTATGGGGTTTGGTCGGTCAGCATGGTGCTTTTTCTTATCTCATGTCGAATCATCGGGATTACAGCGGCTCTGCCGAAGCCTTCGTCGAAGCGATGTTGTCATTTGGAGAGAACTGTTCTGACAATGGCTTCGCTATGGCGATCATTTCACAAGTCCTGACTGTGCAAAATCCGCTGCATCAATTCGCATCGCCTGACCAGAAAACAACCTATCTGCCGCGCCTGCTTGCCGGAGAGTTACTGGCCGCCTTTGCGTTGACCGAGCACGAAGCGGGCTCTGATGCGCTGTCGCTGAAGACTCGGGCCGAGTATGTGGATGGAGGGTATCTCATCAACGGGGCCAAAGCGTATGTCGGCATGGGTCCGATTTGCGATCTGGCGATCGTATTCGCCAGAACCGCGCCGGATAAAGGGCGCTGGGGACTATCTGCTTTTTTGGTTCATGCTGACGACGAAGGTTTTATCCGCCATCCAGGGCAAAAGAAATTGGGGTTGAATTCAGCGCCGTTTGGCCAATTGGAATTCAATGCGTGTTGGGTACCCGAAACCCGCAGGCTGGGTCCAGAAGGTGCGGGTGCTTCAATTATCCAGTCGACATTGGATTTGGAGCGTTGCTTTATTTTGTCCGCGCAAGTTGGTGCTATGCGGCGTCAATTGCGGGAATGCGCCGAGCATGCAGCGACGCGCATTCAATTCGGTAAACCTATTGCAGCGTTCCAGTCGGTCTCCAATCGTCTGGCAGATATGCGCACCCGATTGGAAACATGCCAGTTGATGCTAAGGCGCGCGGCACAGTTGTACGACACCGGGCAGCCTTTGACCCAATTTGCTGCGATGGCCAACCTTCATATCTCAGAGGCACTACTAAGTTCGGGTATGGATGCCATGCGCTTGATGGGAGGGCAGGGGTATTTGGCGGGATCGACCGCTGGGTCGGATGTTGCCGATGCAATCGGCGGCGTGATCTACTCCGGCACATCGGACATCCAACGTGAAATCATTTCCAAGATGGAGCTTCAACAGGCGCGCGAACTAAGGGAGCGACACCAATGAATCTCTGGTCTGGTGCAAATCTAATTGCTGGGCGCTCGGCCGTAACGCTTAAAGCCGTTCTTTGGCTCGGTCTGCTATTCTTTACGACGACGGCCAACGCGCATCGCGTGAACGAAAGTTACGTCTATTTTGATGTCACAAAAGACAGTTTGGGCGGTCGGATCGAAGTCACGCTGACCGACCTTACGCGAATTCAACGAGGTCAAGCAGAGGTTTCAGAAAGCCTGGATCAGGCTGAAGTTCTTGCCGGTATGGACGCTTTCTTCGACTATTTCGAAAAGCACCTGCAGTTGTCCTTTGAGGACGCGCCGTATCAGGTGGAGTTTGAAGAGATCACGTTTTTTGACACCTCGGTCGATACGTTTGCTCAGTTGCACTTTAACATTCCGGGGGTCGAAACAACGCCGACCACCATCCAGATGTACTATGACGGGGTGTTCTCGGATATCGATCCAGAACATCGCGGATATGCACTGATTGCCAGCAACGCGCGCAACGGGATGGACGAGAATGAGGCCTATATCTCGCTTGTCTTTGCACCGGGCGACGGCATGAAAGACCTGTATCTGAATGATGAGCCATCCAAAGACATTGCGCGCACCTTTTTTGAGCGCGGTGTCTGGCATATCTGGTTGGGTTTTGACCACATCCTGTTTCTGGTGACCCTGCTGTTGGGTGCAGTTATGCGGATCGACAACCAGCGCTGGGTCCCATCTGAAAGCATCCGCCAAAGCCTTTGGTACATGGTCAAGATCGTGACTGTCTTTACCATCGCGAACACTGTTGCTTTGTGTTTGGCGACGTTCGGAGCAATCACATTGCCGGTTCCTCTTGTCGAAGCGGTCATAGCTTTGTCTATCGTTGCCGTTGCCATCGGTAACCTGGTACCTCGCTATCATGCGCAGGTCTGGATCGCAGTCGTGATCTTCGGCATTTTCCACGGCCTGGGCTTTGCAACTGTTCTTGAGCCTTTGGGGCTGGATCCAGAGCGCAAAATGCTTGGACTGGCGACTTTCAATGTCGGGATTGAGATTGGACAGCTTGCAATTGTGCTTGCGCTGTTTCCGATCTTCTTCGCCCTGCGTCGTTTGTCAGCCTATCGTACCGTAGCACTGCACTTCGGGTCAGTGGCGCTTATGGCAATGGCGGCGCTTTGGTTTTTTGAGCGTACCGTTGATTGGTTTCCGAAGTTTAGCCAATCGGTCGTGATGCTTGTGAACTAGGGAGTCGAGGCTGTGTTTCTGGACGACCCGATAGCCCACAACGCGCAAGCATCGCCGGATGCCCAGGCCCTATGTATGCTTGGCCAAGGCATGACCTATGCCGCGTTGAACGAGCAGGTTGATCAGATCGCCACTGCGCTGCTGGAACAGTCTGTCGCAAAGGGCGACCGCGTCGTTATCTGCGCAGCCAAAAGCCCTATGGCGATTGCTGCGATCTACGCAGTCCTGCGTATTGGGGCGATATATGTGCCAATTGATCCCGCCGCCCCGGTCGAGCGTGTGGCGGCGCAGCTTGCTAAGGTAGCTCCGGTGCTGGTTATCGCCGACGCAACGCGGTTGGGGGCGTTTGCTGATAGCGTGCCCAATGTTCCGCTTCTGGACCTTGAGCAACCAACTACGGGCAAAACATCACCCGACAAATTGCGTGATCGGTGCGCAAAACGCTCCGCTGATGACCCTGCATATATTCTTATGACATCCGGCACGACGGGTTCCCCCAAGGGTATTGTGCATACCCACAAAAGCGGTTTGGCCTACGCTCAGATGGCGGCAAGCCTGTGCGCGCTGCGTTCCTCTGATCGCGTCAGCCACCACACGCCCGCGCATTTTGACATGTCGATTTTTGATATATTCAGCACTGCCGTGGCTGGGGCTTGCGTGGTCATCATTCCAGAGATGCATGCAAAGCTGCCCGCCAGTCTGTCAGAGCTGACGCAGAGCGAGGGCATCACCGTCTGGTATTCAGTTCCTTACGCATTGATCCAAATGGTCGAACGTGGCGCATTGGTCGAACGTGATCTGAGCGCTTTGCGCGTTGTCATGTTTGCGGGTGAGAAAATGCCCCCTGCTGCGCTGAAGGCGTTTTCCAACCATGCGCCAAATGCGGTGTTTCTGAATGCTTATGGGCCTACAGAAACCAACCATTGTACGACGTCAGTTCTGGCGCATGACGATCTGGATGGAACCAGCCCTCTGCCTATTGGTCTTCCTGATGTAGGTGTAATCGCGCGGATCGGGTCTGATGCCGCAGAAGCATCTAACGGAGAGCTTCTGATCGCTGGCGACCAGGTCATGTCTCAGTATTGGAATGATCCCGATCAAACCGCGGCAGCCTTTTGTAACTTGCCTGACTCCTCAGGGCAGATGCGGCGTTTTTATTGCACGGGTGACATCGTGCGCCGAACTGAAACCGGAGCCTTGATGCTGATCGGGCGCAAGGACCGGCAGATCAAGCTGCGCGGCTATCGGATTGAACTGGATGAGGTCGAGCTTGCCTTGGTGAACGCGCCTTTTGTGACCGAAGCGGTTGTGATTGCCAGGGATCAGGCACTCCTGGCTTTTGTCACGGGCGCATCCAAGTGCGATCTTGAGCAGTTGAAACGTCAATTAGAAGCTGTGTTGCCGCCCTACGCGGTGCCGCAACACATTGAATGGTTAGAGAGTATGCCTCGCACGTCGACAGGTAAGATCGACCGGGCGAATCTTGTGGGGAAAGCCGATGAAGACCGTGCAGCCTGAACGCCAAACCGATGCGCTGCGCAACTACGTGCAGCAGACGCTGTTGGGAGGGCGCGTCATCACTGATACGGATGAGTTACTACTCAGCGGGATGATCGACTCGCTGGGCGTAATGTCGTTGGTGGGCTTTATCGAAGAGACCTATGGCATCGACATACCGTTCGAAGATGTGACGCTTGAGAACCTCAGCTCAATCGACGCCATCCTGCGCTATGCCGATGCCCGGCAATCGGCGCGGTGCTGAGGGAATGACCATGTCCTACCCGTTGTCAGATAGCCAGCAGCGATTTTGGAAAGGTCATCAGCTACAGCCGGATGTGCCGCTTTATAACATGGCGTGGCGCTTTGATCTGCGCTTTGATCTGAACCTAGATTTATTTCGACAAGCCTTTGCCGAGACCTTGCAGGAAAATGCGGTCCTGAGAACGGTATTCCAAGGCCCGCATGATAGTCCCGTTCAGCTTGCGGCTGAGCCAAACATGCAGTTGCTTGAGTGTTTCGACCTTAGCACGCAGCCCGACGCCAAGGGTCTACTGGATCAGCAGTTGGACGAGTTAAGCCGGTCTCCGTTTGATCTGTCGCACAGCACTTTACGTAGCCAACTGCTCAAGCTTTCGGAACATCATTGGGTTTGGGCTGTGTGCCAACATCACATCGTATGTGACGCCCAATCCGGTGCGTTGTTGTTCGCCCAGATGTCGCGCAGATACGCAGCGCTTGAAAGCGGTGAGGTGACAAAGGTCGACCCTTCGCCCAGCTTCTTTGATAGCGCTCCGATGAAGGCGCAGACAGCCGGTACCGAGCCCACTTCACCTGCGCAGTCGGCAACGCCACCTTATGGCAGCGTGCCGAAGCGCTCGTCCTTTTCCAAACGGCTGAGCATCGCCGCAGAACCGTCACTTACCGAGCAAATGGAAAACACCATCAAGCGCCCTGCGTTCCGGTTGTTTACGCCAGATTTATCCCGCTTGGCCTGCTACCTGACTGCTTACATTGCCTATCTCCATCGGGTGACAGGCGACGATCGGATCACAATTGGCCTGCCGTCCCACAACAGGTTGTCAGATGTCGACAAGGCGACACTGGGTCCCTTTGTCGAGGTGCTTCCTTTTGAGATTGAGCTCGGTGCAGATGACACATTTCTGGATCTGCATACGAAGGTCAAATCTGAGTTGGGCTTGTTTCTGAGGCGCGCAAAGCCGGGGGCAGCCGCAGCCGGGAACACATCCGCCATCAGTGCGGTCCTGAACTACATTCAGGCCGAATTCGGAGAGTTTGCAGGCCATCCTGCAGATGTTCAGTGGCTCCACAGCGGCGCTCATGACGCGGCCCACTTCATGCGCCTGCATGTCATGGATTTTTTGGGCAGCGGCAGGCCCGATCTACAACTGGATGTACAATCAGAGGTACTGGACGCTGTGTCACCAGACGCGCTGCAATCGCATTTCCTTGCGATATTGGATGCAGCTTTGAAGACGCCGGAAACTACGATCGCGGCGCTTGATCTCGCTACCGATGATAACGACAGAGCGATCCTGATGGGCCCGGCCGAATGCCTGCAACCACAAACAGTGTTGCAGGCCTTTGCCGCGCAGGTCGAAAACTCTCCTGGCTCGGTCGCGCTGTCTCAGGCCGAGGCGCGCATGACCTACGGGGAACTTGATCTGCGCAGCGATCAGATTGCCGCGCATATCGCCCGTCAAGACATCACCCCCGGATCAAGCATCGCGATCCATATGCCGCGGTCGTTTGAGTATGTTTTTGCTTTGCTAGGAATTCTCAAGGCGGGGTGCAGTTTCGTACCCATCGCGGCCAATACACCCTTCGTGCGTGCCGATGAGATCATCAGCCGTTCGGGTGCGCGTGCCGTTTTTCTGGCGTCAGGTGACACGCGTAGCTTTGCGTGTCAGAGCTTAGATGTCGCGAACATTGCCAAAGAGTCTGATCCGATCGTTCACGCGCCGGACCGCACCGATTTGGCCTATATTCTGTTTACATCAGGTTCGACCGGAACCCCAAAGGGTGTCGAGGTAAGCCACGAAAGCCTATCACGCTATACCCAATGGGCGGCAGATACGTTCAGTGGGCCCGAACCAGCACATTATGCGTTTTTCTCGTCTGTTTCTTTTGATCTGACGCTGACCTCACTGTTTGTACCCCTGATAAGCGGGGGTTCCATCCGCATCTATCCAGAACGAACCGATCCAGATTTGGCCGTTCTGGATGTGTTCGCAGAAGATGCTGTCGATCTTGTGAAACTCACCCCGTCTCATCTGGCGCTGGTGTGCAGACAGGGGCGGGCAGTCCAGCGTATTCGGACGCTCGTCCTTGGGGGCGAGAACCTGACATCGCAGTTGTGCCGGACGGCGAAACAGGTGCTTTCACCGGATCTCTCGTTGATCAACGAATACGGGCCAACCGAGGCTGTGGTTGGAGCTATGTATCACAAGTTCGATGCGCGCGCTGATACCGCGACTTCGGTTCAGATCGGCCAGCCCGCCAGCGGTATGTCGATCAGCATCCGCGACAAAGGAATGAACATCTGTCCACTGGGTGTGACTGGGGAAATAGTGATTGGCGGCCGATTGGCAGAAGGATATCTGGCATCGCCTGCGGAAACGGCTGCAAAATTCTGCGACGATCCTGTCGGGCTGCAGGGCCGGGTTTATCGCAGCGGTGATCTGGGCCGGATCACGCGGGACGGGCGTTGCGAATATCTCGGTCGTCTTGACCAACAGATCAAGATCGGCGGCGTTCGTTTCGAAGTGGCCGAGATTGATCATGTCTTACGTCAATTGCAAACTGTAAGCGCGGTACATGTGGCCACCGGGTCTGTGCGCAAGCCTGATGCCAACGAGCAAAGATGCCGCGACTGCGGTGTAACCAGCGCTGTTCCAGGGATCGCGTTTCCGGTACGCGATCTTTGCGGGATTTGCGCTGAGTTCGATCGCTACAAAGACCGCGCCGCCGTCTACTTCCGGGATGAGCCCGAGCTTGGGGCCGAGATCGCAAAAGCCACCCGATCCAGCACAGGCCCATACGACGCCGTGATGATGCTAAGCGGCGGCAAGGACAGTACCTATGCTGCGTATCGCTTGGCAGGGCATACTTCGCGCGTTTTGGCGGTGACCCTGGACAACGGCTATATCTCAGATCAGTCCAAGGACAACATCCAAAGGGTTGTCAATGATCTGGGCTGGTCGCATCGCTATCTCAGCACAGATAAGATGAACCAGATCTTCGTCGACAGCCTAAAGATGCATTCAAATGTGTGTCAGGGATGCTTCAAGGCGCTTTACACGTTGGCCTTCCGAACCGCACTTGCTGAAGGCGCACCATTGATTGTAACCGGCCTGTCCCGGGGACAGTTTTTTGAAACCCGCCTGACCCCTGATCTGTTCCGAAACGCCGCCCCTACCTGCGCGCAGTTGGATGATATGGTCACCAAAGCACGCAAGGCCTACCACGCCGAGGATGACGCGCTGTCACGCCTGCTTGAGACGGACGACTTGAAGGACGGGCAGTTTCTGGATCAGGTCGCCGTCTTGGATATCTATCGCTACATTGATGTACCCGTTTCCGAGATCTACGCGTTCCTCGAACGCCATACCGCCTGGCAGCGACCCTCGGATACAGGACGATCCACCAATTGCCTGATCAACGATGCAGGCATTCACGTTCACAAAACACGTGAAGGGTATCACAACTACGCACAACCCTATGCGTGGGATGTGCGTATGGGCCACAAAACGCGTGCGCAGGCTTTGGACGAACTGGATGATCAGATTGACACAGATCGGGTTCAATCAATCCTGAACGAGATCGGATTTGACGAGCCGATTGAGCCGCCGACAAAACTAACTGTCTATGTCGCAGGTCAGGGCGTGCGCGAACAGGAGGTCTGGCAAACCCTGCAGGCGCATTTTTCACGCAGTGTGTTGCCAGAACATGTGGTGGTGCTTGAAGAGATGCCTCTGACCAACAATGGCAAGGTTGATGTGGCACGGTTACCCACCGGGCGGCGCGGTCGGACGGGCCAGCCCCTTCAGTTTGTTGCACCCGAGACAGACATGGAACAGCGCCTGTCTGGGATCGTGGCCGAGGTTCTGAAAACTTCGCGGATCAGTGTAACCGCAGATTTCTTTGATCTGGGTCTCGATAGTTTGGCAGCGATCGAAATCGCGATCAAAGCCAATGAATGCCGGGTGCCTTTGCCCGCCACGGCTTTGTTCGAATACAGAACGCTCAGATCGTTGGCCGGATATGCGGAAACCGTGCCCGAAGAAAACTCCGTCGGAGGTGCCGACGACGCTTTGATCGAGCTGGATGAAGACGACCTATCAAGCATCGCAAAGGCGTTAGGCTGAAATGGGGTATCCAGAGGGCGTTGCTGATATACTTCCTTTGACCTCTGCACAGCAGGGCATGCTGTTTCATTCTGAGGGCGAGAATGAAATGCGCGGGCAATATGTTGCGGTTATCAGCTGCGTGTTGAACGGCCCGCTGGATTCCAAGCGTCTGATGGCGGCAATGGACGCTGTATTGAATGCACGCGATGCATTTCGTGCCGGGTTTCTATGGCAAGGCGTCAAACAACCAGTTCAAGTGCTGCGCGAGAATGTAACTCTGCCGTGGAATGAGCTAGATTGGACTGCCCGAACAGATGTTGAGCAGAGCCTAAAAGACCTGATCAAGTTAGAACAAACCCGCCAATTCGATCTGAAAACACCACCATTGATGGCCGCCACGCTGATCAAACTCTCTGACACACAATGGCGGTTGATCTGGACGGTTCACCACCTGATCAGCGATGGTTGGTCCACTGGCGTTGCCTTTCGTGACCTCTTTGATCGGTATAGCGGGAGAGACGTGGCGAAGGATATTCCGAGCTTCAAAAGCCATTTGGCTTGGCTTCGCACGCAGGGCCCGTTGACGGATACGGAGTTTTGGACGGATCAATTCGACGGTCTGGAAGAGCCCAGCTTTTTGCCTGATGCTGATATGAAGTCTGCGCAAACACAGACATCGTTATCTGCGTCACTCGGCCAAGACCTGATGCAACAGATCGAACGCGTTGCCGTACAGTTGAAAATCACACCAAATACCGTTCTGTCTGGGGCATGGGCGCTCTCGCTACGACGGTTTCTACAGCAGGACGACATAGTCTACGGCACAACAACCGCTGGGCGGCCACCTGAGATTCCCAACATCGCCAACGCCATCGGCGCTTTTGTAAATACCTTGCCGGTTCGGTGCAGGATTGAGCCATCAATTTCTGCCGGTGCGTTCCTGCGGAAGCACGGACAGGCCGAGGTTGAACGCCGCAAGCACGAATTTGCCGCGCTGGCGGAGGTTCAGAATTGCGCCCCTTTTCCAAGCGGAACCGCCCTGTTTGACACTTTGTTCGTCAATGAAGGCGTCTCTGAGACAAGTTACGATTTTGATGAGATCCGGATATCTGACCTGACCAGCACGCAATACAGCAATTATCCGTTGTCGTTTCTGGTCACACCAAAATCCGATCTTGGGATAGAGATCTACTTCAATCCGGGTCGCATATCCGATGCAGCTGTTCGAGGGGTTGTTTCTGACTACGAGCGGATACTGTCAGAGATCACAAAAGACCCTGATTGCCTTGTCCGAGACTTGTTGAACCCTCAGAGCGATATTGTGCCTCGTATTGCGGGACCGGTGGCAGAGCATGTCGTGACGCGCTTTCTGCATTTCGCGCGAACGGCACCTCAGTCCATCGCACTTACTGATTACGCAAAAACCCTGACATATGCCGATGTGTCCTTGCGCGCGCGCACGATTGCATATGCCCTGCGACAGGCCGGCGCCCGGAATGGCGATGTCGTCCCCGTTGCGCTGCCACGCGGGGCAGATGCTGTTGCCGCGTTTCTGGGCGTGATGATGTCGGGCGCGGCCTATGTGCCACTTGATCTGGACTACCCCGCTGACCGCATCGCGCAAGTACTGGACACAATTCAGCCGAAACTGATTGTGACAACAGAAGCCTGCTTATCAACCCTGCCGAATACACAGGCGCGACCAGTGATTGTAGACACGCTGACAGAGGCCATTGATCCGGATGACGTCACCACAGGAGACACTGCATACGTCATGTTCACGTCCGGCTCAGAAAACAGGCCCAAAGGAGTATTGATCTCGCAGGGTGCCTTGGGAATGTCGACCGCCGCGCGCGACACTGTTTATCAGGATAAACCAGAGGTCTACCTCCTGCTGTCTTCTCTGGCATTTGATAGTTCGGTCGCCGGTCTTTATTGGACGCTCTGCACCGGCGGTCACCTCGTCATCGCCACCAAGAACCTTGAACAGGAGCCCGCCAAGCTCGGAGCTCTAATAGCCCGACATGGGGTGACACATACACTGTGCTTGCCCGGACTTGCGCGTGTTTTGCTGGCCTCTGTTCCGAAACGCGATTTGCGCAGCCTCAGGGTTTTGATTGCCGCTGGTGAGGCGCTGAACACATCCTTGCCGCAGGAGCTGAGGGCACTTGTGCCCGGTTGTCGGTTGATCAATGAGTACGGGCCAACCGAGGGTACGGTCTGGTGCACCTCGTTCGACGCGACCGAGATCGCCGCAGGGCAGGATATACCGATTGGCAGGGCAATTCCCGGGGTTTGGGTCGGTATCCTCGACCGCGATGGGCACCCCGCAGACCCAGGCGTTGTTGGGGAAATTGTGGTTGCTGGTCCGACGGTGGCAGAGGGGTATTTCCGCGACCCGGAACAATCCCAGGCTTATTTCTTCGAACTGGGCCCACACCGTTTACGCGCTTATCGAACCGGGGATCTTGGGGTTGCCGATGAAATCGGTTGTATCTCGTTTCTGGGTCGAAGGGACAGACAGGTCAAAATTCGCGGTCATCGCGTTGAATTATCCGAGATCGAGGCGGTAGCGCAGAGTATCGCGGGTGACGTGAGGGTTGCAGCGCTGGTACTCGACACAGGTGGATCAAAGCAGATCGCTCTGGCACTTGAATGTCCGCCCGGCGATACGCTTTGTGCGCGGGTGCAAAGCCATCTAGCGGCGAGCCTGCCGAAGCCATTCCATCCGAGCTCGGTTGTTGGTGTTGCGGCTTTTCCAGAATTGCCTAACGGAAAGCTGGACCAAAAGACATTGGCATCAGACCTTATGCGGAACTTCGGGTTCCAACGGGGCGAAGCTCCTAGCGCGGGGCTTGAGGCACAAATCGCTGAGCTTTTTGCAGAGGTCCTAGATACGCCGTGCGAGTCGCGCGACGCGAATTTCTTTGATCTGGGCGGGGACAGCCTGTCGACCATCAAAGCCTATGCGATGGGTCAGGAAAGGGGCGTTCACTTTGAGCCCACCGATGTGTTCAGCTGTCCGACTGTTGCCGAGCTTGCCCAACGCGTCTCAGATCGCCAGTCAGAAGCTTCGTTTTCCGAACCTGAAAGCACATTCCAAATTTCTAATCCCGGCCCGGGCAAAACCACAGTACTCATTGCACATTGTTCGATTCAGTTTTGCAGGTATATGGCCCGCTACCTCGGCTCGGATCATTCGGTGGTTCATATTCCCAGCCATCGTACGCAGGGCACACCAATTCCATTCGACAAATCTTATCCGGAACTTGCATCTGCGGCGATCGCGCAACTCGAGCAGTCAGAAATCGATGCCCCCTTTGTTCTATGCGGATACTCGGCCGGAGCGCCGATGGTTATGGAGATGGCCAGGCAAATTGGCGAGGATAAAATCAAAGGGATGGTTCTTCTGGACCCGCCGTCCAAGATGGTAGGCGCGGAACCGGGCTTACAGCCGATTTACTATCGCACATACAAGCGATTGAGATACATCATCAAAGGCTGGAAGCGTCGTTACAGCGCCAGAAAAACGTTGCCCGAGATCAAACAACAACTGGTGCAGAACCCCAACGCCGAGGCCGCGCGCATTCGCGGCGTGGAAATCGCTCATGAACTGGCAATCAGCGCGTTCCGCGTTCCGCGTTTCGACCAACCGGCGCATGTGTTTCTGTGCCGTGGCAACCCCTCGCTTGAGACAGGGGATGTTCTGGATACGCATCTGCGACACAAAACGCTGCACAATCTGGATATGAAACATATCGAGCTAATGGGGCGACCAGATGCCTTTGCGCCGATCGCGGCGGCTCTCAAAGATTGTTCTGACTTAGAGACTGGCAATCAAGGCTGAAGCATTTTCAGCGCAGGTGCGCCGTGGACATGAAAAAAAGCCCGCGACCAAGCGCGGGCTTTCATTTTGGTTCTACGCCAGTGGCTTATTGCGGAATCTCGCCTTCCAGACCTTCGACATAGAAGTTCATACCTGCCAGCGTGCCGTCATCGGCCACTTCACCGTCAGCCAACCAATCGCTGCCATCCTGTTTTTTGATCGGGCCGGTGAAGGGGTGGTACTCGCCCGCAGCCATGGCCGCTTTCATCGCCAGCGCTTCTTCTTTGACATCCGCCGGAACCGCGTCAGAGATTTCGCCAATGGCGACCATACCTTCGCGGATACCGTCCCAGGTGTTCACAGATTCCCAGGTGCCGTCCATCACAGCCTGTGTTCGCGCGATGTAGTAGGGCGCCCAGTCGTCGATGATTGATGAGACGCGCGGGAACGGGGCATATTCGCTCATGTCCGAGGCCTGGCCAAAGGTGACAACATTGCCCGCCTCTTGCGCCGCCGCCTGCGGCGCAGTCGAGTCCGTATGCTGCAGGATCACATCAGCGCCTTGTTCGATCAGAACCTTCGCAGCGTCAGCCTCTTTCGCAGGATCAAACCAAGTGTAAGCCCAGACGATTTTAAACTCGACATCCGGGTTGACCCGTTGCGCGTGAATAAAGGCCGAGTTGATGCCCCGGATCACTTCGGGGATCGGATAGGAACCGATATAGCCGATGATGTTCGACTTGGTCATGTTACCCGCGATGTGACCCTGAACGGCGCGACCTTCATAAAAACGTGCCGAATAGACCGAGACGTTGTCGGCGGTCTTATAGCCAGTTGCATGTTCGAACTTCACATTCGGGAACTTCTTAGCCACGTTGATCGTGGGGTCCATATAGCCGAACGAGGTGGTGAAAATCAGATCGGCCCCTTCCAGCGCCATCTGGGTCATGACTCGTTCCGAGTCAGGGCCTTCAGGAACGGATTCAACGAACACGGTTTCTACCTTATCGCCAAAGTGTTCTTCAACCGCCAAGCGACCCTTGTTGTGCTCGTACGTCCAGCCACCGTCGCCTACGGGACCGACATAAACGAAGCCGACCTTTGTCTTGTCTTCGGCCATGGCGCCTGAGGCCAGACCCAGCGCCATTGTGGCACTTGCCAGAAGTGTAGTGAATTTCATGTATTTCTCCCCAAGTTGGTTCATTTGGCCCCTAGTGTGAGGCATGGAATATTCGGCCCAGTGAGGCAGGTGCGCTGCTCTTGTCGGCCGAAAGGATCACAAGCACAAGGATCGTGATGATGTAGGGCGACATTGCCAGATACTCGACAGGTATGGCAACGCCCGCTGCCTGCAAATTAAGCTGCAAGACAGTGATGCCGCCAAACAAATAAGCACCAAGCAACGCGCGCCATGGTTTCCAGCTGGCGAACACCACCAACGCCAGAGCGATCCATCCCACACCGGCGGTCATGCCTTCGGTCCACTGGGGCACTCGGATCAGACTGATATAAGCGCCTCCGAGACCCGCACAGGCACCCCCGAACAGAATCGCCAGAATGCGGATCTTGATGACCTTGTATCCCAAGGCATGGGCGGCATCATGGTTTTCACCCACCGCGCGCAGGATCAGCCCGACACGGGTGTATTTCAGCGTGGCCCAGACGGCAGCCGTTAAGGCGATGCCCACATAGAGGATCGGGTCATGCTGGAACAGGATTGGGCCAATGACAGGAATATCGCTGAGTATTGGGATATGGATATCCCCCATGCTGGGCGGCTTGATGCCCACATAGCTTTGTCCCATCAACGCGCTGAAGCCGAGGCCGAACAGGGTCAGCGCCAGTCCGCTGGCCACCTGGTTGGCCAGCGCCACCTGCGTCAGCAGCACGAACAGCAGGGATAGCACCGCACCCCCAATCGCTGCGGCGATAAAGCCAAGCCACGGAGAGCCGGTTTCGACCGAGATCGCAAATCCGCTGATTGCACCAACAATCATCATGCCCTCGACACCGAGGTTCAGAACGCCTGCTTTCTCGACGACCAACTCTCCGATCGCGGCCAGCAGCAGTGGGGTTGCGGCCACCATCAGCGAGGCGATCAGAAGGACGGGATTGATTTCACCAAGGTCCATTATGCCACCTCGCTACGGGCCGCACGGATGCGGTAGTTTGTCAAAAGATCGAACGCCAGCAAGAAGAACAGCAGCATCCCCTGGAACACCTGAATGGCGGCGGCAGGCAGACCCAGCTGAGACTGCGCGATTTCACCGCCGATATAGGTCAGCGCCATCAGGCCACCGGCCAGCAGTATGCCTACCGGGTGCAATCGGCCCAGAAAGGCCACGATGATCGCCGTGAAGCCATAGCCGACGTTGAAGTCGATGCTGACCTGCCCAGAGGGTCCAGACACTTCGAACATCCCTGCCAGCCCGGCCAATGCACCAGACATGCCAAGGCAGAACAGGATCAGACGGGCCGGGTTTACCCCTGCGAATTTCGCAGCGCGTGGTGCTTCGCCGGTAAGTCGAATGTGAAATCCCAGCATATGGCGGTTCAGCAGCACATAAGAGAAAATCACCGCAACGAAGGCCGCAACAACACCCCAATGCATCCCCGACCCTGCGATCAACTCGGCATTATGCGCGCTGTCATAGGATTGCAGGTTACGCGAACCGGGAAAGCCAAACCCTTCGGGGTTTTTCAGCAAACCCAGCGAGACCGAGGCCAGCATCTGCTCGGCCACATAGACCAGCATCAGAGACACAAGGATTTCATTTGTCCCGAAACGAACCTTCAGAAAGGCTGGGATCATCGCCCAAAGCCAGCCGCCAAACGCCCCGGCAAGTACCATGATTGGAAAGATGTAGAACGCCTCCAGCGGGTAAAAGGCCAGACCCGCACCTGCGCCAAATATGGCCCCCATAATGTACTGCCCCTCGGCCCCGATGTTCCAGATCCCGGCCCGGAACCCCAGCGACAGGCCGATGGCAATCAGCACCAAAGGTGCGCCTTTCACCAAGAGTTGTGGACGGTAATAGAACGCAAACTCACCAAACAGCGGTTCCCAGAAGATCGTGCCGATCGCTTCGACCGGGTTCTTCCCCAGAATGGCGAACAGGACACCCCCAAACACCATCGTCGCCAAAACAGCCACCAGAGGGGTCGCATAAGACCACGCTTTGGACGGCTGTGGCCGTTTCTCCAACACAATCATCTGCCCATCCCCCTGCGCATTCTCGTTTGTTCTTTGTGTCTTTTGCGGAAGGCGGATATCGGATCACACATGGGCCACCTCCATGCCATGCGCGCCGCCCATCATTAGGCCGATCTCATCGACTGTCAGGCCCGTGGTCTCGCGCGGCGCGCTCAGGCGGCCTTCATTCAGTGCGGCGAAACTGTCTGAGATTTCCATCAGCTCATCCAGATCCTGCGAGATACAAATGACGGCGGTTCCTTTGGCCGCCAGGTCCAAAATGGCTTGCCGGATCGATGCCGCAGCCGCCGCATCCACACCCCATGTGGGCTGGTTCACCACCAGGACATCCGGGTTTTGCAGCACCTCACGGCCGATCACGAATTTCTGCAGGTTTCCGCCCGACAGCGACCGCGCGGCGTTTTCGGGCCCCGGCGTGCGCACATCGAACGCGCTGATGATTTTCTCGGCAAAGCTTTTGGTATCGGCCCATTTCAGAAAACCGTTGTTTTCCAGCCCCTCCCTGACCGATCCCGTGAGCAGAGCGTTCTCGGTCAGGCTCATATCGGGTGCGGCGGCATGACCCAGCCGTTCCTCGGGCGCGGTCAGTACGCCCAGCTTGCGGCGCGCGGTGGGGCCCAGCTTGCCAATCGGTTGGCCGTTGAACTTGATCGCATCAGCGGCAGTTTGGATTTCACCAGACAACACGCCCAGCAATTCATCCTGCCCATTCCCGGCGACGCCACCGATCCCCAGAACCTCGCCTTTGCGGACGGTCATATGGACGTTCTTCAGAGCGGTTCCGAATTCCGAAGGGGAAGGCACCGACAGACCGCTGACATCCAACGCAACCTCGCCGAAGGCGCGGCCCGACCGTTCCGGGGTTTGCAAAGTTGATCCCACCATCATCTCGGCCATGTCGCGGGCCGAAGTCTCGGCAGGCACGCATTCCCCCACATTCTTGCCCAAACGCAGAATTGTGGCGTGGTCACACAGCGTGCGGATCTCTTCGAGCTTATGCGAGATATAGAGGATCGAGGTGCCCTCAGACCGCAATTTGTTCAGCGTCTCAAACAGGATTTCAACCTCTTGCGGGGTCAGCACGCTGGTTGGTTCGTCCATGATCAGCAGCTTGGGGTCCTGCAGCAGGCAGCGGATGATCTCGACCCGCTGACGCTCCCCCGCAGACAGATCACCGACAGTTCGGTACGGGTCCAAAGGCAAGCCGTAAGTTTCAGACACCTCCCGGATACGCGATGCCAGATCGCCCATGGGCGGCGGGTTTTCCATCCCCAACGCAATATTCTCAGCCACGTTCAGCGCATCGAACAGCGAGAAGTGCTGGAACACCATCGCAATCCCATCCGCCCGCGCCGCGCGGGGTTCCGCTGGGGCGAAAGCCTGACCGCGCAGCATCATGGTGCCGCTGTCTGGTTTCACCAGCCCATAGATCATCTTGACCAGCGTGGATTTCCCCGCGCCGTTTTCGCCCAAAAGCGCATGTACTTCGCCTTCGCCGATGTCGAACGACACCTGATCATTGGCCACGACGCCGGGATAGGCCTTGGTCATCCCCTGCAGGCTTAAGAGTGGAGTGGTCACGCGCTCAGGTCCTTCTTCAACTCAGTCTGCCGGGCCGGACGCAGAAGCTGCGCGGCGACGCCAACGGCGATCATTTGCGGGTGTTTGCCCAGAGCGGGATCGCCGATTGGACAGGTGATCCGGCTGATGTGTTCAGGCGAATGCCCAAGTGCTGCCAGCCGCGACCGGAATCGCGCCCATTTCGTAGCCGAGCCAATCAGCCCAGCAAAGCGGAAATCATGCGAAAGCAGCCGGTTGCACAGTTCTAAATCCAGATTGTGTGAATAAGTCAGCACAAGATGCTCGGCATGGGGCGGTGCATGGCGAACCAGCTCGGCTGGTTTGGCCGCTGGAACTGTGGTGACACCTGTCGGCAGCGAGGCCGGGAAGCGCTCGGGTCCGGTATCGACCCAGGTGATCGCGATGTCGGGCAGGGGGGACAGAACATCCACCAGTGCTCGGCCTACATGACCAGCACCCCAGATCCACAGGTCCCGCGTGGGTTTGTGAACGGGTTCCACCATCCAGCCGTCGATCAGTTGCGTTTCGGGGGCAATCCCCTGACCGCGCGCAGTTGCCAGCAACCGTTTCACGGACAGAGTCATTTCGTCTTCAGATGCGGATCGCGCTATGACCGTGTCGTCGAGTGCATCAGATGCCTTGAGATCAAAGACCTCGCTGAACAGTGAAACTGCACCGCCACAACACTGTCCCATATCGGGGCCTAGCGCGTGATGGGTCAGACGGGCAGGGATGGTTTGGGACCGCGCGGCTTCTGCGGCTTGAAACTCCAACGCGCCGCCGCCGATCGTTCCGCTCTGACCATCCCGCCAGACCAACATCGCGGCTCCGACCTCGCGTGGGGACGAGCCCTTGATCGCAGCGATGACCACCCGAGTCACTTTTCCATGGGTTTTGACCGCCTCCCTCAAAGCCTCCAGGTCAAACCCCATCAGATGTCTCCCTTCATCCGCTGAACACCGCGCCAGACTTCCTCAGCCGTGGCGGGCGCATCCAGCGCTGGATAGCTGTCGCCACAGGCTGCGACCGCATTCGACAGGGCCAACCAGGCCGATATGCCCAGCATGAAGGGCGGCTCACCCACCGCCTTCGAGCGATAGATCGTGTCCTCGCGGTTCTCGCCATCCCATAGCGCGACGTTGAATATATCAGGTCGGTCCGAGCAGGCTGGGATCTTGTAGGTCGAGGGCGCGTGTGTGCGCAGGTTGCCCTTGCCATCCCAAACCAGTTCTTCGGTCGTCAGCCAGCCTGCGCCTTGCACATAGCCGCCTTCGACCTGTCCGATATCGAGCGCCGGGTTCAGCGAGGCCCCCGCATCATGTAGGATATCGGTACGCAGGATACGGTTTTCGCCGGTTAGGGTGTCGATCGCCACTTCGGTGACGGATGCCCCATAGGCGAAATAAAAGAACGGACGCCCCCGGCCTGCAATCCGGTCCCATTCGATCTTGGGGGTTTTGTAGAAACCCGTCGCTGACAGGCTGATGCGCCCCTGATAGGCTAAAGCGGCGGCCTCAGAGAAGGTATAGCGTTCCGCACCTACCGAAACGTGACCGTCCGAGAAAGTGACAGTCGACGGGTCGGCCTGATGACGCTCGGCCAGATGGTCGGCCATGCGGTCGCGGATCGTGTCGCAGGCCGCTTTGACCGCCATGCCGTTCAGGTCACTGCCCGAAGACGCTGCTGTGGCCGAGGTATTGGGCACTTTGGCCGTATCAGTTGCGGTGATCTTGACCATCTCCAGCGGGATGCCAAAGCGCGACGCGGCGACCTGCGCGACCTTCTGGAACAATCCTTGCCCCATCTCGGTACCGCCATGGTTCAGGTGGACCGAGCCATCTTGATACACATGCACCAAAGCACCAGCCTGATTGAGGTGCGTCAGCGTGAAGGAAATCCCGAACTTGACCGGAGAGAAGGCGATGCCCTTCTTGATCACACTGTTCTGGGTGTTCCATTTTTCGATGGCTGCCTTGCGCGCGGCATAGTCGCTGGATTTCAGCAGAGCTTCGGTAATGCCATGCAGTTCGAAATCGCTAACCTCCATGCCGTAGGGCGTGGTATTGCCGCTTGCGGGTAGAGGGCGCACGGGCGCATTGCCCATCTCAACGGCGCCCCGGCTTGTCAGGTCTTCGTGCGGGTCAGGGTGACCTAATGGTTTCTCTGTCGGTGCAGCCTCAGCGATCTCGTGGGCGGGTTCGTAGTAGTTGCGGCGGCGCAACTCGACCGGGTCCAGACCCAGCGTATGCGCGGCATGGTCCATCACGCGTTCGATCCCGACCATACCCTGAGGGCCTCCAAACCCACGATAGGCGGTGGCGGATTGGGTGTTGGTTTTCAGCCGGTGGCTCTCGATCCGAGCATTGGGCAGCAGGTAAGCGTTGTCCGAATGCAGCATCGCGCGGTCCGCGACGGGCAGAGACAGGTCCTGCGCCCAGCCGCAAATCGCGTGGTGTAGGAACGAGACACCTTGTATGTGGCCGTTTTTGTCAAACCCGGCTTTGTAGGAAATCCGGAAGGCGTGGCGCTTGCCGGTGATGATCATGTCGTCATCGCGGTCATAGCGCATCTTGCAGGCCTTGCCGGTTGCGCGCGCGGCGATAGCACACGCTACCGCCAAAGCGTTTCCTTGGCTTTCCTTGCCGCCGAACCCTCCGCCCATCCGGCGGGTTTCGACTCGGACCGCGTGCATGGGAACACCCAGCGCATCGGCCACCTTGTGCTGAATCTCGGTTGGATGCTGGGTGGAACTGTGGACCAGCATATCCGCGCCTTCATTGGGCACGGCAAGTGCCGCCTGACCTTCGAGGTAGAAATGCTCCTGCCCGCCAAGCTCGAAGCTTCCTTCGATGATATGGGGCGCACTAGCGATGGCGGCGTCGGCGTCGCCCTTGGCGTAGATACGGGGGCCATCCTCGAAACGGCTGTCAGCCGCCAGCGCCTCTTCAACGGTCAGGATCGGGGTGTCTTCGGCATAGTCGATTTTGCCCAGCCGCGCGGCTTTGCGGGCGGCGAGATGGCTGGTGGCGACGACCAGAAACACCGGCTGACCGATATAGTGAACCGTGCCATCCGACAGCAGCGGTTCATCGTGGATCGAGGGAGAGACATCATTTGCGAAGGGCAGGTCTTCGGCTGTCATCACCATGACAACGCCCTCAGTCTCTTTCACTGCCGACAGGTTCATTGCAGTGATCGCGCCTTTGGCAATTGGGCTGAGTCCAAACGCCAGATGCAGCGTGCCCTTGGGTGTTGGGATGTCATCCACATAGCGCGCAGCACCGGCCACATGCAAAGGGGCCGCGTCATGAGGGAGGGGTTTGGTCACGCTCATGCCGACACCTCCAACACGTTGGTCACTTCGCCCTGATCCTCAAGGAAATATCTCTCAAGCATCGCTTTGGCAGCTTCCAGACGATAGGTTGCTGAGGCACGCATGTCCGTGAGTGGTGAATAATCTTCGGCAAATGCAGGCAGCGCGGCGTAAATCGTCTCGCGCGTCCAAGGTTTGCCAATGAGTGCGGCCTCGACAAGGGTTGCTCGTTTTGGCGTGCCGGCCATGCCACCAAATGCGATCCGCGCTTCGGTGACGGTGCCCTCTGAAACGGTTACATTAAAACACCCGCAAACGGCCGAGATATCCTGATCGAACCGTTTGCTGAGTTTGTACGCCTTCAGCCGATCTGGTTGACGCGGGAAGCTGACGGCCTCAATGAACTCGGCAGGTGCGCGGTCTTGCTTGCCGTAGTCGATGAAGAAATCCTCAAGCGGGATCGAGCGCCGTTCGCCGCCCTTGCGCAAATGTAGGGTCGCGCCCAAGGCGATCAGGGCGGGCGGGTTGTCCCCGATAGGCGAACCATTGGCGATATTGCCGCCGACGGTCGCTGCGTGGCGGACCTGAACGCTGGCATAGCGCCGGATCATCTCGGCGTAAGAGGGGTGGATGTCGGAAAGCGCGTCACCCATGCGGTTCATATCGACCATTGCTCCGAAACGGATTTCGTCATCGGTGAAGGTGATCTGTTTCAGGTCTTCGCAGCGGCTGAGAAAGATCACCGGGTCCAGATTGCGCAGTTGCTTGGTCACCCAGAGGCCAACATCGGTAGCGCCTGCAACCAGAGTGGCATCAGGGTTCTCGGCATAGACAGCCGCCAGCTCGTCGGACGATGCGGGCAGCGACGGCGACGCGGCTGATGTTGCAATGGGTTTGTCTTTGACCCAGACCGGTACAGGCTGCTGCTCGGCGGCTTTCGCTGCGCGGATAATTGGCGCATAGCCGGTGCAGCGGCAAAGGTTTCCGGCCAGTTGTGTGTCATGATCCGTGGCACCATTGGCATGGCTTGCGACCATCGACATCACGAAGCCGGGCGTGCAGAAACCGCATTGCGAGCCATGCAGATCGACCATCGCCTGTTGCACGGGATGCGTCTCGCCGTTCGGCCCGCTGGCACCTTCGACGGTGCGGACCGCTTTGCCGTGCAACTGGGGCAGGAACAGAATGCAGGAGTTGAGCGCCTTGTGGCCATCCGCATCCGTCACCATGACGGTGCAGGCGCCGCAGTCACCTTCGTTGCAGCCTTCCTTGGTGCCGGTCAGGCCGCGATCTTCGCGCAGCCAGTCCAGCAGGGTGGCTGTCGGATCGACATCCGCCAGTTCCACTGTCTCTCCGTTCAGAAGAAACGTGATCGTCATACGAGAAACCCGTCGCGTTACCCGGTTGCGCCCGTTCGGCCCTCCTTCGATGCGACGTAGAAAGAGTGGCGGGCGAGTAGCTTGCCGTATGATGTTAGAAACAGCGTGGCTTATCTGGCAAGAAAAACTGCCTATATGATGTACCATTGCACTCGGACAATGTGAAAATGCCCGTTTTTAGTATTGTTCAGCCAGTTGAAATTAAAGTGTTTTCTGCAAAGCAGATGGTGCCGTTCCCGAAGCACCTTCTGGAAAATCCGAATAATCCGCGCTGATTTTTTAGGCATGCCAAAGCGTCGGTTCCGGCTTTTGCGTGACGGCTGGCTGCGATAGCGTAGCGGTCATGAGCAGTTCTCCTCGATTCATTCACCTCCGTGTCCACACTGAATATTCCCTGCTGGAAGGCGCTGTGCGGCTCAAAAAGCTGCCGGGGCTTTGTGAGAAGGCAGAGATGCCCGCGGTTGCGGTGACCGACACCAATTCCATGTTCTCGGCTTTGGAGTTTTCGGTCACGGCCAGTGGGGCGGGCATACAGCCTATCATGGGCTGTCAGGTCGATCTGACCTATGTTCAAGCGCAACCGGGGGAAAAGCCCAAGGCGCCTGCGCCGCTGGTGCTGCTGGCACAGTCCGAGGTCGGGTATGAGAACCTGATGAAGCTGAGCTCGTGCCTTTATGTCGACAAGGGGGGGCAACTGCCGCAGGTTACGCTGGACGAACTGTCCGAACGGTCGGATGGCTTGATTTGCCTGACCGGCGGGCCGGATGGGCCTGTGGGCATCTTGCTGCAGCAGGGGCAACGCCCGGCCGCCGAGGCCCTGGTGGACCGGCTTGCGGGTATTTTCCCCGGCCGCTTGTACATCGAACTTCAGCGCCATCCGGGCGAAGATGGCCAGCCCGAGGCCGAACGCCTGACCGAACGTGGTCATGTGGAAATGGCCTACGCCAAGAACCTGCCTCTGGTGGCCACCAATGACGTCTATTTCCCGACGTCGGACATGTATGAGGCGCATGACGCACTGATCTGTATCGCTGAGGGCGCTTATGTTGATCAGCAAGAGGGCCGCCGCCGCCTGACAGCGCAGCACTATTTCAAGTCGCAGCAGGAGATGGCGACCTTGTTTGCCGACCTTCCTGAGGCCATCGAGAACACGGTCGAGATCGCAAAGCGCTGCGCCTTCATGGCGTATCGCCGCGATCCGATCCTGCCGAAATTCGCGGATGATGAAGTGGCTGAACTGCGACGTATTGCGAATGAGGGTCTGCAGAAACGTTTGGCCGTAATCCCTCATGCGGTGACGCCAGAGGAATATCAGGAACGGCTGGATTTCGAGCTGGATATCATCGAAGGCATGGGCTTTCCGGGCTACTTCCTAATCGTGGCGGATTTTATCCAATGGGCCAAGGACCAGGATATCCCTGTGGGGCCGGGCCGGGGCTCGGGTGCGGGATCGCTCGTGGCTTATGCACTAACGATTACGGACCTTGATCCTCTGCGCTATTCGCTGCTGTTCGAACGATTCCTGAACCCGGAACGGGTGTCGATGCCCGATTTCGATATCGACTTCTGCATGGACCGCCGGGAGGAGGTGATCCGATACGTGCAGCAGAAATATGGCCGCGACAAGGTGGGGCAGATCATCACCTTTGGTGCGTTGCTGTCGAAAGCCGCCGTGCGTGACATCGGGCGGGTTCTGCAGATGCCATATGGTCAGGTCGACCGGCTCTCCAAGATGATCCCGGTCGAAGGTGTCAAACCCGTCTCTATCGAAAAGGCCCTGAAGGACGAACCGCGCCTGCGCGAAGAGGCGCGCAGCGAGGAGGTCGTGGACCGCCTGCTGAATTACGGCCAACAGGTCGAAGGGCTTTTGCGCAACGCCTCGACCCACGCGGCAGGGGTGGTGATTGGAGATCGACCCCTGGACGCCTTGGTGCCGCTGTATCAGGACCCGCGCTCGGACATGCCTGCGACTCAATTCAACATGAAATGGGTGGAACAGGCCGGGCTGGTGAAGTTCGACTTCTTGGGTCTGAAAACCCTGACCGTGATCCAGAACGCGATGGATTTGATCTTCAAATCCGGGCGGGATTTGCACATCGCGCCGGATGGTACGGAGTTGTACGAACCAGCAGAAGGAGCTGTTAACCAGATCAACGCGATCCCGCTGGATGATGAGGCGACGTACAAGCTCTATTCCGCAGCCAAGACTGTGGCGGTGTTCCAGGTGGAATCCTCGGGCATGATGGACGCGCTGAAGCGGATGAAACCGGACTGTATCGAGGACATCATCGCCCTTGTCGCGCTGTATCGCCCCGGCCCAATGGAAAACATACCCAAGTTCTGTGAGGTCAAGAACAAACTCAGCGAACGGGACACGCTGCACCCGTCGATTGATCATATACTGGACGAAACCCAAGGCATCATCGTCTACCAGGAACAGGTAATGCAGATCGCGCAGGAAATGGCGGGCTACAGCCTTGGCGGTGCCGACCTGCTACGCCGTGCCATGGGCAAGAAAATTCAGGAGGCGATGGACGCTGAGCGGCCCAAATTCCTCAAAGGTGCCGCCGAGAATAACGTGGATGAGGCCAAGGCGATCGAGGTTTGGAACCTGTTGGATAAGTTCGCCAACTATGGCTTCAACAAATCCCACGCCGCCGCCTATGCGGTGGTTAGCTATCAGACCGGCTGGCTGAAGGCGAACCATCCGGTTGAGTTCATGGCCGGTGTCATGAACTGCGATATCCATCTGACCGATAAATTGGCCGTCTATTTCGAAGAGGTCCGCAAGGGGTTGGAACTGCCTTATGTGCCGCCTTGCGTGAATCGGTCTCAGTCGACCTTTGATGTTGTGGATGGGCATCTGGTTTATGCGCTGGGCGCGTTGAAAAACGTGGGCGTCGAGGCGATGAACCTGGTGGTCGACGGACGAGGTGAGAAACCGTTCGTGAACCTGTTCGATTTTGCCCGCCGGGTCGATCTGAAACGGGTTGGCAAACGCCCGCTTGAAATGCTGGCGCGCGCCGGGGCCTTCGATGAGCTTGACAAAAACCGCCGCCGCGTGTTCGAAAGCCTCGACCCGCTGGTGCAGTATTCAGCAGCGATCCACGAACAGAAGAACTCGAATCAGGTTTCACTGTTTGGTGAGGCGGGCGATGACCTGCCCGAACCGCGCTTGTCCCCGACGCCAGATTGGTTGCCTGCCGAACGTCTGAGTGAAGAGTTCAAGGCGATTGGCTTCTATCTGTCGGGTCATCCGCTGGATGACTACATGCCAGCATTGAAACGCAAGCAGGTACTAACCTTGGATGAGGTGATGGAAAAGGCGCGCTCGGGGCCGTTGATTGCGAAGATGGCGGGTGTTGTTGCCGGACGTCAGGAAAGGAAGTCTGCGCGCGGCAATCGCTTTGCCTTTGCTCAGCTCTCCGATCCGACCGGAGCCTACGAGGTTACGCTGTTTTCAGACACGCTGGAAAAATGCCGTGAGTTTCTGGAAACCGGGGCGCAAGTGGTGCTGACAGCAGAAGCGACGATGGAGGCTGATCAGCTGAAGCTGCTGGGCAGGTCTGTCGGGCCTGTGGATTCGGTTGTGGCCGATGCCGGTGCAACCGGGTTGCGTATCTTCGTGGATCAGCCTCAGGTGCTGTCCACTGTTGCCAAAGTGCTTGAGGATGCAGCAAGCGCAGCCAAAGGGGCCGCGAAGGGGCCAATTCAGCTGTGCCTGCTGGATCCTGGCCTGCCGGGCGAAGTTGAAATGGACTTGGGGCAGGTTTTCCCGATCAATCCACAGATCAAAGGCGCGATCAAATCCCTGGAAGGCGTGATGTCAGTCGAGGAATTCTGACCCCTACTTTTGTTGCCAGAGAAGACCCGCCCGGCTAGGCTGAATCGCAGATTGATTTTGGAGTTATGCAGGAGGGCATCCTTATGGCGGTTTCAGGCCTGGTGATTCGATCACTTGCACTGGCAGTTGTGGCGTCGCTGGCGCTGGCTTCGGCGGCAGTGGCGGATGACAAGAAGAAAAAAAGGAACACCATCGAAGGCGCTTTGATCGGGGCCGGGGTCGGCGCGCTTTTGGGCGACGGCAAGGGCGCCGCGATTGGTGGCGTGGCCGGGGCCTTCATTGGGCATAACTGGAAATGAGAGCCATGCGAGTGAACCCGTTTAAACCCGTATTGGCCAGCTTAATCTTAGCTCTGCCGGGCATGACCCTTGCTGATGAAGCCGCTGAACAGATGGTGCAGGATGCGCTGCCTCTGATGTATCACACCTGCGCCAGTGTGGTGGAAGAGGCTGATGGCGATGAGACGTTTATCTATGCGATCGTCGAAAAGATGACAGCTCTGTCGATCTATAACCGTCAGATCGATATCAACGATCACGCCGGTTCGGATGAGGACAAAGCCCAGCTGCGAGAGACGTTCATCGCAGCTTTGAGAGAGGGCTGTGCCGAGGACAAGGATGCCTTGTTAGGCGGCGTGGTCGACAATGCGGTAAAAACAACGCTGGGGTTGTGAACTTGGGGCCGGCCGCTCAGTCGGACGCTCGTAAGGCAGGCAAGCCGACGCCTGTACTGTCGAAGCCACCATCTGATGCAATCACTTGACCTGTCACATAGCTGGCCTTGTCCGAACACAGGAAAAAGATCACCTGCGCGATCTCGCCTTCCGAGCCGTAGCGGTTCAGAGGTATGGCGTCATGATAGGCAGAGATGATTTCGGGCGTGTGAACGGCCATGGCAAGCTTGGTGCGGACCGGACCGGGGCAGACGCAGTTGGCGCGAATGCCATATTCACCCAGCTCAGCGGCTTGCTGTTTGGTCAGATGGATGACACCGGCCTTTGACGTTCCATAAGCAACGCGCAGGGTGCTTGCCCGCAGGCCCGAGATTGACGCAATGCTGACGATTGCGCCCCGACTTTCTTTCAGTGCGGGTATCGCGGCCTGAGACACCAAAAAGACCCCATCCAGATTTGTTTCCATAACCCGGCGCCACATCTCAAAGCCGTGTTGTTCGATCGGTCCGAAGTCCGCAACCCCGGCATTGTTCACCAAGGTGTCTATTCGACCGAATTCGTGTAAGACGGCCTTTGTCATGCCGTCCACCTGCTCCGGGTCCGAAACATCGGCAACAATGGGTAGGGCATCATCAAGCTCATTGGCTGCCAGAGCTAGTGTTTCCGCGTCCCGATCGATCATCGCGACCTTCCACCCGTCCGCCAGAAACAGTTTGGTGGTTGCTAGACCGATCCCGCGCGCGGCACCCGTTACCAAAGCGAGTTTCTGTGCCATAGGGTCTCTCCTGTTAGTGAATCGCAGTGGGGTCGTTTGGGTGCGGGCAAGCGCAACGTTTGACACTCAATCAAGGGTCAATAATGCGGGGGCCGTTCATCGCCGAACACGACCCCGCCCGAGCCTTCCTGTGCTCGTTCCGCCTCGCGCTGTAGCAGCATCTCAACCCGTCTGGTCAGGCGGTCGATCTCGCTTTGTTGCCGGGTGACAACCGTGTTCAACTCCTCAACCGTGCGCGACAGATGGGCGATCTGTTCTTCCAGATGCTGCATTGTGGTCTCCTTCTGGGTTGGTCATAGCCCTCCGCAAGACCCAATGCCAGCGAAACCCCGCCTTGCCCCGATGCGGGCCATGGGATAGACCGCGCGCGTAATACTATGCCCCAAGGACGCCCCAAATGGCCAAGCCCAAGAAACAGCCCCGCCCCAAGGCCGTGACGCCGAAAGGGTTCCGTGACTATTTCGGCGAGGAAGTCACGCAGCGCACCGAGATGCTGCGGACGATTGCGGGTGTCTATCATCGCTATGGGTTCGACGCCTTGGAGAGCAGCGCGGTTGAGACGGTTGAGGCGCTGGGCAAGTTCCTTCCGGATGTGGATCGCCCGAATGAGGGTGTGTTTGCGTGGCAGGAGTTTGACGAAGGCGGGAATGGCGATTGGATGGCCCTGCGCTATGACCTGACCGCACCTCTGGCTCGTGTTTACGCGCAGCACCGCAATGATCTGCCCACACCCTATCGCCGCTATGCGATGGGGCCGGTCTGGCGCAACGAAAAGCCGGGGCCGGGGCGGTATCGTCAGTTTTATCAATGTGATGCGGATACGGTGGGCACCGCCTCGATGGCTGCCGACGCCGAGATCTGTGCGATGCTGTCGGATACGCTGGAAGAGGTCGGCATCCCGCGTGGCGACTATCTTGTGCGGGTGAACAATCGCAAAGTTCTGAACGGTGTGCTAGAGGCGATGGGATTGGGCGAAGATGCTGCCGCCCGCGACAATGTCCTGCGCACCATCGACAAGTTCGACAAGGTGGGGGAGGCGGGCGTCCGCGAGCTGCTGACCAAAGGGCGACTGGATGCCTCTGGTGCGTTTATTGATGGCGTAGGTCTCAGCGAAGATCAGGCCGAGCCGGTCATTGCCTTCCTGACGTCCAAAGCTGTGGATACGTCCGGTACGCTGACCAACTTGCGCGCCGCTGTAGGCGACAGCAAGATCGGTGCAGAGGGGATTGCCGAGCTGGAACAGATCGGCGCGCTGCTGGATGCCGGCGGGTACGGATCGGATCGGATTGAGATTGATCCTTCGGTCGTCCGTGGTCTCGGCTACTACACAGGTCCGGTTTACGAGGCAGAACTGACCTTTGAGATTTTCGACGAGAAAGGCCGCAAGCGGCAGTTCGGCTCGGTCTCGGGCGGTGGGCGCTATGACGATCTGGTCAAACGGTTTACCGGGCAGGAAGTGCCAGCGACAGGTATCTCCATCGGTGTTGATCGACTGCTGGCCGCCCTGCGCGAAAAAGGCCGTTTGAGTGCGCAAGCCACAGGTCCGGTGGTCGTCACAGTCATGGATCGCGACCGCATGGCCGACTATCAGGCGATGGTTGCCGAACTGCGCAACGCGGGTATCCGGGCTGAAGTTTATCTGGGTAACCCGAAGAACTTCGGCAACCAGTTGAAATATGCGGACAAGCGGAACTCTCCGATTGCAGTGATTGAAGGCGGCGACGAAAAGGCCAACGGGATCGTCCAGATCAAGGACCTGATCCTGGGGGCCAAGATCGCCGAAAGCGCCACGCTTGAGGAATGGAAAGAGCGGCCCAGTCAATTCGAAGTGCCGCGTACTGATCTGGTCGCCAAGGTGCGTGAAATTCTGGACAGTCAGGACTGAGCCATGGCCAACCGTTCCCAGATACAGGCCCGCGCTGCAATGATGCGTGTCCGTTTTGAGGCTGCGGGTGCTCAGGTGGTAGATACGCCGCTGTTGCAATCGGCAGATACGTTGCTGGACCTTTATGGTGAGGATATTCGCGGACGCGCTTACATCACTTCGGATGCGCTGCGGGGCGAACAGATGTTGCGCCCGGACTTTACCTTGCCGGTGGTGCAAATGCACATGCGCGACGGCGCTGAACCTGCGCGGTATACCTATTCCGGAGAGGTCTTTCGCCGTCAGGAGCATGATCCGGACCGATCTAATGAGTATATTCAGGTCGGCTATGAGGTGTTTGACCGCGACGATGTGGCGGGGGCGGATGCCGAGGTGTTTTCGCTCATCGCTTTGCAATTGCGCGGGCTGCCTCTGCGCGCGGCAACAGGGGATATTGGAATTCTGATTGCCGCCGTCGAAGGGTTACGTACAACAGACCGCCGAAAGGCGGCGTTGATGCGCCATCTGTGGCGGCCGCGCCGGTTCCGTACTCTGTTGGATCGGTACGCAGGTCGCAAGTCTGGGTCTGAAGCGCGCGATGCTCTGCTGGATTCCACTGACCCGCTGTCGTTCGATTTTCCGATGATCGGCAAGCGCCGAGCGCCAGAGATTGTCGAACGGATCGAAGCCCTGCGCGAGGATCGCATTGCGCCGCCCATTGCTGACAATGAGTTGGTCGGGCTGGAGACCCTGTTGAATGTACGCGAGACGATGCCCTTCGCGCTGGAACAGCTGCGGGATGTGGCGGTCGATCTGCCGCAGATCACCCCAGCCCTAGACCGACTTGAGGAGCGTATAGCAGCGTTGCAGGCGCGCGGCGTGGATGTCGAACGGCTGGATTTCGAGGCGTCCTATGGCCGGACCTCGATGGAATACTACGATGGGTTTGTTTTTGGCTTCTATGCCGAGGGCCGACCTGATCTGCCGCCAATTGCCACCGGTGGGCGTTATGACGCGCTGACACGGCAATTGGGTGACGGGTCTGAAATCCCCGCAATTGGTGGCGTGATCCGACCCGACCTGATGCTGGACATCGAGGAGGCCGCGCGATGAGTGTGAAGCTGGGCGTGCCCTCGAAAGGCCGGTTGATGGACAAGACATTCTCGTGGTTCGAAAAGCGCGGCATTATCCTGTCTCGCAGCGGATCGGATCGGGAATATGCCGGAACGGTAGACGGCGTCGACGGGGTTTCGCTGATCCTGCTCTCGGCCGGGGAAATCCCGCGTGAACTGGCTTCGGGCCGTATTCATCTGGGCGTGACTGGCAACGATCTGGTGCAGGAAAAGCTGCCGCGCTGGGAACAGCAGGTTGCCGAGGTTTCAGCGCTGGGCTTTGGTCGGGCCGACCTGATCATTGCAACTCCGGCCTGCTGGGTCGATGTCGATACGTTGGACGATCTGGATGCAGCAGCTGCCGCATTCCGCAAGGTGCATGGTCACCGGCTGCGGATTGCCACCAAATTCCACCGGCTGGTGCGCGAGTTTCTGACCGATGCGGGCGTCGCGGATTACACTCTGGTCGATAGTCAGGGCGCGACCGAAGGCACGGTGATGAACGAAACCGCTGAAGCAATCGCCGATATCACCTCCACCGGAGAAACACTGCGGGCCAACCACCTCAAGGTTCTGTCGGATGGGCTGATCTTGCAATCGCAGGCGACGTTGTGGCGCAGCCGGGTGGCCAAGCTTGATGCGGCCGACAAAGCGGTTCTGAGCGAATTGCTAGAGCGGTTGCAGTAGCTACAGAACGCCGATTTCAGCGAGCGCGCGGTTCAGATCGTCGGGCAGGGCGTCCTCCTGCGCGCGGTTTTTGGGTAGGTCGGCGGGTGTGTCTTCGGGTTTGAGATAACGCCAGCCCTGAAAGGGGCGTTTCAGGGCGTTTTGGGTGCGATGTACCTCGGGGTCCAGCACTATGGCGCAGCGACGGATACCATCCTCGCCGCGTACCTCGTCCAGCCGCAGGATACGTTGGCGACATTGGACGACACCCTTGATGACCCAGTAGATGGACCCGCCATTCAGAATCTCGGCTTCGCGCTTGGGCCACATTCGGGTGACATGGCGCGGGCAGCCATCCTCATACAGCGGTTTGCGACTGTCCTGCCAGGCCTGCAACGTGTCCACGCTGTCTGACCCAACTGAAAGTTTGATGAGGTTTACGTATTTATCCACAGCTTGCCCACAGAGTCGTCCATCGACTATCAATCCATTGTAGCTCATGTACGATTGTCATCAAGGTGTTGTGGATGGTACTCTGAATACCTCTTTCAGATAGGGAATCACCAATGAGCCGCTTTGCCGCCCCCATCGCCGAGCAAATCTGGGATATGAAATACCGCTTTAAACAAGCGGATGGCACGCCCATTGATCAGACGGTCGAAGACAGCTGGCGGCGCATAGCCCGCGATCTGGCCCGGGTGGAAAAAGACCCCGCGCAATGGGAAGGCAAGTTCTATGAAGCGCTGGAGGATTTCAAATATCTGCCCGCCGGTCGCATTACTGCCGGGGCAGGCACCGCGCGTCAGGTGACCCTGTTCAACTGCTTTGTCATGGGCACGATCCCGGACAGCATGGGCGGTATCTTCGACATGCTGAGAGAGGCGGCCCTGACCATGCAACAGGGTGGCGGGATCGGTTACGATTTCTCGACTATTCGCCCGCGTGGTGCGGATGTACACGGGGTGGCAGCGGACGCATCAGGGCCGTTGTCGTTCATGGATGTCTGGGATGCCATGTGTCGGACCATCATGTCTGCAGGCTCGCGCCGCGGGGCGATGATGGCAACCATGCGCTGCGATCACCCGGATATCGAACAGTTCATCACCGCCAAATCTGACCCCGCGCGCTTGCGCATGTTCAACATGTCCGTGCTGGTGACTGATCCTTTTATGGAAGCCGTCAAGGCCGATGGCCCATGGGAGTTGGTGTTCGATGGCAAGGTCTATCACACCGTGCAAGCGCGTGATCTGTGGAACAAGATCATGCAGGCCACATATGACTATGCCGAGCCCGGCGTGATCTTCATCGACCGGATCAATCAGGCCAATAACCTCAGCTATGTTGAAACCATCGCGGCAACCAACCCCTGTGGTGAACAGCCACTGCCACCCTATGGTGCGTGCCTGTTGGGTTCGATCAATTTGGCCCGATTGGTGGCGGAGCCGTTTGAGGAGGCGGCGCATCTGGATGAAGCAGCTCTGCAAGAGTTGGTCGCCACCGCTGTCCGCATGATGGACAACGTGGTAGACGCATCCAAATTTCCTCTGGTCGAACAAGAGGCCGAAGCGCAGGATAAACGCCGTATCGGATTGGGCGTCACCGGGCTGGCCGATGCGCTGTTGATGCTGGGCCTGCGCTATGGCTCGGACGAGGCGGCGCGTCAGACCGAACGCTGGTTGCACAGCATCGCCCGCGCCGCGTATCTGGCGTCGGTCGACTTGGCGAAGGAAAAAGGGGCGTTCCCGCTGTTCGATGCCGAGAAGTATCTGGCCAGTGGCACGATGCAGCAGATGGACGAGGATGTGCGGGATGCGATCCGCGAACACGGAATCCGAAACGCGCTGCTGACCTCGATCGCGCCGACGGGGACGATTTCTCTCTATGCTGGCAACGTGTCGTCAGGGATCGAACCGGTCTTTGCCTATGCCTACACCCGCAAGGTGCTGCAGAAAGATGGCTCGCGCACCGAGGAAGAAGTGGTGGATTATGCCGTCCAGATGTGGCGCGACAAGTTTGGTGATACCGAACTGCCGGATTACTTCGTCAACGCGCAGACTCTGTCGCCGTCTGATCATGTGAAAATGCAGGCGGCGGCGCAGAAATGGATCGACAGTTCAATCTCCAAGACGATCAACTGCCCGGAAGATATCAGCTTTGACGCCTTTAAGGACGTTTACATGCAGGCCTGGGATCAGGGTTGCAAAGGCTGCACCACCTATCGACCCAACGACGTGACAGGGTCGGTTCTGACCGTTTCCGAGAGCGAAGACACTGCACCGGGTGAAAGCGCCAGCGCACCGCATGAGGTGGATGGTGGCGATGTGATTTACATGTCCGAGCCGCTGGACCGCCCGCAATCTTTGGAGGGGTCGACCTACAAGCTGAAATGGCCGGACAGCGAACACGCGATCTATCTGACTATCAACGACATCGTAATCGCAGGCCGCCGCCGGCCGTTTGAGGTGTTCATCAACTCGAAGAATATGGAGCATTACGCCTGGACCCTTGCCCTGACTCGAATGATCTCGGCCGTGTTCCGCCGAGGCGGGGATGTGTCATTCGTTGTGGAAGAGCTAAAGGCTGTCTTCGATCCCCGTGGCGGGGCCTGGGTGAAAGGCAAGTATATCCCTTCGATTTTGGCGGCCATTGGTGGTGTCATCGAACAGCACATGGTCAATATCGGCTTTCTGGAAGGCGAGGGGATGGGGCTGAAATCCGACCCTCAGGCGCAGGTTGTGAACATGGACGCCCCGCGCGGCAAGGCCTGCCCTTCTTGCGGGCAGTTTGACATGGTGATGATTGAGGGGTGCATGACTTGTAGGAGTTGCGGGCATTCCAAATGCGGATAGGCTGTGCATCATCTAGGTGTGGATGTGGCGTTTCATAGGACATGACCTAAACGTTTCAATAGATCATTTTGGCTGGTGATATGAGAATACGGCCTCGGATTTCTTCCGGGGCCGTTCGCTAGTCTAAAAAGGACAGACGAATGAGATGGTACTGGGCTGACGACATTATCAGGCTTTGATACAAGGGGCGGGAAGCGGGCATTCGCTGCACTTGAGTTCCCGTTCCGAGCTTGCCCGCTTTCGAAGAGCGACCCTTACTGCGCGCTGCATTCACATTGTCCCGTCCTCTAGGCCCAACCGGTGTACATTTGCCTTGCCGGTGCCGGTGACCGTGGCAATGGGATCAGAGTTGCCACTTAGATCCCACGGCTATTTCGGACACCTCCCAAAGACGCGACATGACAGCTTTGTCATGGGCGTGGGCGTTCAGTGTGCCTTTGCCGACCGGGCCGACTGCTTCCATTCGGCCTGTCGGACCATAGAGGGCGCGTTGCTCGGTCAGGGCCTCTTCGGTCGCGCACATGACTTCAGGGTATGAGCCCTGTTCCGCAGTCTGGACCATCGGCGTCTTGGTCATCAGCCACCAGATGAAACGCATCGTGCGGCTTCCGCTGGTGGTTATCAGCGACGTAGCCGACGAGCCCGGATGGCAGACGAAGACCTCGACATCCTTGCGCCCCGCTGCGGCCAGACGGTCCTGCAATTCGTAGGCAAACATCATCTGCGCCAGCTTGCTCTGCGAATAGGCGGTGTTCGCGCCATAGCCGTCGTCCCAGTTCATGTCGTCGAACTTGATGGTCTTGAGACCCATGTTGTAGCCCAGGCTGGCGACGACCACGATCCGGCCTTTGCTTTCCGCGATGCGGTCAAAGAGCAGGCCATTGAGCAGAAAATGTCCGTAGTGGTTGGTGCCAAGCTGGCTTTCGAACCCGTCGACGGTCAGCTTGCGCGTCGGCACCTGCGCGATGGCGGCGTTGTTGATCAGCGCGTCGATCCGAGGCACCGTCTTCAGGACCTCTTCAGCGGCCTCGCGCACGCTGTCTAAAACGGACAGGTCCATGCGGATGAAGCTTACGTCGGCTTTTGTGCCGAATTCCTGTTTCAACTCTGCGATTGCCGCCTCGGATTTCTCGGTTGAGCGGTTCAGCATCACCACCTTGGCGTTCTTCTTCAACAATATGCGCGTTGCTTGAAAGCCTGCGCCAGCATTGGCGCCAGTGATGATGTAGGTCTTGTCTGACTGGTCGCCGAGGCGCTCGGGTGTCCAGCCTTTGGGTCCGAATGTCGTGTCTGCCATTTTCTGTCTCCTGCCAGCCCAAACTGGCGGTTTGAGGTGTTGTTGCTTGAAGGCACAGATAGAACCTGACTGGGCGCGGAAACAGGCGATATACTCTCGATTACTTGCCCAATCGTCTCAACCCCATTGCAAAGATGAAAGTCCTCTGCCAGTTAGATTGCATGAGCAAAGACCAGATCAAAGACCTTATCGAGCGACGTCTACCAAAGGCAGGCCTCGTCGATACCGCGTTGAAAGGTGTCCAGCTTTTCCGGGTGACCGAGGCCGTGCCCTGCGTGCCTGCTGTCTATGAGCCCACGGTGGTGGCTATTCTCAGTGGCAGCAAAGAAGCTGTTCTGGACGGTAAGCACCACGTCTATGGCAGCGACAAATACCTGCTGTGCCCCATGACTTTACCGGTGGAGGCGGGCACGCCATTGGCGTCCAAGGACGATCCTCTGCTTGGCGTGGTGATTGCGCTGGAGCCGCGGATGATGCGCGAGCTCACCATGGAGATTGAGACCGCTGCTGGTGGCAACAGACAATCGCGGGACGGCGCGCCATCGGCTTTGGCATTGGCGTCCTGGGATAGTGGTTTCACACAGGCACTGCTGCGGCTTCTCGATCTGCTCGACAATCCGGTTGATCTGGAGGTGCTCGGGCAAGGGCGAATGCGCGAGTTGTGTTACGCAGTGCTCGTGGGCGAGGCCGAGTCCGCCGCAAGACGGGCCTTTGGCGTCGGCAACGAAATCGCGCGCACCATCGACTACCTCTCAACCCACATGAACGAGCAAGTGACCATCGACGATATGGCGGACCACGTCGGCATGAGCCGCGCGGTCTTTCATCGGCGGTTCAAGGCAGCCACGACAATGTCCCCGATTCAGTTCGTGAAATCCATGCGGCTGAACAACGCCGCCATGAGGATTGCCGAAGGAAAGACCGTGTCGGAGGCAGCCTGGGACGTGGGCTATCAAAGCTCTTCTCAATTCAGCCGTGAGTTCAAACGGATGTACGGCCAGTCGCCCCGGCAATGGAGCCATGCGGCGCAGACCCCAGAACTACTCAGCTAACTGGCATTTCAAGCTTGTGGCGAATGTCCGGAAACCGGGATGCGAGTGCAGCATTCTGATCCATGGTTGAGTGACCGGTATGGGCCGCTTGACCTTCCTCAGTTATCATCGGACAGTGTGGTTGGCCTGACGCGTAGGCCGGTGTGCCCGCCATGCGAAGCAAAGCAACGCGAAGTTAGTATTTTGGATACCATGCCGTTGGCAGGGTCCGATAAGCAGCGGGCACCTTTTCGGATCCAGTTCGGATATGGATCATGAAACCGACACATTCACTAAAAAAACTGAAAGAACTTTCAAAGCGTTATGCACGAGCGCAACAGGTTCCTTTACACCAAGCACGTGACTTTGTTGCCAGGCAGCTTGGGTTCCCACATTGGAACGACGTCACAAAGGAGCACAGAACAGGTTGGCTTCCAACGCAGGCGCAACTGTCGAGCATAGAAAGCCTGCTCATAAACTCTCTTCCTGGAGATGAAGCCGGCCGACCCAAACATGGCTCTTTTATTCAAACCTCGATTTTCGAAAACGATGTTCAACACGGAAAGATCGACGGGCACGAATACCAAATCTCAGTTTCACTGGGCGATGTTCACTTGTACGGGACGGGATGGCACCTTCACTTACCGGAAGCACCGAACAAGGCACCTCGTCTTGAGATCGCTGAGCAGATCGAACATCAGGCACCCGTTCACGAACCGAAGTTTCAGAAACAGGCACTTGTTATTGCACTCAAACGTGCGGAACAAGTTCGTGCCGGTATTGCGTCAGACTGGCCGAGACGGTCTACAAAACCTGATAAAGAAGGTGTCGTCCGTCATCCGATCAGTGGTGCTGAATCGAATAAATGGTATTGCCTGCATTGTGACTCATCGATGACGGGCAATCAGATTGCGAAGAGACTTTGGCATTGCCCAACTTGTGTCGCCTCTCCACTCGATATCCACGAGAATGCTTGGTGGCTTAAAGACGGTGGTGCGCGATCCAAACCAATTGCGGACAACGACATTCCTGAGAGGCCTGACTTAATTGTTGATGTCAGAGACACACGGCTGAAATTAGAACTTGATCCAGAAAAAATTACACTTTTGATCCGAAGCGCACTTGTGGAAGATGCTTCAAACGCAAGCGAGCGTTTGGGGGCACTGTTTGCAGAAATATCCGTTGACGATGACAATGACGTTTGGATCACCTTTGATGTAGACCTTTGGCCGGAACTGAAGGAACCTGTGTCCGCTCTGGCAGTAGGGGCTCTTCTCGGAGTGAGGGTGGAGCAAGAGATTTGCCTACGGGAGTTGCCTTTTGCTTGGCCTGGTTTGGGAGAGCATACCTCCAGCACTGTGGAGTACACGGAATTGATGCTCAAAGCTTACGCCAGCCAAAAATCAGATAAATCAGTAGAATAGCCAAAGACCGCAAGACAGGAGGCTGTTGGATGTGTCCTGCAGCCTTCGCCTTTTGGCAACTCGCAAACTTCACTAGCGTCCTCTTTTGGGAAGCTGCATTGCGGCACGAAAATGATAGTCAATTGTCAGCAATGGGCCGTTGAGGGGAATTGAGGCAACTGGTGGATGTTGCTTACATACTGAACCTGTGAAGAAATTAGCCGAGAAACATGGAGAGGCCCGATGTCTTACCAGGACAAAATGAAAGGTCAGTGTTCCAAGTGCGGTTGGGTCACAAGGCGAACATTCAAAAACATGGGCCGCAAGCCTTGCCCAAAATGCGGCGGTCAGGTCCTGTTCCACGAAGATGACAAAGAAGCAGCGCAGACCATCGCAATATTGTCGATAGTTGGGATGATTGTGATTGGGATCCTTTTTGTCTCGCTAGGGATAGCAGAGTGGTAAACGTTTCCTGAAGGAAAACCTCATTCCATTGATTTCAAGTGCGACTACCTTCGCCAAAGCTCGATTATTGCGCACGCAGCGAACGGCAGCTTCGACGGGCTGCGACGCAGCATTCAAATCAATTGATGGATGACCGCTTTTGTCGAGTAGTTCACGGAAAAAGTGGTAGGGACCCATACTGCGGGGCTTCCGAGGTCTGCTAGTTGCCCTTGAGCACTTCACCAATCAAATGGTTCATAACCTCTTTGTAGACGTTCGGATCGCCCCCATAGGCGATCTCTAGCGCGGCGCGATCAAACGCGGCCGACAACAAATTAGTCAAAGCATCGATCTGTTTTGGGGAATGCTCAGGAAGAGCCCGCGAAAGCCCTTCACGAAGTTCTTCTGTTCCATTGGCCCGGGTCAACGCGACAGCGGTGCTGTGCCCTAATACCGCTGGGGCCTCTTCCATCAGGAGGCGTACTCGGCCTGGGACCAACATCGCTTCAAAAAAGGCATTCGATCCTGTCACCATGGCCTGTTCGGGATCGGCCACATTGCGCGTTTCCTGGTCAATATGGTGTGAGATTGCTTTGGCCTCCTCTTCTGCGACGGCGCGGAAAAGATCAGCCTTGTCCTTGAAATGATGATACAGCGCGCCGCGGGTTACGCTGGCCTTACGTACGATGTCTGGGGTTGCAGTATCGGCAAATCCCGAATTCACAAACAGTTCTCGGGCAGCCTCTACGAGTTTGGCACGCGTTTCGGCGCGTCGGTCTGCCTGGCTGCGTCGGGCGGGTTTTTCTGGGGGCAAATTTAACGGCTCCGATTATCACTACAAGCACCTTACATACATCTTGCATGTATTTGCAAATTGATGATACATACACAGTGCATGTAAGTTAAGGAGATCAAAAATGCGCGTCATCCAATATTATCCGGTCATTCAGTCTGAATCGGTTTCTGAGACGGCAGAGTTCTACAAACGTCATTTTGGCTTCCGCGCAGCGTTCGAGGCGGATTGGTATGTGCATCTACAAAGTGAAGCGGATCCGTCGGTCAATCTCGCGGTCGTCCAGTCAGACCACGAGACGATCCCAGAGGTTTCCCGCGGTGCGTCTACGGGTATGATCCTCAACTTTGAAGTCGAGGATGTCGACAAAGTGGATGAACGACTTCGGTCGGAAGGAGTTCCGGTGGCAAAGTCACTTGTGAGCGAGCCGTTTGGCCAACGCCATGCGATATATCGCGATCCAAACGGGGTACTGATTGATGTCATCACTCAGATCCCACCCTCAGAGGAATTCCTGTCTCAATATGCAGCCGACGCAGTACCGTCGTAATTCAGGGTGCCGGATGGCCAGGTTGGTTCGAAGCAGTTGGATCGATTTGCCCGCGTGTAAAGGGACCAATTCTGGACAGATAAGCGGCCCTTGCCGAGTTGGCCACCTTTGGTACCGGGGGCGGCCTTGTTACCTGTGCCCATGTTCGAACGCTACATCGAACACGGCCGCCTGATACAACCCTTCAGTGAAGCCGTTAACGCTGGTAAATATTGCTTCGCCTAGCCTTCGGATCGCCCCGCAACGGATGCTATGGGTAAGTTTGCAGAATGGCTGACCGCCAACGGAGCCACTGAATTAAGTGACTTCACGGACCAGAACCGCGCAAATTGATCTGCATCAATATTTGGACCGCAAGCGAGAGTTATGGCGAACGGAAGCAGTTTGGATGAAGTCGCGGTGACAAAAGAAAAAGATGGCCGAATTGTCTGGCACGATCTTTTCACGCCTGATGTGGAAGCTTCCAGGTCATTTTACGAAAGCGTGGCAGGTTGGAGCTATATTGTCGAACACGCCACAGATTTCGCATGGGGCGGCGGCCATCGAGATTTTGTCCTCGCCACTCTCGATGGAGAGGCAGGGGCCGGGGTCGTTTCTCAAAATCAGGTGCCCTTTGAAGGCTGGATTCCTTATATTGAGGTCGAAGACGTAGATCAGGCTGCCAAACTCGCCGTCAAGCTTGAAGGATCGGTAGTGAAACCGCCCTTTGAAGTTCCAGGGGTTGGTCAGAACTGCCTCTTACGTGATCCGCTTGGCGCGTTCTTCGGTATATCAGTTTCGCGTCACGACTATCCTGTCCCCGCTCGTCAGTTTACGCACGAACACTACCTATCCCGTAGCGGTGCATTCCCGGACAACTTCTACCACCAAATGTTCGGATGGAATCTCTCACCTGCTAGAAATGTACCTTCGTCACAGAGACTGATTAGTTTGAATAAGGACGTGTTGGCGATATGTCCAGCGGAACCTGCAGCTCCCAACAACAACGTTGCGTGGGCGCCGGGTGTTCGCGTCCAATTTCTCGAAAAAGCACTGAGCAAGATCAACTCGGGCCCAGGTTCGGTGTTTGCTCTTCATCAGAATAATAAAAACACTATTGAGAAAGGTCTGGCTTGCGATGCAACTGGGGCATTGTGCTGTGTCGTCCAGATTTGATGCTCGGTCGTAAGGTTCGCAGTCCATTGTTTATAACGGCATCCTCAAGTGGGCCAAAAACCTCAAATCCGATCTTGGTGCTAGCTTTCGCAATCGCAGCGAATACAGGAAAGCGTGCCGCTACCGTCGTGTAAGAGAACTATGCTTAAGGTTCGGATTGGGGCGATCGCACTTGACAGTTGTTGGAATTGTAAGCGCGCAACATATTGATGCGAAACGGCATTGTTTGGGTTTGTGAAGAAAGGCCGGCTATTCCAGAAAACCGTCAATGGTCGAGGCGACATCAACCGCGGTTTTTACATCGGACATGCTGGTGTTCTCAAAGGCGCTGCCGCTTTCTATACTTGGCTTGAGCAGCTCGAATATAGAAAGGACTTCCTCTTCCAGTTTCGCCGGCTTTTCCTCGGACAAGCTGGCTTTGGTCTTTGCAATATCCGTCGCCAGTTTCATCAGATCAAGGCGCTGAGGTAGAGTAAGCATAGTTCGTTTCCGGGTCTGACTGCGATCTCAGAACCTTCCTACGGGCAGCCGTACGATGGGCAGAGTGAGTCACCGTTAAATTCTCGACTGCCGGATCTTAGTCCAGCGCCCCGGTGGTGCGCAGCGCCTCGGTCATTTTCTGTGAGATGTCCGATGGCACATGCCAGATCGTGTAGAGCGTCCGGATAAACCGATCTACATCGGGAATGTTGGTCTTCAGGGCCGACAGGGTTGAACCCAGGTCGGCGTCCGGTTCCGTGTAAGGAACGCACATAAGCTCAA